>NZ_JBXWPN010000006.1:0-396079 GCF_059611885.1 Ruegeria sp. CDSA193 | reverse complement strand
TCGACAACGCATACGGAGACCGAAACCTCATCTGCACATGCCCACCAATGGACGCTTACGAAGAAGCCGCAGAGTAAACAGACGACAACCAGATCAGCCCACGCACTGTCCGCGGGCTGATCCATCCCGGGCCATATGCCTTTGCCTGTGGCCCAGGCTTTTCAGCGGGGGAGACATGAAGCATTGCATCTTCGAAAATGACCAAGCCTATCTGGCTGAGCCAACCTCTGCTGCGTTCGTGCGAACCCACAACATCGATGTGATCGTGCGCGATAGTAGTGCATTTGCCTCGGCCGAGATGATCAGGGAATTTTATCATGCCCTGAGCGACCTGACCGGCGACCATTCCTATGTCGTTAATCTGCGTTTGGCTGGTGCGGGGTCCGTAGGAGGACCGCAGTACTGGACCGGAAGAGCGGCTGTTTTCTGGGGCGATTTTTCGGATTGTTGGACGTTGTCCGACGCCGAAAGAACATGGGTCTCACAAGTTCTGAACCTTTCGCCACGGACCATTCTTGTCGGTGGTGCCGTGCTTGTGCTGGCCCAGATTAGATTGTCGGAAAAAACAGTCGCGGCCATTCACCCCAACTTCGATGCAGCAGCGCGTGAAGCAAGTTTGACCAACTGTGGTACAGGCACATATCTGGCGGCGCGCGGGCGCACGCATAGCGCGACGACACGTCTAAGTACGCTGCGTTTGTTGGCGGATTTTGTTTCGTTGGACCATGGTGAGAATATGGCAGATAACCTACGCGGGTTTATCGGCCTGTCCGAGCCCAAGCGGGACTGCGAAAGCCAGCTTGCCAATCGCTTGATCCATCGTGCGGGCGGGGATCACCTGGTTATGTCAGCGGTTGAGGCAATGCTGAACCATGTCGAAGAGCCACTCAGGATCACGGATCTTTCGAACATGGTCGGCACTTCAACCCGGCAGCTTCAGAGACGGTTTCTGAACAAGACGGGGGCAAAGCTCTTGGCCACATACCGAGAATTGCGTTTGGAACGTGCGCATAGCCTGCTGCGGTTTACGGATTTGCCACAAATCGAGATTGCCACCGCCACAGGGTTTTCGTCTACAACGTCACTGAAACGTGCTTTTCGAGACCAGTACAAGACGATGCCGGAAGATATCCGCAGCCTCCGCTTTTCCGGTGGAATGGCGGATCGGGGGCTGGTGAACTGACAGCTCGTGCAGTGTGCCGATTAGGGCGCACGCCTTTGAAATCTAAATCCGCTGTGGTTGGCGAATCGAAAAAAGCCTGATCAGACCGAATGCAGGGCAGACCGATATTCGGGCTCAGTATGATCCTTTAAGTCTTTGAAACGCGGATTTCTGCATCCGGATTCTGATTCTGTTCTGCAACATTCTCGTGATTGCTGCAATTCCGTCCCTTTTCTGCCGGAATCGTCACTGATAAACCCTTGGCCATCGGGCAGTGATTTGTTGAGGGGTACGGGCGGTAAAATGAATACCGGGGTAAACGGTCGTGTTGCCATTTCATGGTTGCAGACAGAGATTGATGGGCTAGAGGCGGCGCCTCTGGCATTTTTAAATGTAGGGTCGGCCTGGTCCTGGCGCGGTCAGGCATCGATGCTGGCAGGCAGCGCTGAAGTTGTCGGGCGTAAAAACGCATTTGCATCAGGTACAATCGGGCGCGTTATTCCTGCCACGACTTTTTCGGATAATGTCGTCGGAACGCTCGAGCTTATGAACGGGGCGCAACGGTTTTCAGCGTTACTGGTCGTTTCCGATGATGATGAAAGCCCGTCGCTGGTGTTTGAAAGCGGCTGTCCTTCACGCGATCAGGAATTCTGGATCAGCGCATATACTCAGATCAAGCATCAGAGTGGTGAAGTTGCAGAGCAGGACGGAACTGTCGTCGCGTTTCATCGCAAGGCCACTCAGTTCCAGTACACTGGTGTCGCGAACCTACGCGCAACTGTAAACGGTGCCACTTTAGCGGAGTAAATCCCGTTAGTGGTGCCGTCTTTGAATTGAATTTCAGAAAGTTTCGGTTCCGTCCGTTCGGCATGTTGACTCTGCCAGCGCTGCGGATATAAGCGCGGCTTCATTGGTGTTGGTGGCCCCCGCAAGGGGAGGCCTGTCATGAGGGAAACCTCAAGAGGACAACGCCCTTCATAGTGGCCTATCAGGGCCTCGACCTTAAGAAGGAGATCAGCCGTGACCAAACGCACGTCTGCCAAGTACAAAATCGACCGCCGGATGGGCGAAAACATCTGGGGTCGTCCGAAATCCCCGGTCAACCGTCGTGAATACGGCCCTGGTCAGCACGGTCAGCGCCGGAAAGGCAAACTGTCTGACTTCGGTCTGCAGCTGCGTGCCAAGCAGAAGCTGAAGGGCTACTATGGCGACCTGACCGAAAAGCAGTTCCGCCGCATCTATGCCGAAGCTGTTCGTGTCAACGGCGATACCGGTGAAAACCTGATTGGTCTGCTGGAACGCCGTCTGGACGCCGTTGTCTATCGCGCCAAATTCGTCGCGACCGTGTTCGCCGCGCGTCAGTTCGTGAACCACGGCCACGTCACAGTGAACGGCAAGCGGGTCAACATCCCCAGCTACCGTGTCAAAGAAGGCGACGTCATCGAAGTACGTGACAAGTCCAAGCAACTGGCCGTTGTTCTTGAAGCTGCTGCTCTGGCCGAGCGTGATGTTCCTGATTACATCGACGCCGACCACTCGAAAATGACCGCGACTTTCGTGCGCGCACCGGGTCTGGGCGATGTGCCTTACCCTGTCATGATGGAACCGAACCTGGTTGTCGAATTCTACGCGAAGAACTAATCTTCGCCGAAATCGAAATTCGAAAGGCCGCGCGGTTGCGCGGCCTTTTTCGTTTTAGGGGACTCTGCCCCCAATCACGACCAGCCGCGATGCCCCCCGAGCAATTTTTTTGGCCAAATAAAGAGCGGATCAGATTGGCAAGGGTCGTCCTTCTGCAATTGCCTCCATCGCGAAATATGAGGTTACGCTGTCCAGCTCGACTTTTTCGATGAGGCGTTGATAGACCTTGTCGTACGAAGCCATATCCTGCGTAACAACCTTGAGCTGATAGTCGTAGTCGCCGCCAATGCGGTGAAAGTCCACGACCTCTGGTATCGTCAGAACATGTCTGCGAAAGGCCTGTAACCACTCGGCCGAGTGGTGCCGCGTACGCAGCATGACGAAGACCACAAGGCTCAGCCCTAGTTTTTCGCGCGCGATTTGCGCCGTCGATCCGATGATGACGCCCTGATCATTCAGGGCCTTCAGCCGACGCCAGCAGGCGTTTTGCGACAGCCCGATGCGGTCGGCCAGTTCTCGTTGGGACAGCGTAGCGTCGGTTTGCAATTCACGCAGCAGGCGGTGGTCAATATGATCTAGATTTTTTGACATTCCAAATCATATGACACATGATTTATGAAAACCATCTAAAAATATGCATTATATACACAACACATATCAATCATATTTGTTGGGAAACTTCGGAGTCCATATAATGACACTTTCCCAATTTCGTTCTGACATTGAAGCTGCTGTTCGTAGCGACACGTTGCGCGATGGCTTAATCGGCGAGAATGTTATGATCCCGGGGCTGCGCGGGGACATACCTTTGGTTTACGCGGATTATGTTGCGTCGGGCCGCGCATTGAAGCAGGTCGAGGATTTTGTGGCCGCGCATGTGTTGCCGTTTTATGCCAACAGCCACACCGAGGCGTCTTATTGCGGGGCCTACATGACCCGACTGCGCCGCGAGGCCCGTGCGGAAATCTCCCGGATTGTTGGCGCCGGGGAAAATGATGCGGTGATTTTTACCGGATCGGGCGCTACAGCGGGTCTCAACCGGCTGGTCAATCTGTTGGGGATCGAGGCCGCAGCACGACCAGTGGTAATGATCGGCCCATATGAGCACCATTCGAACATCTTGCCGTGGCGGGAAAGCAAAGCGCTGGTGATTGAAATCCCCGAAGCATCCGAAGGGGGTGTCGATCTGTCGGCTTTAGAGCGTGCCTTGGTTGAAAACGCGGACTCGGATCTGATCATCGGGTCATTTTCGGCCGCTTCGAACGTGACGGGCATAATCACTGATCCCGACCCGGTTACGCGGCTGCTTAAGGCTAATGGTGCTGTAGCGGTTTGGGATTATGCGGGCGGTGGGCCTTATCTGCCAATGGAAATGGGCCCGGCGGATGCGCGCAAGGATGCGATCGTGGTCTCTCCTCATAAATTTGCCGGTGGACCCGGAGCGTCTGGTGTATTGATCGTCAATCAAAACGTTGTGCAGCGCACATGCCCCAGCTGGCCCGGTGGTGGCACTGTGAGTTTCGTGTCCCCTTGGGGGCATGACTACAGCGCCGATCTTGCAACGCGCGAAGAGGCGGGAACGCCGAATGTCTTAGGCGACATCCGTGCCGCGTTGGCTTTCATGGTCAAGGATGCGGTAGGCGCAGACGAAATCGCAAGGCGCGAGGCGCTTTATAACCAGATGGCATTGGAAGGGTGGGGAGATAACCCAGGTCTGACCTTGTTGGGCGCGGACAATCCACATCGGTTGCCGATTTTTTCCTTTCTTGTTCATAACAGTAAAGGTCAGCCGGTGCACCAGCAGTTATTCACCCGGATGCTGAGTGATGTTTATGGCATTCAAGCGCGGGGCGGGTGTGCTTGTGCCGGGCCCTATGCGCATCGGTTGCTGGGTATTGATCGTGCAGCCTCGGAGCAGTTGCATGCGGCGCTTGGTGCTGGTGAAGAGTTGAAAAAACCCGGTTGGGTGCGTCTGAACTTTTCATATCTGATGTCCCAAGAGACTGTCCGCTTCATCATCGACAGCGTCAATGACCTGTCCCGGCGGACCGAAGAGTTTACTCCCTTTTACAACGCCGACCCGGCGACAGCCCGCTTCAAGGCGGCATAAGGGAATTGCCGCTTTTCTCAACGCTTTGAGACGGGTATGAGGGGCTTCTAAATACGGAGCCTCTTATGACCCAGATCACCCCTCAACCCGGCATTATGGACATCGCGCTTTATCAGGGCGGCCAGTCGAAGGTGGCGGGGGTCGACCATGTGATCAAGTTGAGCTCGAACGAAAACCCCTTTGGCCCCAGCCCCAAAGCGATCGAGGCAGTACGTGACAGTGCGGCCACCCTGAACCGGTATCCCAGTACAGATCACGCCAGTCTGCGTATGGCTATTGGCGAACGCCACGGGCTGGACCCGGCGCGAATTATCTGCGGCGTGGGCAGTGACGAGGTGCTGCAATTCGTGGCACAGGCTTATGCCGGTCCGGGGGATGAGGTTATCTATACCGAACACGGATTTTCGATGTACCCGATCATCGCTCGGATGGCGGGGGCAACTCCGGTGATGGTGCCTGAAACCGATCGTCACGTGGATGTGGACAACATTCTTGCCGCTGTGACTGACCAGACCCGGATCGTGTTCGTGACCAATCCGGGCAATCCGACATCGACCATGATCCCCGAGGCTGATCTTATCCGACTGGCCGAAAGCTTGCCGCAGACCTGTCTGATGGTGATTGATGGCGCCTATGCCGAGTTTGTCGAAGGGTTCGACGGAGGCCGCGCTCTGGTGGATCGGTTCGAGAATGTGATCATGACGCGGACCTTTTCCAAGATCTATGGACTGGGCGGGATGCGGGTCGGTTGGGGCTATGCGGCGCAAGAGATCATTGATGTGCTGAACCGGGTACGCCAGCCCTTTAACCTGTCGCTGACTGCGTTGGCTGCTGCCGAAGCCGCCATAAAGGACGAAGAGTACCTGACCTTTTGCCACAGCGAAAATGCACGCTTGCGGGTTTGGCTTTCGGCCCAGTTGTCCAAAATCGGCGTATCTTCGGATGCGTCCAGCACCAATTTTATTCTCGCCCGCTTTAAGGATCAGGCCGAGGCCGAAGCGTGCGACGATTACCTCAAGACACAGGGTTTGATCGTGCGCCGCGTCGCGGGATATAACCTGCCAAATGCTCTTCGGATCACGGTTGGGGACGAGGAGGCTTGTCGCCGTGTCGTTGCGGCCATAACCGCTTTCAAAGGGGGCGCCGCATGAGCCAGGTATATGACCGCGTTGCGCTGATCGGGTTGGGCCTGATCGCATCGTCGATGTTCTGGGCGATTAAACGTGCTGGATTGGCCGCCGAAGTAACCGGCTATGCCCGGTCCGAGGCCACGCGCGACACAGCGCGCAAGATTGGCCTATGCGACCGGATCTGTGACACCGCGCAAGAGGCCGTTGAGGGGGCAGACCTTGTAGTTCTGTGCGTGCCTGTTGGCGCGATGGGCGCGGTAGCGCAGGAGATTGCGCCTGCCCTGAAGTCGGGCGCGACCGTTTCGGACGTGGGTTCGGTCAAGCGACACGTCATTCAGGATGTCTCACCTCACATCCCGCAGGATGTTCATTTCATTCCTGCGCATCCGCTGGCCGGGACCGAGCATTCCGGCCCTGAATCCGGATTTGCCGAGCTGTTCGATAATCGGTGGTGCCTATTGGTGCCGGTAGAGGACTCGGACCCGGAGGCCGTTGCGCGACTACGCTCATTGTGGACGGGTTTGGGTTCGAATGTTGATGAGATGGATGCCGATCACCATGATCTGGTTCTTGCAGTGACATCCCATGCGCCACACCTTATCGCCTATACGATGGTCGGCGTAGCGGATGATCTGCGCCGTGTGACCGATAGCGAGGTCATCAAATACTCGGCCGCGGGCTTTCGGGATTTCACCCGGATCGCGGCCTCGGACCCGACCATGTGGCGCGATGTGTTTCTGACCAACAAGGATGCGACGCTAGAGATATTGGGGCGTTTCACTGAAGAACTGTTTGCGCTGCAGCGGGCCATTCGTACAGGTGACGGCGATCAGCTGTTCGATTATTTCACGCGCACACGTGCGATCCGGCGCGGGATCATTGATGCCGGGCAGGATACGGACGCGCCGGATTTTGGTCGCGGGAATACCAACCCATGAGGCGCGGCTGGAGCGGTCTGTCGATTGGGTGGTTGGTACTTGGTGCCACAATGGGGAATGCAACGCCATCTGAACACCGGTTGACCCCCGATGACCAACCGGTTCTGGCCTTTGCCGCTCCGGTCGGGATGCAGCCAGAGTTGCAGCCGAATACGCTGGTACAGCAGGTGCTGTTCAAAAAGCGTAAGCTGCGCAAAACATCGGTCTGCGGGAATATCGAAATTCAGGGCAAGCCGGTGGGTAGTGTTCCCGGCAAGATCAAAGCCTGCGGGATCAAAGAAGCGGTACAGATCACCTCAGTTTCTGGTGTGGCGCTTAGCCGTCCGTCCACCATGGATTGCGGCACAGCAATTGCGCTGAACCAATGGGTCGAGAAAAGCGTGAAGCCCACCTTCAAAAGGCGCGGTCCCGTTGTCGAACTGCAGGTCGCGGCCCACTACGCATGCCGAACGCGCAACAACCGCAAGGGTGCGCGGATATCGGAACACGGTAAGGGCCGGGCCATAGACATATCAGGTTTCAAGATGGCGAATGGCGAGGTTGTGACCGTTCTGAACGGTTGGCGCAAGAACCCGTCAAAGAAGCAACTGACCAAGATCTGGCGCGCCGCCTGCGGGCCGTTCGGAACGGTATTGGGTCCGAATTCAGACCGCTATCACCGGGATCATTTCCATTTGGACACGGCCCGGTATCGCAGCGGCCCCTACTGCCGTTAACGCAGGATAAGGCGCGGCGCCGGACCAAGGGGCAGCGGGCCAAGCGCCACATAGCCCTGCTGAAAGTTCAACTGCAGATCCAGCGCATCGGGATTGCCCCCCAGACCGGCCATGAATTTCAACGCACGTGTCACCGGATCAACCGCCTGATCGGGCAGGGCCCCTGCGGCGTTTGCCATGGCGATCATCTCACGCCAGTTTTCGGCCTTGATCGAGATCTCGCCAGTTGGAATGCCCTGATCGTCCACGTCCAGCTCTCCGGCTGCAAATAGGCGTAAGGCACCCCATTTCATCTCGGCCAGACGCAGGTCGATCCGGGTGGGCTGAGGCCGGCTTTGCTCCAAGGCGGATCGGTCCCAGGGTTTGTCAAAAGTGGCGACCATATCCAATTCCAGCGCGTCGAATGTTTGGGGCAGGGTGGTGGCGGAATGCATCATCGCGCGCAGATCATCGCCGGGGGCAAAGCCGTCAATCCGCGCGTTGATCGCATAGGCTTGGGGGTTTTCGGTCTGCTCCATCACCAGACCAAGGGTGGTCCCGGCAGCCAGCAAATCAGCGCCATCGGCAATAGACCATGGTCCGGCAGTCAGAGACATTTTCTCTAGCACCAGCGCGACACCAGGTTGCAACTGCAGCTCGGCCTGCAGGTCAGCTGCAACGATGGTCGACGTTTGATCGAAATAGGACAGCAGCTGCGGCGTTTCCGCGAAACGCAGAACTTGCCGACCCGGCCAGATCGCGGGGCTTTGGAATTCGATCCAGTCGGCGCTCCAGGCGGTGCCGTTGACCGGGTCGGCCAGTGCGGGGCTGTTCAGTCGGGTGAGGTGGTTGAACGGATAGCCTGCTGTGGCTACGTCCGAAAAATCGGCCAGCCAGCCTCTTTCTTGTTGGTTGTCGAACCATGTTGTGATCGCGTTGCGCAATCCATATCCGGCGACGAACCAATAGGCGCTCCAGATCGCAGTGATGAAAATGACTACTCGTATTAGCCCGCGCATTGCTAATGGCCCTTTTTCCCGCCTTGAAATTGATGTTTATAGGCGCAAACGGGCAAGGACCAGTGCTATGACGATGTGGGTTTTCGGATATGGGTCGCTGCTGTGGAATCCCGGCTTTCCCGTGTCCCGCAGCGAACGCGCAACCCTGAATGGATATGCGCGGTCTTTCTGCATGAGTTCGATTCATCACCGCGGAACCGAAGAGAAACCCGGCCTTGTTCTGGCGTTGGATGAACAGCAAAACACCCTGTGCAAAGGTCTGGCCCTCGCCGTCGAAGCAGGCCACGAAGAGCGTACCTTGCATGAACTGCGCGAGCGCGAGCTGATCTCGTCGGCCTATGTCGAAAAGATGCTGGATGTGCATTTGGAAACGGACGAGGTCGTAACGGCAGTCACCTATGTTATCGACGCAGATCACGTGCAGTATTGCGGGGGCATGCCGTTGGAAGACCAGGCGCAGATCATTGCCCATGCTGTCGGCGGGCGTGGTCCAAATACCGAATACCTTTATAACACAGCTGAACATCTGACCGAGATTGGTCTGCGTGATCCCGATCTTGAGTGGTTAGCGCAACGGGTGCGAAGCATTACCTCATAAACCCTTGGCGTCACCGGCAGATTTTCGGTAGATTCGCGTCAGAGCAGAAAAGAACCGGGAAAAACGCGCATGGCGCAGGCACAACAGGGCGCGAGACCGCATTTCTCGCAACCCATTCGTCAGATCGTAACGATGCTTGTGGCGATCGGCTTGGCTGGTATGGGCATCTTCATGGCGCTGCCTTACGTTTTGCCGGTTTTCTATGCAAACCCGTATCTGAACGGTTTTATCCTTCTGGTATTTTTCGTCGGCGTAATTGCCTGTTTTTATCAGGTGACACAGTTGATCGGTTCGGTGCGCTGGATCGAGTCCTTCGTTGGTGGCGTTGTTCATGAGGACGCGCGCACGCCTCAGCTTTTGGCACCGCTGGCGTCGCTGCTGCGGGACCGGGGTGCGCGGTCGCAGATCAGTTCCAGT
Organism: Ruegeria sp. CDSA193; assembly: GCF_059611885.1. Classification (NCBI taxonomy): domain Bacteria; kingdom Pseudomonadati; phylum Pseudomonadota; class Alphaproteobacteria; order Rhodobacterales; family Roseobacteraceae; genus Ruegeria; species Ruegeria sp. CDSA193. The sequence goes on along the minus strand of NZ_JBXWPN010000006.1, from coordinate 386,369 downwards.
TCGACCCGGTCTATTTTGGATTCGGTGGCCGAAAGGGTCGAGGAAGAGCGTGAGATCACGCGTTATATCACCAATGTTCTGATCTATCTTGGGCTTTTGGGAACGTTTTTTGGTTTGGCCACGACGGTCCCCGCTATTGTCGACACGATCCGCAGTCTCAATCCGCAGGATGGCGAAGAAGGGCTGGCGGTGTTCAATCGCCTGATGGTTGGCCTTGAAACCCAACTGCAGGGAATGGGCGTGGCCTTTGGGTCTTCGTTGCTGGGCCTTGCCGGATCGCTGATTGTGGGGTTGCTGGAACTGTTCGCGGGCCACGGGCAGAACCGGTTTTATCGAGAGCTCGAAGAATGGTTGTCCTCGATCACCCGTGTCGGCTTTGCAGCAGGCGATGACGGCAGCAGCACCGAACTGGCGGTTCTGACACCGGTTCTGGATGCAATGTCCGAACAGATGAACGCCCTGCAGGACTTGTTTTCGGCGCAGGAAACCGACCGGGCCGAGCTGTCGGGCAAGCTGGGGCATCTTGTCGGCGCAATCGGAGATATGAACCAGCGTCAGTCTGAGACCGAGAATGTCACCGCTGCGCTGGAACGTGTCGCACTGGGGCAGGACGCTCTGCTGGATCATCTGCGGGAACAGGGGACCAGCGAAGGAATAGACGCAGAAAGCCGCATGCGCCTGCGCTCGATGGATGTTCAGTTGCTGCGTATCCTCGAAGAAATTTCTGCAGGCCGCCAAGAAAGCATGAGCGAGCTGCGCAAGGACATCGAACTGTTGGTCAAAGCTCTTACATTGCCCAGAGGCGCCGTTCGAACCGCTCCGGAAGGAGAGTAATCCATGGCTCTGTCCCGTCGCACAGGTCAGCGGTTTCAGGGGTCGGTCTGGCCGGGTTTCGTGGATGCGATGACCGGGCTGTTGATGGTTCTGACCTTTGTGTTGACCATCTTCATGGTGGTGCAATTCGTGCTGCGCGAGACGATTTCGGGGCAAGAGGATGAACTGACCGCTCTGTCCGGCGAAGTGGCGGCCCTTGCCGGTGCGCTTGGGTTGGAAGAACGGAAAAACAGCCGCCTTCAGGCCCGGTTAGGGGCGCTGAATGCGACCCTGACGCAGGCCGAGGAAGATCTGGCGCAGGCGGAAACCAGGATCACGTCATTCGAAGCACAGGTCGCATCTCTGTTGGCCGATCAAGAGCGGTCGCTGGGGGTTATCGCCTCACTGGAATCTGAGCGTTCGGAATTGCTGAATGAACAAGAGGCCCTGAACCTGGCCCTTGCCCAAAGTCGTGCCGAGGTCGATGCCCAGGCCGAGGCCGCCCGGCTTGATGCTGCCCGCCGCGAAGCGCTTGAAGCGTTGGTGGCGGATCTGGAACAAAATGAGGCCGCGCAGGCCGCATTGGTCACCGAGCTTGAAGGCCAGCTTGACGCCGAAGAGGCCGCGCGCCTGGCCGAAGCTGCGGCTGCCGAAAACCTGCGCAATCGTCTGCAGGACGCGGATGCGGAACTGACCGCTATGACGCTGGCTCTGGAAGCGCAACGCAAGCAAGCCGAAGAAACCCTGACCCTGTTGGCCGCTGCGCAAGCTGCCAAGGCCGAGCTTGAGCGGCAATTTGGTGAACTTGATAGTCAGGAGTTGCAGGCCCAGCTGCAAGCGGCATTGGCCGCCCAAACTGACGCTCTGACAGCGGAGCAGATACAGCGTACATTGGCCGAAGAACGCGCAGCCTTGCTGGCCGTTGCGCGTGAGGCAATCTCTGCCGAGAAAGCCGTTTCAGCCAAGGCGCAGCGTCAGACTGCCTTGCTGAACCAGCAGATGGCAGCCCTGCGCGAGCAGTTGGGTGGATTGCAGGCCCTGCTGGACGATTACGTAGACCGCAACGCCGCCGCAGATATTCGTATTCAAACATTGGGTCAGGATCTGAACGCCGCACTCGCCCGCGCCGCCTCGGAAGAGCGTCGTCGTCGTCTGTTGGAAGAGGCCGAGCGCGCCCGGCTTGAGGCCGAGGCCGAGGCTCTTTCGGGTCAGAACCAAGAACTTACGGCGCAGGCCGAGGATCTTCAGCGATATCGCTCGGAATTCTTCGGTCGGTTGCGCGATGTGCTGGGTAATCAGGAAGGCGTTCGGATCGAAGGCGATCGGTTTGTGTTCTCGTCCGAAGTACTGTTCGATACAGGATCAGCAGTGCTGTCGCCCAAGGGTCAGCTTGAGATCGCCAAGGTGGCCAATATACTGCGCAGTGTCGCGGCTGAAATTCCCGAAGGCCTGAACTGGGTTATTCGCGTGGACGGCCATACCGACAATGTCCCGCTGGCCGGAACTGGCCGCTATCGGGACAACTGGGAGCTTAGCCAGGGACGCGCCTTGTCGGTTGTCCGTTATATGGTCGATGCGCTGGGTATTCCACCGCAACGTCTGGCGGCCAATGGCTTTGGTGAATTCCAACCCTTCAACCCCGCAAACACCCCAGAAGCGCGCGCTCAGAATCGCCGGATCGAATTGAAGCTGACCGAGCGCTGATTGCAGCAAGGAAGGCCCATTGTCAGAGTTGGGTGGTTTTCCGGGCGCCCCTGAGATTTTCTTTTGAGACAGGTGGCTCGGCTCGGGCAAGAAAAAAGCCCGGCGTAGAAGCCGGGCTTTGATTTGATGCGCTGCTTTTAATCTGCAGTCAGAAGCGGGGGTTTGTCGCCAGGGATGCGCGGTTGATCGGGGCCAAAAATGTCCAGATCCAGCTCTCCCTTCTTGACCGAGACGCGAACGACACCGCCCTTGGCCAGCTTGCCGAACAGCAGCTCCTCGGCCAGAGGTTTCTTGATGTGTTCCTGAATGACGCGTCCCAATGGGCGTGCGCCCATCTTGTCGTCATAGCCTTTGTCGGCCAGCCATTCGGCGGCTTTTGGCGTCAGGTCGATGGTCACATTGCGGTCCAGTAGCTGTGCTTCAAGCTGCAGCACGAACTTCTCGACCACCTGCAGGATGACCTCTTTCGGCAGCGGCGCGAAGGAAATGACAGCATCCAGACGGTTGCGGAATTCCGGCGTGAACATACGTTCGATCGCGGCGGTATCCTCACCTTCGCGGCGGTCGCGGGCAAAGCCGATGGCCGCCTTTGCCTGTTCTTGCGCCCCCGCATTCGAGGTCATGATCAGCACCACGTTGCGGAAGTTCACCGTGCGACCATTGTGGTCGGTCAGCTCTCCGTGGTCCATCACTTGCAGCAGGATGTTGAACACGTCCGGGTGGGCTTTTTCGATCTCATCCAGCAGCAGAACGCAATGCGGATGCTGGTCGACACCATCAGTCAGCAAACCGCCTTGGTCGAACCCGACATAGCCCGGAGGCGCACCGATCAGGCGGCTGACCGCGTGTTTCTCCATGTATTCCGACATATCAAAACGCAGCAGTTCCACTCCCAGCGTATCCGCCAGCTGTTTCGCGACTTCGGTCTTTCCCACACCGGTTGGGCCAGCAAACAGATAGTTGCCGATGGGCTTTTCCGGCTCGCGCAGACCGGCGCGCGCCAGTTTGATGGCGCTGGAGAGCGCCTCAATCGCCACGTCTTGTCCGAAGACCACCCGTTTGAGCGACTTTTCAAGGTCTTTCAGAACCTCGGCATCGTCCTTGGTGACGTTCTTGGGTGGAATCCGGGCGATCTTGGCAACAACGGCCTCAATCTCTTTGACACCGATGGTCTTGCGGCGCTTGCTTTCAGCAACCAGATGCTGGGCTGCACCGGCTTCGTCAATCACGTCGATCGCCTTGTCGGGCAGCTTGCGGTCATTGATGTAGCGTGCTGACAACTCGACCGCGGTTTTAATCGCGTCGGCTGTATATTTGATCTCGTGATGCTTTTCGAAATAGGGCTTCAGACCGCGCAGGATTTTCACGCTGTCTTCAACCGAAGGCTCATTCACATCGATTTTCTGGAACCTGCGGCTCAGCGCGCGATCCTTTTCGAAATGCTGGCGAAACTCTTTGTAGGTGGTCGAACCCATAGTGCGCAGTTTTCCACCCTGCAGGGCCGGTTTCAGCAGGTTCGAGGCATCCATTGCCCCGCCCGAGGTGGCACCGGCACCGATGACGGTGTGGATTTCATCAATGAACAGAACCGCGTCTGGGTGATCCTCAAGCTCGGTCACGACCGCTTTCAGGCGTTCTTCGAAATCACCGCGATAGCGGGTGCCCGCCAGCAATGCACCCATATCCAGCGAATAGATGGTGGTTTCTGACAGGACATCGGGGGCCTCGCCAGAAATGATCTTAAATGCCAGTCCCTCTGCGATTGCGGTTTTGCCAACGCCCGGATCACCGACTAGAAGCGGGTTGTTCTTGCGCCGGCGGCATAACACCTGAATGCAGCGCTCAACCTCATCAGCACGACCGATCAGCGGGTCGATATCGCCCGCGCGCGATTTCGCGTTCAGGTCGATGCAGTATTTCCCCAGCGCGCTTTCTTTTTGCTCGCCATCGGCAGTGCTTGCCGGAGATTCCTCTTCCGCCTGATCCGCGCCCGATACCGAACGGCTTTCGCCGTAGGCCGGGTCCTTGGCCACACCATGGGCGATGAAATTCACCGCATCGTACCGGGTCATATCCTGTTCCTGCAGGAAATAGGCTGCGTTGCTTTCGCGTTCGGCAAAGATTGCGACCAGAACATTCGCCCCGGTCACTTCGGTCCGGCCCGAACTTTGAACATGGATCGCAGCGCGCTGGATCACACGTTGGAAAGCGGCTGTCGGTACAGCCTCGGATCCGTCAATATCGGTGACAAGGTTCGAAAGGTCTTCGTCGATGAATTCCACCAGAGTGCTGCGCAACTCGTCAAGATCGACGCTGCAGGCTTTCATCACGCGGATCGCATCGGGCTCTTCCAACAATGCCAGAAGCAGATGCTCCAGCGTTGCGAATTCATGTCGCCGTTCATTCGCAGCCGCCAGGGCCGCGTGGATGGCTTGTTCTAGTGTGCTCGAGAATGAAGGCACGCGGGTGCTCCTCTGTCTTGGGTCAGAAGGGGGCGGGCTGAAGGCCGGATCCCCATCCCAACCATGTCCTCATACTATTAGAGTTTGGTTGATCAGAGCCCGGCTTCAAGGGTTTTCTTGCTCTTGACAGTCACATTTGTTGTGACCGTGGCTGTGAAGTAGGTGAAATAGGTATCAAAACCGATCTTTTCTAGCCCTGATTTCAGCAAAAATTTTGGCTGGTTCGGCTCCTGCCATACCCAGATGCGCCTGAATCGCCGGGTCAGCAGCGCGCAGGAAGGGGTTAGTGGCCTTTTCCAGCGCCAGAGTGGAGGGAACTGTAGGCTGTTGGGCGGCTCGGGTGCGGTCAATTTCTGCGACGCGTTTCTGCAGCGCAGAATTTCCTGGATCGACGGTGAGAGCGAATTTGGCGTTGGACTGCGTGTACTCGTGCCCTGAACAAACCAGCGTGTCATCCGGCAAGGCGCTCAGTTTACACAGCGATTCCCACATCTGCGGTGCGGTGCCTTCAAACAGGCGTCCACAACCCATTGCCATCAGGCTGTCGGCGGTAAAGACCACCGCGCTTTGCGGCATGTGAAAGGCGATATGACCAAGAGTATGCCCCGAAACGTCCAGAACAAGGACGGGTTCCCCGCCGATTTCAAAACTGTCGCCGTCATTGACCTGTTGATCCAAGGGTGGCAGGCGATGTGCGTCGGCTGCCGCGCCGATCACCGTCGCCGGGTGCTGTTCCAAAATGGCCGGCAACCCGTCGACATGGTCGAAATGGTGATGCGTGAGCAACACATGAGACAAGCCCCAGTCACGTCGTTCCAGTTCTGACAGAATCGGGCCGCTTTCAGGCGCGTCGATTAATGCGGTGTTGCCGCTAACCGCGTCATGCGCCAGAAATGCGTAGTTATCGCTGAGACATGGGATGGTGACGATCTCAAGAGGCATGGCCTTTTGCCCTTTCGTTGCTAGACTGCGCTCAGCTAATCCGATTGGCCAGGTGTCCGCAATGCATCTTGATGTGCAGGATCTGAGGAATTTCTACTACCGCAGCACTCTTGGTCGTGCGGCGCAGGCGGCCATTCGTGGGCGAATGATTGACCTGTGGCCCGAGGCCAAAGGTCAAACCGTCGTAGGGTTTGGCTTTGCTGTGCCGTTGTTGCGGCCCTACCTGAAAGATGCGCGCCGCGTCATCGGGCTGATGCCCGGGCCGCAGGGGGTGATGCCCTGGCCTGCGGGAATGCCCAACGTATCTGTTTTGACGGAAGAGACCTTGTGGCCGATTGAAACGGGGCATGTGGACAAGCTGGTGGTGATGCATGGACTTGAAACGTCACAACGTCCCGCCGAATTGCTGGCGGAATGCTGGCGTGTGCTTGGTCCCGGTGGACGGGCGCTTTTTATCGTACCAAACCGTGCGGGGCTGTGGTCACGGACCGATCGAACGCCATTTGGATTCGGGCGACCATATTCTGCCTCGCAGTTGGAAAGCCAGCTAAGAGCGCATCACTTTATGACGGATAACTATTGTTCCGCCTTGTATTTGCCTCCGTCCTTCCGTCGGTTCTGGTTGAAATCCGGCAGCCTGATAGAGAAAACTGGCCAGCGCTTGCCGACGATCATGGCAGGCGGCGTTCTGATGGTTGAGGCGACAAAGCAAATCAGACCGCCCAGCGGAACCGTCACCAAAGCGACAGGGCGCCGTCAGATCAAGGCGCTGGATGGCCTGCTCAAGCCAGCCTAGCGCAACGCCGGTACTACCTTCCGTCACAAGGCCGAAACACGCGAAAATGGCTGCAGGAATCGCAAAACCTTGCGGTTTGGTAACATTTTTCACCCTCATCAGCCGTATAAAAGGGTCGCACCCAAGCTAAGTATCTGAAATAGAACGCTTTGTGGATAAGGTGCCCATGGTGATAATATGTTGCTAGCTGGGTTTACCTCTGCTACATCCCCGTTGATTTTGATCCCCGGCCTTATGGACGGGGTTTCTTCACGCCCCCGGGTAGCTGCCGCAACGCGAATTCGGGGCCCAAAATATCGGAAGGGTGGACGTGTCCGAACCAGCTTCGATTTCCACAGGCATCGCCGAGCGCTATGCCACAGCGATTTTTGAGATCGCTAAAGAGAATAAAGACCTCGCAGGTCTGGAAACCGGAATCAACGATCTGGCAGCAGCATTGGGCGACAGTGCCGATCTGCGCGACCTGATCGCCTCGCCTCTGGTTTCGCGCGCTGAACAAGAAGGCGCGATTACAGCGATTGCCGACAAGATGGGTCTGAACGCCATCCTGCGCAACACGCTGGGTCTGATGGCGCAGAAACGCCGTCTGTTCGTTGTGCCGCAACTGGTGCAGGTTCTGCGCGACATGCTGGCCGAAGAGCGTGGCGAAGTGACCGCCGATGTCGCCTCGGCCAAGGCGCTGACTAAGACACAGATGGATAAACTGTCCAAAACGCTGTCCGAGCGTGTGGGCAAGACCGTGACAATAAATGCGACCGTTGATGAAAGCCTCATCGGCGGTCTTGTCGTTAAAGTGGGCTCGAAGATGATCGACAGCTCGATCCGCTCCAAGCTCAACTCCCTACAGAATGCAATGAAAGAGGTCGGATAAATGGGAATCCAAGCTGCAGAGATTTCTGCAATCCTGAAGGACCAGATCAAAAATTTTGGTCAGGAAGCCGAAGTGGCCGAAATCGGTCGCGTGCTGAGCGTCGGTGACGGGATTGCCCGTGTATACGGCCTGGACAATGTGCAAGCCGGTGAGATGGTCGAATTCCCCGGTGGCATCATGGGCATGGCGCTGAACCTGGAAAGCGACAACGTCGGTGTTGTTATCTTTGGATCTGACCGTGACATCAAAGAAGGTGACACTGTTAAGCGCACCAACTCGATCGTGGACGTGCCAATCGGCAACGGTCTGCTGGGTCGTGTTGTTGACGGCCTGGGCAACCCGCTGGACGGCAAGGGCCCAATCGAATCCACCGAGCGCGGCGTTGCAGACGTCAAAGCGCCGGGCATCATCCCGCGTAAATCGGTGCACGAGCCGATGGCAACCGGCCTGAAATCGGTCGATGCGATGATCCCGATTGGCCGTGGCCAGCGAGAGCTGATCATTGGTGACCGTCAGACCGGTAAAACTGCCGTTGCTCTGGACGCGATCCTGAACCAGAAAGTGTACAACGAAGCAGCGGGCGACGACGAGTCCAAGAAGCTGTACTGCGTTTATGTGGCCATCGGCCAAAAGCGTTCGACCGTTGCGCAGCTGGTGAAGAAACTGGAAGAATCCGGTGCGATTGAATATTCGATCGTTGTGGCTGCAACCGCGTCCGACCCGGCGCCGATGCAGTTCCTGGCACCCTATGCCGCGACCGCGATGGCTGAATTCTTCCGTGACAACGGCCGTCACGCGCTGATCATCTATGATGACCTGTCGAAACAGGCCGTGTCCTATCGTCAGATGTCGCTGCTGCTGCGTCGCCCGCCCGGACGTGAAGCCTATCCTGGCGACGTTTTCTACCTCCACTCCCGCCTGCTGGAGCGTTCGGCGAAGCTGAACGAAGATTTCGGCGCGGGCTCGTTGACGGCTCTGCCGGTTATCGAAACTCAGGGTGGCGACGTTTCGGCGTTTATTCCGACCAACGTGATCTCGATCACCGACGGCCAGATCTTCCTGGAAACCGAGCTGTTCTATCAGGGCATCCGTCCTGCTGTGAACACCGGTCTGTCGGTTTCGCGTGTGGGCTCCTCGGCTCAAACCAACTCGATGAAGTCGGTTGCTGGCCCGGTTAAGCTGGAACTGGCTCAGTACCGTGAAATGGCTGCCTTTGCGCAGTTCGGTTCCGACCTTGACGCCGCAACCCAGCAGCTGCTGAACCGTGGTGCGCGTCTGACCGAGCTGATGAAACAGCCGCAGTACTCGCCGCTGACCAACGCTGAAATCGTTTGCGTCATCTTCGCTGGCACCAACGGTTACCTCGACAAGATCGACGTCACCGATGTTGGCCGCTATGAAGCTGGCCTGCTGGCGCATCTGCGTGGCAAGCACGCGGATCTGCTTCAGTGGATCACGGACGAGGACCCCAAGATCAAGGGCGACGCTTCCGACAAGATCAAGGCTGCGCTGGACGAATACGCCGCAACCTTCGCTTAAGGGAGAGGCGGGCACATGCCAAATCTTAAGGATCTAAAAAACAGGATCGAGTCGGTCAAATCGACCCGCAAGATCACCAAGGCCATGCAGATGGTCGCGGCCGCAAAACTGCGCCGCGCCCAGGAATCTGCCGAAGCCTCGCGCCCCTATGCCGCACGGTTCAATGCCGTGATGGCGGGGCTGGCGGCATCGGTCGGGGGCAGCGACAGCGCCCCCAAGCTGCTCCGTGGTACGGGCAGTGATGATGTCCATCTGCTGGTTGTCATGACAGCTGAACGCGGCCTGTGTGGCGGCTTCAACTCGAACATCGCCAAGCTGGCCCGCGCCAAAGCATATGAGCTGAAGGCCAAGGGCAAGACGGTCAAAATTCTGACCGTTGGCAAAAAAGGTCGTGATGCAATCAAGCGCGACTTTGGCGACCTGTTCGTGGGCCATGTCGATCTGAGCGAGGTCAAGCGTTTGGGCTATTCCAACGCGCAGGACATCGCAAAAGACGTCCTGTCCCGTTTCGACGCGGGTGAGTTCGACGTAGCCACGATCTTTTACTCGAAGTTCGTCAACGTCGTAAGCCAGACCCCGACGGCACAGCAGATCATCCCTGCCTCGTTCGAGGATGTCGAAGGGGACGACAGCGGCGCGGTCTTTGATTACGAGCCCAGCGAAGAGGCCATCCTGGCCGATCTGCTGCCCAAGGCGGTTGCGACTGCGATCTTCTCGGGACTGCTCGAAAACGGGGCCTCGGAACAGGGTGCACGGATGTCCGCGATGGACAACGCGACACGCAACGCGGGTGAGATGATCGACAAGCTGACGATCCAGTTCAACCGTTCGCGTCAGGCCGTGATCACCAACGAGCTGATTGAAATTATTTCCGGCGCCGAAGCGCTGTAGAGACAAACCGGAGACGAAACATGGCGAATGCAAAAGGCAAAGTCACTCAGATTATCGGGGCCGTCGTCGACGTGCAGTTCGATGACGCACTGCCTGAAATTCTGAACGCGCTGGACACCACCAACAACGGCAAGAAGCTGGTTTTGGAAGTGGCACAGCACCTGGGCGAAAACACTGTCCGCACCATTGCGATGGACGCGACAGAAGGTCTTGTACGTGGTGCCGAAGTCACCGACACCGGCGCACCGATCGCGGTTCCGGTCGGCAACGCGACCCTGGGCCGTATCCTGAACGTTGTGGGCGAACCCATCGACGAAAAAGGTCCCGTGGAAACCACCGAAACGCGCTCCATCCACCAGGACGCGCCGGATTTCGCTGATCAGGCCACTGAATCCGAAGTTCTGGTGACCGGCATCAAGGTTGTTGACCTGCTGGCCCCTTACGCCAAAGGCGGTAAGATCGGCCTGTTCGGCGGCGCCGGTGTTGGCAAAACCGTTCTGATCATGGAACTGATCAACAACATCGCCAAAGTGCACTCGGGCGTGTCCGTGTTCGCCGGTGTTGGTGAGCGGACCCGTGAAGGCAACGACCTGTATCACGAGATGATTGAATCCGGCGTTATCGTTCCCGACAAGTTGGAAGACTCGAAAATCGCGCTGGTTTACGGCCAGATGAACGAGCCTCCGGGAGCCCGTATGCGGATCGCTCTGTCGGGTCTGACCCTGGCGGAACAGTTCCGTGATGCAACCGGTGCCGACGTTCTGTTCTTTGTCGACAACATCTTCCGCTTTACGCAGGCGGGTTCCGAGGTTTCGGCTCTGCTGGGTCGTATTCCTTCGGCGGTGGGCTATCAGCCGACACTGGCGACCGACATGGGCGCGATGCAGGAACGCATCACCTCGACCAAGTCCGGCTCGATCACGTCGGTTCAGGCCGTCTATGTTCCTGCGGATGACTTGACCGACCCTGCGCCGGCCACCTCGTTCGCACACTTGGATGCGACCACCGTTCTGAATCGTGCGATCTCGGAAAAGGGTATCTACCCTGCCGTTGACCCGCTCGACTCGACCTCGCGTCTGCTCGACCCGGCCATCGTCGGTGAAGAGCATTATACCGTTGCGACTGACGTTCAGCAGATCCTTCAGCGCTATAAGTCGCTGCAGGACATCATCGCGATCCTCGGCATGGACGAACTGTCGGAAGAAGACAAACTGACCGTGGCCCGTGCCCGTAAGATTGAACGCTTCCTGTCGCAGCCGTTTGACGTGGCCGAAGTCTTCACTGGCTCGCCTGGTGTTCAGGTTCCTCTGGATGTCACCATCGCGTCGTTCAAGGCCGTTGTGGCCGGCGAATACGATCACCTGCCCGAGGCAGCCTTCCTGATGGTTGGCGGCATCGATGAAGTGATCGCCAAAGCGGAAAAGATGGCCGCAGAAGCCGCCTAAGGAGCACACCTGATGGCAAACACGATGCACTTTGACCTCGTCAGCCCCGAGCGGAGCCTTGCTTCGCTCGCGGTGACTGCGGTCCAGCTTCCCGGCGCGGACGGGGACATGACGGCGATGCCCGATCATGCCCCCACCATCACCACGTTGCGCCCCGGCCTGCTAAAGGTCGAGGCACCCGAAGGGTCCAGCGAATACCTGGTCACCGGCGGGTTTGCCCAGATCAATGGCGACAGCATGTCGGTTCTGGCCGAAAAGGCCATTCCGGTCTCTGAAGTGACCCGCGCGCATCTGGACGATCTGATCGCCGAGGCACGTGCGTCGCATGACGCGGCCAAAGGCGGCGACGATCAATCAGTCGTCGACGATGCGGCCAAGCTGCTGGCCGATATGGAAGCTCTTGGGACACATATGAGCCTGTAAGTTTCAGGACATGTAGATTTAGAAACGGCCCTGCCTGTGCGGGGCCGTTTTTTTGTGGTGATTTTGGATGAAGGGCGGTCTAAGGTTCCGTAATTCTTTATAAAAGACGACAAAATGCAGACTTTTAGTACCCATCCGATTGGTATCGACCAAGGCGAAGTTGTGCTGTTCTCCGACTTCGCAGATGGCGGTGACATGTGGACAGGCGAGGGGCCGCGCGAACGACGCTCGGACATTGAATTCAGCCAGCCATACCGTTCCGCGCCTGTTGTACAGATCAGCGTGTCACTGTGGGATGTTGATACATCTTCGGCATTGCGTGCCGAGGTCAAGGCCGAGGACATCACGCCCGTGGGATTTTCTGCGGTGTTCCGTACCTGGTCGGATACCCGCATCGCGCGCATCCGAATATCTTGGACAGCGTTCGGCGAGGTGCCGCATGAGGATGACTGGGATATTCTGTGAAGCCAGCCTTGGGTTTAGGACTCGTCCGATGCCTCTATCATGGCGACCCGGTGTGCATGCCGTCCGCCTTCGAATTCGGCTGACAGGAACGCATCCACTATATCCAGCGCCTGACCCTCACCCACGACTCGGGCGCCGACAGACAGCATGTTGGCGTCGTTATGCTGGCGGATCATGCGTGCGGAAAAGGCATCCGAGCAGACACCGCAGCGAATGCCGGGGACCTTGTTGGCCGCCATCATGATACCTTGACCCGTTCCACACAGAACGATGCCAAGCTGACAATCCCCGGAAGCCACTGCTTGGGCGGCGGCTTTGCCATGAACAGGGTAATGGGTGCTCTCAGGTGTCTTGGGGCCGATATCGACGACGTCCCATCCCTGGGCCGCAATATGAGAGGCAACCGCCTGGCGTAATTCGATAGCTGCGTGGTCGCTGGATAGAACAATGCGTTTTGAGGCTGTCACGGTAAACTCCGACCTGTATTGCAGAAAGAAAAGAGGCGGCCCTTGGTCCGCCGCGTTCGATCAATCCCTATGATACATCGACTCGTAGATCGGCGTCAGGGTCTTATCCTCGAACAGTGACGATACACTGGTGCCGTTCCAGATATTCAGGATCGCCTGCGTAAAGATCGGGGCTGTGGGCACGATGCGGATGTTCTTGGCCTTTTTAATTTCTTCTGTCGGCTGGATCGTGTCGGTCAGCACCAGAGATTTCATCACCGAATTGGTCACGCGTTCGACCGCAGGGCCGCTCATGACGCCGTGTGTGATGTAGGAATGAACTTCTTTCGCACCATTATCCAGCAGTACTTGCGCCGCTTTGCAAAGAGTACCGGCCGTGTCGCACATGTCGTCCACGATCAAACAGATCTTGTCTCTGACATCGCCAATTACGGTCATCTCAGCGACTTCGCCGGCTTTTTCGCGGCGTTTGTCCACGATCGACAGCGGGGCGTTGATCCGCTTGGCCAACTCGCGCGCCCGGGCCACGCCGCCCACATCGGGCGAAACGACCATAATCTCGTCGAGGCTGTCCTTGAACTGATGTTTCACATCCAGCGCAAAGATCGGCGAGGCATAAAGGTTGTCGACAGGCATGTCGAAGAACCCCTGAATCTGCGCTGCGTGCAGATCCATGGTCAGGATACGCTCGATCCCGGCGCCAGTCAGCATGTTGGCCACCAGCTTGGCGCTGATCGGTGTGCGGGCCTTGGTGCGGCGGTCCTGGCGGGCATAGCCGAAATAGGGGATCACGGCGGTAATCCGTTGGGCCGACGAACGGCGCAGCGCATCAGCAATGATGAGTAGCTCCATCAGATTGTCATTGGCCGGGTTCGAGGTGGGCTGGACGATGAACATATCTTCGCCGCGCACGTTCTCGAACACTTCGACAAAGATTTCACCGTCGTTAAACCGTTCGACCCGGGCATCGACCAGACCCTGATCGACGCCGCGATACAGGCTCATTCGGCGTGCAATGGATTCGGCAAGCGGAAGATTAGCGTTCCCAGCGATTAACTTGGGTTCGTGAAGTGTCGGCATCGGCTGAGGTCCCCGGGCAGCAATGGCAAATGTGACAGATTCGTGATGTTGACACCGCTTAGCATGGCCTTACCGTCCAGCAAAGATAACGCTGCGGAGAAAGTGAACATGGCCCAAATTGACTACTATTTTGCGACACTCTCGCCATACACCTACCTGGCCGGACTGCGCCTGGAGGAGATTGCGGCCAAACATGGTGCGACAATCAACTACAAGCCGCTTGATATCGTCGCCCTGTTCGGACGCACGGGAGGTGTTCCGCCCAAGGACCGCCATATCTCGCGCATCGAATACCGGACGCAAGAAATGCAGCGACAGTCGAAAAAGCTGGGCATGGCGTTCAATCTGCGGCCGGCCCATTGGCCCACCAATGCGGCGCCGTCTTCCTATGCCATTATCGCGGCCATTCAGGACGGGTCGGGGAATGTGGGGCAGCTGGTGCATTCCTTTGTGCGCGCCTGCTGGGCCGAGGAAAAGGACATCGCGCAAGACGACGTAATCCGCGCTTGCCTGGCTGACGCTGGGTTTTCCCCGGATCTGGCCGATAGCGGCTTGCTGCTCGGGGCTGAGACCTATACCGCCAATCTGGAAGAAGCCGTGGAACGCGGAGTTTTTGGAGCTCCGTTCTATATAACGGAGGACGATCAGCGGTTCTGGGGCCAAGACAGGTTGGACGATCTGGACAGGCATCTGGCCGGGCTGAAGGAATAGGACACGATAATGGCCGTTGCGCAGAACCTGCATGTCACGCAGTTGGGGCAGGGTGATCGCCCTGTGCTGGCCTTGCATTGCACCATTGCTCATTCCGGGGTCTGGGCAGGCCTAGCCGCGGCGATGAAAGGGCAGGCAAGTTTTATTGCACCGGATATGCTGTCCCACGGGCGCAGCCCCGACTGGGATCGCCAGGGGGATCTGTATGACCGGCTGACCGAAGCCACACTTGAACATCTGACCGAGCCGATGGACGTGGTCGGGCATTCTTTTGGCGCGGCGATTGCATTGCGGCTGGCGGTTGAGCACCCAACATTGGTTCGCAGTGTCGTACTGATCGAACCGGTGTATTTTGCGGTGGCACAGCAGGATGCCCCGGACCTTGTGGCGGAATACGCGCATGTTGCCCAACCCTGTATGGACGCGCTTGCATCAGGCGACGAACCTTTGGCGGCAAGGCTGTTCAACCGGTTGTGGGCCGGAGATAGGGGACCGCGTTGGTCAGACATGCCCGAAACTGCACGGGCGGGGATGGTGCGTGGAATTCATCTGGTGTCCGAGGTCGAAAACGAACTGATAATGGATTCCAAAGGCTTGCTACGGCCCGAGCGGATCGCACACGCCAATATGCCGGTATTGCTGCTGCATGGCGCGCTCACCCACCCAGTGATGGTCGCGATAAACTCTGGATTGAAATCCCGTCTTCCAATGGCCGAAAGCACCGTGATCGAAGGGGCAGGGCATATGGCTCCGATCTCTCACCCGACAGAGACCGGCGCTCTGATCGAGGCTTTTTGGAACAGACTGCCTGCCACTGCCTGAAGCTTCGGGCGCGTCGTTACAAGAGCGCGATGAACCGATCAATTTGCGCAGGCTCGATGGACCAGTCACAAACCAGCCGACAGGCTAGAATTTCGCTGTCATCTGCCCCGTCCAGCTCTGCCCCCCACAGGTGGTAAACAGCACCTGCGGCATGCAGTTGCTTGTGTTGGGCGCGTGAAAATTGGGCAAAAATCATATTCGCCTGCGGCGCGTGCAGGAAAGAGGCACCTTTGGCCCGCAACCCCTCGGTCAGACGGGCGCAGTTGTTATTGGCCTGACGGGCCAGTTTCAGCCACAGATCATCCTGCAGATACGCCGCCATTTGGGCGGACAGATAGCGGTGCTTGGAGAACAAATGCGCCCCGCGCTTGCGGCGCAATTCGAATTCCCAGGCTTTGCTTTCATCAAAGAAGACAACGGCTTCGACGCCCATCAGCCCGTTTTTGGTGCCGCCAAAACTGACCGCATCCACGCCTGCTTTCCACGTCATCTCGGCGGGTGAGCAGTTCAACGCAACAAGGGCGTTGGAAAAACGCGCACCGTCCAAATGGACAGGCAGCCCATACTCTTTGGCCACAGCGCAGAGCGCCTGCAATTCTGACAGGGTGTAAACAGACCCTCGTTCGGTCACCTGCGTAATGGATACAGGTCCGCGTTGCGGGCCATGCACACCGCGTGTTTCTTCGGCCAGAATCGAGCCGCGCAGCGCGTCCGGCGCCATCTTGTCCGCGCCCGGAACCAGCGTCAGCTTGGCGCCGCTGTAAAACTCGGGCGCGTTGCACTCATCCTCGTGGATATGGGCCACGGGTGAGCAGAACACCGTCTCCCACGGCTGCGCCAGCGTCGCCAGCGCCAGCGAATTCGCGGCCGTCCCGGTGGCCACCAGATACACGGCGGCGCCAGGTGCCTCGAACACCCCGCGAATGCGATCCCGGACCTCATTCATCAGGGTGTCGGTTCCATAGGCCATCTGATAGCCCTGATTGGCAGCATTCAGCGCTTCCATGACCGCCGGGTGAACCGGCCCCGAATTGTCAGAGGCAAAGTACATTAGCTGGGCTCCTCGATGATATGATCTTCCCACTCCTCCAGCGGAGTTTCGAATTCGGACACGGTCCGCCCCTGAACCGAGACTCCGGCGGCATGAACGCTGTCCGGTGTGCCAGAAATCAAGGGGTGCCAGTCGTTTAGGGGTTTGCCCTCCCACAACAGGCGATAGGCACAGGTCTGTGGCAGCCAATAGGCGTGATCGTTGATGTTGCCCGGCGTCATCACGATACATTCCGGCACAAATTGGTGGCGGATATCGTATTGGGTGCAGCGGCAACTTTCGTCATCCAACAGACGGCAGGCGACGCAGGTCAGGGCAACCTCACCGGTGTCTTCATCTTCCAGTTTGTTCAGACAACATTTGCCGCAGCCATCGCACAAAGCTTCCCATTCGGCTTGGTTCATGCGGGTTAGCGGTTTTCGTTCCCAGAACCTGGGGGCCAGGCCGGTGCGGTCGATCGGATCCGTTGTCATCGGTCCGCCAGCAGGCCGCGGGCCTTGTCGCAATCGGCATCCATCTGCGCGATCAGGCCGTCCAGACCGTCAAAGGTCATCTCGGGGCGCAGGTATTCTACCAGACCCACCGACAGGGTCGCGCCATAAAGGTCACCCGAGAAGTCGAACAGGAAGGTTTCGATATTGGGGACCTCACCATTGAACATCGGTCGCGTCCCAACCGAGGCTGCGCCTTGATAGCTGCCCAGATGAGGTCCATCCAGAACATCGACCAGAACGGCATAGACGCCGAATCTTGGCGGATGCAGCCCCTCAATGGACATGTTTGCGGTGGGAAATCCCAGTTCACGGCCCCGTTGTTCTCCTCCGATCACCTCGCCTTCGATCCGGTGCCAGTGACCTAACATAGTAGCGGCATCCTGCGGGCGGCCCTCGGTCAGTGCAGTACGGATCGCAGTGGAAGAAACGACATTTTCGGACCGCTCCATCAACGGAGCGATGGTGACACCGAACCCCATCTCTTGCCCAAAGAGCACCAAGTCATCAGCGGTGCCGCTGCGGCCTTTGCCGAAACAGAAATCGGCACCTACGACGACATGCGACAGGCCGAGCCCGTCGCAGATCACGTTGCGGGCGAATTCCCTGGGCGTCAGGCCAGCCAATGCGGCGTTGAACGGCAGCTCATACAGCTTTTCGACCCCCAGTTTTGCTAACCGGTGCGCGCGGGCATTGCCGCGCATCAGGCGAAAGGGCGGGGTGTCCGGGGCGAAGTATTCTCTGGGATGCGGCTCGAATGTCAGTACGCCCAAAGGTGCACTCGGCGCGGCGCTGAGGGCCAGTTCAATCACAGATTGGTGGCCGATATGAACGCCGTCGAAATTCCCGATCGCCACGCTGGCGCCGCGATCTTGGGGTTCGATGAATTGGAGGTCACGAATGATGCGCATAGCGACTGCCTAGCGGGACAGGCGCGCTTGTTCAAGGGTCTGAGACCCCCGGAAACGCTCAGTCGAATTTGCGCGACGGGGCCAGCACCATGGCTTCGCCGACCAGCACCTTCTTGCCATCCACTGCGCAGTGACAATCGAGCTTGACCCGACGCTTGGCAAAATCAATGTCGATCACCTTGACCTCGGCATAGACCATGTCACCCGGGCGAACAGGAGCGAGAAACTTCAGCGATTGCCCCATGTAAACTGTGCCGTGGCCCGGCAACTGCTCGCCGATCACGGCCGAGATCAGACCCGCGGTCAGCATCCCATGCGCAATGCGCCCCTCGAAGATCGTGTCGCGGGCGTAATTGTCGTCCAGATGTACGGGGTTTCTGTCGGTCGACACCTGAGCGAACATTTCGATATCCTCGTCCGTCACCACTTTGCGAAGGTGACGGGACATGCCCATCTCGATGTCTTCAATACAGATCGTGCCGCGTGGAAGATTATCCAACATGTTGCCCTCACTCGAATTCATCGGGCAACAAAAAAATCAAAGTTACCCCTGTTGGGAAACTTTATTACTTTGCAACTGCAGAAAATCAAGCCTTTTTTGACTACCTAAGGCGGCCGATCGTATAGGTCGGGTTTATCTTTTCCTTTTGAATATAATCAGTTAGGGATTCATGATGCGGATGTGCCTCGGTTTTTGTCTCGGCCGCGGCTAGCCCGCCCGAGATGAAAAGAGAATCAATGCCTTCCCCCATTCCGCCCAGAATGTCGGTGTGCGGACCGTCTCCGATGACAAGAATGTCCCCATCGGGGATGTCGTGGCCAAGTTCCTGCAACCTGCGGCGGGCAAGATCATAGATCGGCGGATGAGGCTTTCCGAAATATAGGCTTTCGCCACCCATTTCCGTATAAAGCCTGGCTAACGCACCAGCGCACCACTCCCGAACCTCGCCGCGGTCCACCACAATATCGGGATTGGCACAAAGCAGCTTCAGCCCCTTTTGTTTGGCGTACAGGAAATCAGCGCGGTTCACGGACGGG
The DNA here is from genome assembly GCF_059611885.1 of Ruegeria sp. CDSA193. NCBI lineage: Bacteria > Pseudomonadati > Pseudomonadota > Alphaproteobacteria > Rhodobacterales > Roseobacteraceae > Ruegeria > Ruegeria sp. CDSA193. Next base: position 367,447 of record NZ_JBXWPN010000006.1, on the reverse strand, counting down.
TCGGCCATAGGATCGAAGGGGCCGCAACAAGCAATGCCCTCTGCCTCGGCCAGCGGCACGCGCTCGATATGAATCGGATGGTCCAACAGCTTCAGTGGTTCAAAGAATCCCGCGTCCCGCTGCCATTCGCCCATGAAATAGACCTTTTCGCCCACTGCGCCACGGAACATGGCCGACCGGGCCGAATCTCCGCTGGTTGCAATCGTGTCATAGGCGTCGTCTGGGACATTGAATTGCGCCAGCTGGGTAGCGACGCCAGCACGCGGCTTGGGTGAGTTTGTCACCAGGACAACAATGCCGCCTTGCGCGCGATAGGCCTGCAGGGCCGCAACCGCTTCGGGGTAAGCGGTGATGCCATTGTGAACACAGCCCCAAAGATCGACGAACAGGGCCTTATACCGGCTGGAAACCTCGGGCAATGCGTGGATGATCTGCGTCATGATGGGCCCCCATTGATCTGGAAAGAGTGTCGTTTGAGCCTAAGACAGTGCGTTTGGTGTTTGGCCAGTAAGGGCAATGCCTAGCAAAAAAGGCGCCCGATAAAGGCGCCTTTGGTGATTTTGGGATCAGACCTTGAGGTTCGGAATGATCTGTTTCTTACGGCTCATGATCCCGGGCAGAACGACCGCGTCGCCATCAACCGAAGCGCCAAAGCTTTTCTCGGCCACGGCTTTGACCAGATCGTTGGGAACCAGCAGGGTGGCTTCTTCGTTCAGAATATCGACCACGAACAGCAATACCTGATCGACACCGTCCTCTTTGGCTACGTCGGCCATCGACGCCGCAAGGCTGTCTTTGCGGTCCAGCACGACACCCGGTGCTGTGGTTTCCAGAACCGAAACGCGGAATTTGGTGCCGTGGACTTCGTATTCCTTGCTGTCCATCCGGATCAGCTCGGCGTCCGAGAATGAGGACACATCTGATTTGGCCGCGAACATTTCTGCAGCATAGGCCGAGACGTCCAGACCCAGATCCGCGGCCAGTTTTTCGGCCACAGCGCGGTCATGCGCGGTTGTGGTGGGCGAGCGGAATTCCAACGTGTCCGACAGGATGCAGGTCAGCGCCGCGCCTTTGATGGCATCGGGCATTTTGGCGGCATCGTCGCCGATCATGTCGACCATGATAGTGGCGGTGCAGGCCAGCGGCCGCACGGTGATGTCGATCGGGCCTTTGGTTTCCAGACCGCCGACCAGTTTGTGGTGGTCGATAATGGCGCGGATATCGGCGCCGTTGATGCTGGCGGGCAGCTCGGCGGGGTTGTTCGTGTCGACAATAACAACCGGTGCGTCAGCCTCTACGTCTGTGATGATGCGCGGCTTGGGCAGGTCCCAGTGCTGCAGCATAAAGGCTGCTTCAGTGTTGGGTTCGCCCAGCAGGACAGGCTCGGCCTGTTCGCCTTTGATTTCGTTCATGTACCACGACCACAGGATCGGCGAACCGGTGGAATCAGTGTCGGGGGATTTATGTCCAAATACGAGGGTTGTCATTTCAGCGTCCTGAGGAGAGTAGATTTGGGCGCCTTATAGGGTGGTCTGGCACACTTGTCACCCGCCCCTGCGTAAACTGTGACGAAGGGTAAGGCCGGGCCTAGAAAGCGGCACGTTTCAGCGTGTATCCAGCCTGTTCCAACTGGTTCAACAAACCATGGTCATCGCCCAAATGTCCGGCGCCCACAGCAATGACCACCGTTTGGTCCTGAATGGCCAATATGTGCTGCATCCAGTTGTTGTTGCGCCCGACTAGAAGTTGCTGTTCGAAACTGGACCACTCTTCGTCGAAGACCTCTTGTGACAGACCGGATGTTTCAAGCCCTTGTAGTCTGGCAAATTGGATGATCTCTGCGTGCTTTTCTTCCAGATAGGCGTTGACCATAGTCGCCAGCTGATCCTCGCTGCTTTCAAAGGCACTGGCCATGCGGATCAGTGATTGCACCTGCTTTTCGATCGGGTGCTGGTCAAACATCGCCATCAGATCGTCAATCTGCTCTAACGAGTACTGGGGGATGTCATGGGCTTCGGCCATGTCGGTCAGGCGCGCGTCCATTCCATAGCTGGCTTCCGGATTCTCGGTCATGCATGGGGGGACACCCAGCATCATGCTCAGAAACCAGGGGCGCATTTTTGCAGCCATCCAACTGGGGATGCCACGCTCTGCCAGGCCGCTGGACAGGGCGGCCCAGTCCTCTTCCGGCATCAGCTCAATCAGGGTGGGACCTGAGGTGATCAGAACAGGGCTGAGGTCTTTGGCCAGTTCCTGTTCAAATGCAGTCATTTCGTCCTGGGTCACTTCGAAATAGAACGCATCCGCCTGGCTGAGTGTCGGTTCCAGCCTTTCTGTGACGGCGTCCATACGCAGGTCGTTTGTGTGCAGCGTTCCTATCAGATGCAGAACTGTATCGCCTTTTGTCGCGATCCAGTGATTGCCTTCCGGGTACGGGAAGTCGGCCAAAGCCTGCTGCAAATCAGCTTGCGCCTCTGGACTTAGGTCAGACCTCAGGTCGCGCCCCTCGCAGGCCGCTTGGGCCGAGAAAGGTACCAGCAGACAAGCCAAAAAGATCAAAAAACGCATCGTACCATCCTGGTTGGATCAATCCCTATATGGGGTGCGACCTTGCCGGGGCCAAGGCCGGTGTTCAACCTGCCTGGATGGACACTGACCTGATCTGTGTCTGGCATTCCACAGTAATTCGAATAGCATGAGCCACATGGACCGCGAGCAGGATCTCTACCCCCCAATCAAGGCGCTGTTAGAGCGTCAGGGCTATACCGTCAAAGGCGAGGTCGGTGCGGTCGATGTCATGGCTGTTCGTGAGGGTGAAGAGCCTTTGATTGTAGAGTTGAAGTTGCGTTTCTCATTGGCGCTGTTTCACCAGGCAATCACCCGACTGAAGGTTACTGAAAATGTCTATATCTGTGTTCTCAAGCCCCGCGGACGCACGGCCAGGCGGGCGTTGAAGGACAACACGGCGCTATGTCGAAGGTTGGGCCTTGGCCTGATAACTGTTCGGGCGGATGGCGTTGTCGAGGTGCATTGTGATCCTGGGCCCTACGCCCCGCGAAAGGACAAGGCCAAAACAGCGCGGCTGCTGCGCGAGTTTGACAGGCTTGAAGGTGATCCGAACGCAGGCGGCGCCACACGCCACGGCCTCGTCACCGCCTATCGTCAGGATGCTTTGCGCTGTGCGGCGCATCTTGCAGAATGTGGTGCCACAAAAGGGGCAGATGTTGCTAAGGCAACCGGTGTTTCGATTGCGACCCGGCTAATGCGCGAAAACCATTATGGCTGGTTCGACAAAATTGAAAAAGGTGTCTACGTCTTGTCGGAATCCGGACAAGAAGGTCTGAAGCACTGGGCCTATAGCTGGGATCAGCCTGATTGAGTCCCAAGGATAAAAAATTCTTCACGCTTGTTGACTCAGGGATTTCGACCCCCTAGCTATACGCCGTTATCACTCGCAAGGGTCGAGTGCTAACGCCTCGCCGCAAGGTGAGGGGAGGATAAATAAACTTTGAGCCCAAGGAGCTGCAAAGATGGCATTGAAACCGCTTCATGACCGCGTGTTGGTTCGCCGTACCGAAAGCGATGAGAAAACCGCTGGTGGTCTGATCATTCCAGACAGCGCAAAAGAAAAGCCCAGCGAAGGCGAAGTTGTTGCGACCGGCGAAGGCGCACGCAAGGACAGCGGCGAGCTGATCGCAATGGCTGTAAAAGCTGGCGACAAGATCCTGTTCGGCAAATGGTCGGGCACCGAGGTTCAGGTCAACGGCGAAGAGCTGCTGATGATGAAAGAAAGCGACATCATGGGGATCATCGAGTAAGCCCACGCGCTTCCTCTGATCTTCATCCCAATACATTTTCTCAAGGAGAAACGACATGGCTGCTAAGGACGTCAAGTTCGACACCGATGCCCGTAACCGCATGCTGGCAGGTGTGAACATCCTGGCCGACGCTGTCAAAGTGACCCTGGGCCCCAAAGGCCGCAACGTGGTTCTGGACAAATCTTTCGGCGCACCGCGCATCACCAAAGACGGTGTTTCGGTTGCCAAGGAAATCGAACTGGAAGACAAGTTCGAAAACATGGGCGCGCAGATGGTGAAAGAAGTCGCCAGCCGCACAAATGACGAGGCCGGCGACGGCACCACCACCGCAACCGTTCTGGCTCAGTCCATCGTCAAAGAAGGTCTGAAGCAGGTTGCAGCGGGCCTGAACCCGATGGACCTGAAGCGCGGCATCGACCTGGCAACTGCCAAGGTTGTTGAAGGCATCAAGAACGCCTCGCGTGAAGTCAAGGACTCGGCTGAAGTTGCTCAGGTTGGCACCATTTCTTCCAACGGTGAAACCGAGATCGGCCAGCAAATCGCAGACGCGATGCAGAAGGTCGGCAACGAAGGTGTTATCACCGTCGAAGAAAACAAAGGCCTGGAAACCCAGACCGATGTTGTCGAAGGCATGCAGTTCGACCGCGGCTACCTGTCGCCTTACTTTGTCACCAACGCTGACAAGATGGTTGCAGACCTCGAAGACTGCATGATCCTGTTGCACGAAAAGAAACTGTCCTCGCTTCAGCCGATGGTTCCGCTGCTCGAGCAAGTGATCCAGTCGCAAAAGCCGCTGCTGATCATTGCAGAAGACGTTGAAGGCGAAGCGCTGGCAACTCTGGTTGTTAACAAACTGCGCGGCGGCCTGAAAATTGCTGCTGTCAAAGCACCGGGCTTCGGCGATCGCCGTAAGGCCATGCTGCAGGACATCGCAATCCTGACCGGTGGTCAGGTCATCAGCGAAGATCTGGGCATGAAGCTTGAGTCCGTGACTATGGACATGCTGGGCACAGCCAAGAAAATCGAGATCACCAAAGACGAAACCACCATCGTCGACGGTGCTGGCGAAAAAGCCGAGATCGAAGCACGTGTTGCTCAGATCCGCACCCAGATCGAAGAAACCTCGTCGGACTACGACCGTGAGAAGCTGCAAGAACGTGTTGCCAAACTGGCAGGCGGTGTTGCTGTTATCCGCGTCGGCGGCATGACCGAAGTTGAAGTGAAAGAGCGTAAGGACCGTGTGGACGATGCTCTGAACGCGACCCGCGCTGCTGTTCAAGAAGGCGTTGTTGTGGGCGGTGGTGTTGCTCTGGTTCAGGCCGGTAAAGCACTGGACACTCTGCAAGGCGCAAACGCTGATCAGGACGCAGGCATCAACATCGTTCGTAAGGCAATCGAAGCGCCTCTGCGCCAGATCGCTGAAAACGCAGGTGTCGACGGTGCGGTTGTTGCTGGCAAAGTTCGCGAAAGCGACGATGTGGCATTTGGCTTCAACGCGCAGACTGAAGAATATGGTGACATGTTCGCATTCGGCGTGATTGACCCGGCCAAAGTTGTCCGTACCGCATTGGAAGATGCAGCGTCGGTTGCTGGCTTGCTGATCACTACCGAAGCAATGGTTGCTGACAAGCCGCAGAAAGATGCACCTGCTGGCGGCGGCATGCCCGACATGGGCGGCATGGGCGGCATGATGTAAAACGTCGAATTCGCTTTGGCGAATTCTGACGGCCCCACAGGCGCTTGGCAGCATAGCCAAACCGCCCAGAGGGGAGCTGCAGAGCTAAGGAACGGGGTCGCCTTCGGGCGACCCCGTTTCGTTTTGACACGCCCCTTATGACTGAAACTGTGGCTCAAACTGTTCCGAGGTCGACGGTCTAACCGGTCCCTTCAGGAAAGTGAGTACCCAAACCGGTGTGAAACCGATATCGGGTTGATATGCGACTGTTCCTTCTGACCGCCCTCACCATGTGCGCCTTTGCAGCGAACTCTATTCTGAACCGGATGGCCGTTGAAGGCGGCGATAGCGACCCGGCCGGGTTTGCGGTTATGCGCGTTCTGGCAGGGGCGCTGATGCTGACGGTGCTGGTTCTGATACGTGGCGGCAGCCTGCCGTTGCGCAGCTCTCGCCGGTTCATTGGCGCCGGCGCCTTGTCGCTTTACATGATCGGGTTCTCGATCGCCTATCTTACACTGGATGCCGGGCTGGGCGCCTTGATCCTGTTTGGGGTGGTGCAAATCACGATGTTCGTGGCCACTGCCGTGACTGGAAATTCAACGACACGACAGCAACTTCTGGGGGCGGCGATTGCATTGGGTGGCCTCACCTATGTGCTTTGGCCGTCGGGCACGGTTCGCGTGGACCCGGTCGGAGCCGCCCTGATGTGCGCTGCCGGGATTGGCTGGGCAGCATATTCTCTGGCGGGACGGTCCGAGCCAAATGCGCTTGCCGGGACGGCGGCGAATTTCGTTATTGCCCTTCCGGTGACGGCCGGAGCTTTGCTGTTGCTCGGCGGAGGTTGGCAGATGACGGGCACCGGTTTGTTGCTGTCGGCAATATCCGGGGCGGTCACTTCGGGGCTGGGATATGCGTTGTGGTACCGTGTTTTGCCCCAACTGGCGCCGACCGTTGCAGCTGTAGTGCAGTTGAGCGTGCCCGTGATTGCTATTCTGGGTGGTGTCCTCTTGCTGAGCGAAACAGCAGAGGCCCGGCTTTTGATTGGCGCAGCGCTGGTGTTGGGCGGCATTGCGCTGGCGGTGCTGCGACGTCAGCGGGGGTAGGGCTTTCATCAGGGGCGCTTAGGCATTATCTGGCGCTTATGAAAATTCTGACCGCCCTGCTTTTCTTTCTACTCCCCGCCGCGGCCAGCGCGAAATGCGTGGTCTTGTTGCATGGTCTTGCGCGGACCGAGGCCTCTTTCACCGTGATGGAGCAGCTGTTCAAGTCACATGACTATTCGGTTGTGCGCCCGGGCTATCCCTCGACCGAGATCGGTATTCCCGAACTGGCCGAACAAACCATTCCTGATGCCTTTGAGTCTTGTGGCGATGACACTGTCAATGTGGTGGCACATTCGATGGGCGGCATTTTGTTGCGCTATTGGCTCAAGGATCATAGCCCGGAAAACCTGGGTCGTGTCGTCATGCTGGGGCCGCCCAATCAGGGCAGCCAACTGGTCGATGAACTTAGCGCGTGGGAGGTGTTCGGCTATCTCAACGGACCTGCGGGCCTTCAACTGGGCACAGGCGCCGAAGGGATTCCGGGTCGTCTACCGCCGGTGGATTTTGAACTGGGTGTTATCGCAGGTGAGAACTCATTAAACCCGGTATTTTCTTCACTGATTGATGGGCCTGATGACGGTAAGGTTTCGGTTGAAAGCACCAAGGTCGAAGGAATGACTGATCACCTGGTTCTGCCGGTGACCCACACGTTTATGATGAACAATCCGCGGGTCATGGCTCAGGCCCTGCACTTCATCGAATTCGGCCAGTTCGACCCGCAGATCACCTGGCTTGACGGGGTGATGGAAGCTATTGACGAGATCTGCATCGGACAGGATTGCTCGGAACCTGACTCGGAGTCCACGCAATGACCGCATTAAGCCTGAATCTGACCGGTGCAGAGGTTCTTCTGCCCGGCGAGGGGCTGACGGATGCCGATCTGTCTATTGCCGATGGCGTGGTTCAGACAGGCCCTGCCGGGCGGCAGATCAACCTGTCAGGATATCTGGTTCTGCCCGGTATTATCGACCTGCATGGTGATGGGTTTGAACGGCACATCGCGCCCCGTCGCGGTGCCATGAAGCAGATGAACGAAGGGATCCTCTCGGTCGAGGCTGAACTGGCGGCCAATGGCATCACCACAGCCGTTCTGGCCCAGTTTTACAGTTGGGAAGGTGGGGTGCGCGGGCCTGAGTTCGCAGGGCAGGTGTTTGATGCCATTGCGGCAGTCAAGGACCACACCGTCACCGATCTGATGCCCCAGCTTCGGTTCGAAACGCATATGCTGGACGATTACGCCGGACTGGCAGAAAAGATTGCGGCTTGGCAGGTGCCCTATGTCGTGTTCAACGACCACCTGCCGCATGACCGTCTGGCTGAGGGGCGTAAGCCCCCGCGTCTGACCGGACAGGCGCTCAAGGCCGGTCGCAATCCCGAGGTGCATTTCGAAATGCTGCTGTCGATGCATGCTCGCCGCGATGAGGTGTCTACCGCACTGGATATACTCTGTGCTGATTTGACAAAGCAGGGCGTCCGGATGGGCAGCCACGATGACGCCACTGCCCAAACTCGCGCCGATTGGCGCGCGCGGGGCGCGCGGATTTCAGAGTTCCCCGAAACGCTGGAAGCCGCCGAGGCCGCCCGCACCGCCGGAGATCACATCATCCTGGGGTCGCCCAATGTGGTGCGCGGCGGGTCGCATAAAGGGAATGTTAGCGCGCTGGACCTGATTGCGATGGGGCTGTGCGATGCGCTGGCCTCGGATTATCACTATCCCAGCCCGCGCCGGGCAGCCTTGATGCTGGCCAAATCCGGCCTTCTGGACATGGCGGGCGCATGGGCGCTGGTGTCGTCAGGGCCAGCCCGCGTACTTGGGTTGCAAGATCGCGGCACGCTCACCCCCGGGCAGCGTGCCGATCTGGTCATTCTGGAGGCAGATACAAACCGTGTCGCGGCAACGTTGGCTGCCGGGCGCGTCAGCTATATGGCCGGGGATATCGCCGCGCGGTTTGTGGGCTGATTTACCGCGTGATGCGGTTAAAATGACCCATCTTGCGGCCTGCCTTCACCTCGGCCTTTCCATAAAGATGCAGCGCAATATCACGTTCGGTCGCGAGTTCAGGTACGCGGTCCATATCGTCGCCGATCAGGTTCTCCATCACCACGTCTGAATGACGCTGCCCGTCGCCCAGAGGCCAGCCTGCCACGGCACGGATATGTTGCTCGAATTGATCCACCGCGCAGCCATTCTGTGTCCAATGGCCCGAGTTATGCACGCGCGGTGCGATCTCGTTCACGATCAGACCCTGCGGGGTCACGAACAACTCGACCCCCATGACGCCGACATAGTCCAAGGCGTTCAGGATATTTGCCGCCAACAGGATCGCATCTGTGCGCTTTGCTGCGGGCAGGCGGGCAGGGACGGAGGTGGTGTGCAAAATGCCATCGCGATGCACGTTCTCACCGGGGTCGAAACAGGCGACCTGACCATCCAATCCGCGCGCGGCGATGATTGATACCTCATGGCTGAAATCGACAAAGCCTTCAAGGATCGCAGGCGCGCCCGCCATATCAGCCAGAGCAGTTTCAGCGTCATCGGGGCTGCGTAGCCGGGCCTGTCCCTTGCCGTCATAGCCAAATCGGCGGGTCTTCAGGATGGCAGGGGTGCCGATCTTGTCAATCGCAGCCTTCAGGCTGTCCAGATCCGTGATATCGGCGAAGGGTGCGGTATTCAGGCCCAGCCCTTGCAAGAAAGCCTTTTCGTTCAGTCGATCCTGACTGACCCGCAGCGCCTCGCGCCCCGGGCGGATGGGGCGGTGGACTTCCAGAATGTCCAGTGCTTCGGTGGGGATGTTCTCGAACTCATAGGTGATGACATCGACTGCTTCGGCAAAGGCCTTGAGGGCCTCGGCATCATCATAAGAGGCGGTGGTCACACGATCCGCCACATGACCCGCAGGCGGGGTCGCACCGGGTTCATAAATATGCGACACAAAACCCAGCCGGGCTGCAGCAACGGACAGCATACGGCCCAGTTGACCGCCGCCCAAAATCCCGATTGTCGCGCCGGGGGCGAGCATTTCCACCATTCTCAACTCTCCAAACGTTTGCCAATAGCGCCAAGTGCTGCGTGCAATACCTTGTGCGCGCCCTGATCTTGCAGGGTCTGTGTCATTTGCAGGCTCAGCGTGCCGTCAGTGGCCAGCGCATCGCGTTCGGCCTCTAGGCGGCCTGCGGCCTTCTTATCCATCGCGTGCAGAAAGCCCGATACCAACTGGGTGGTGTAGAATTCGGCCCCGGCTGCGTCTCCGGTTGTGTCTCCCAGCCAAGTTGCTCCGGTCGCCATCAGGTCCAGAAGGCCAGGGACCATGGCGCAAATGGCGAAATGTGCGTTTAGTGCCGCCTCATCTGCGACCTTGATCACCGGGTTTTCCGGTGCGAACAAATCGACCAGCAGTTGATCGTTGCCGAAAGCGACAAGCGGGCAACCACCGGCTTCCAAAAATCCCAGCGGAATGGTTTGCACGATTGCCGGCGCCGGAGAGCAGAGCTCGGTTAGTTCATCTTTCGAAACTGCTGCCATGACCGAGACGATCTGATGGTCGGATCGAAACGTTAAGGCGGCCAGAACGTCCGCAGCGATATGTGGGCGCAGGCACAGGAACACGATCTCGGATGCATCAATCACGGCCTGTGGCGTCGTGACAGACACACCCAGTTCAGCCTTTAGCGCGGTTGAAACCTGGTCATTGCGTTCTGTCACGGAGATCTCGTGCCCTTTACGGGCCAAAAAACGCACCATCGGGGCCGCAATATGGCCCGTGCCGATGAATCCGATCCGGCTCATCCCTCGGGTTCTTCGGGGATTGAGGCCGATAGCGCGTCGCGCCAGGCATCCAGCCGGTCGGCCAGAGCGTTATCCTGCAGCGCCAGAATGCCAGCGGCCATCAATCCCGCATTGGCACCGCCTGCCGACCCGATCGCCATAGTCGCAACCGGAAACCCTTTGGGCATCTGAACAATGGAATAGAGCGAATCGACGCCAGACAGTGCCCGCGTCTGCACCGGAACGCCGATCACAGGAACGCGTGTTTTCGAGGCCATCATACCCGGTAAATGCGCGGCCCCGCCGGCCCCTGCAATGATCACCTGCAATCCGCGCGAGACAGCAGTCTTGCCATAGTCCCACAAGCGATCTGGGGTGCGGTGCGCTGAAACGATGCGTTTTTCATAGGCTACGCCCAGCTCATCCAGAATATCTGCGGCTTCTTTCATCGTGGACCAGTCTGACTGGCTTCCCATGATGATCCCCACTTTAACGTCGCTCATCCGCTTGCGTCCCTGCCTTCCAAAAGAGCGCGAACTATAGCCAAATCCGCCTTTGTGGCAATGCGGTTCAGATGTCTCAGGCGATGATATCCGGGGTCAGGCGGTCTTCGATCAGGCGAATGATGTCTTTCAGGCGCAGTTTCTGCTTTTTCAATCGTTTGATCGTCAGTTGATCCGAGGTGCCAGTGGCCTGAAGCGCCTCGATTGCTTCGTCAAGATCACGGTGTTGACGGCGAAAAACTTCCAGCTCTACCCGCAGAACCTCATCAGTTTTCATCGAAAGATCGGTGGGCGCGTTCATTGGCGACTCAGAGTTGTTGTGGTGCTTGTCACACAAGATAGTGTGTCAGGCTTGATCCGGCCAGACCTTGTGGACATCGCTGTATATTCCCATATTCTATTATACGCGGTTGCCAGAATGGGGCCGCACAACACGTCGCTTTGGCAATAAAGGACGAAAATACGTGTCTAAACTTACTCTGGGCTCATACCCGCATCTTTTGGGGTTCGAGCAGTTGGAACGCCTTCTGGAGCGGTCTGCAAAGGCCGGAAATGAGGGGTATCCGCCCTATAATATTGAACAGACCTCGAATTTTTCCTACCGCATTACCTTGGCCGTGGCCGGGTTTGCAGAAGAGGACCTGTCGATTACCATCGAAGATCGACAGTTGGTGATCCGGGGACGTCAGCGCGACGACAGCGAAGGACGTATCTTTCTACACCGTGGGATCGCGGCACGTCAGTTTCAGCGCATGTTCGTGTTGGCCGATGGGGTCGAGGTTGGCGAAGCGATCATTGAAAATGGTCTGCTGCATGTGGATCTGACCCGCGCCGTGCCCGAAACCGTGGTGCAAACGATCAATATAAGGAAGGGGTAAGAGCAATGAATACACCGTTTGAAATCAACGCCGAAGGCGATCGGATCGTCTATGTCAAAACAGTTGAAGTCGCCGATCTACCTCGGGAAGTTCGCGAACAGGCCGGAGATCTGAGCCTGCTATATGCGGTACACGATGCCGACGGCCAGCAACTGGCACTGGTTGCTGATCGCAAGCTGGCGTTTAACCTGGCGCGCGAGCATGATTTTTCACCGGTGGCCGTGCACTAAAGCGGCCTCCGTACGTTTTCCTCGTGACATCCATGGCCTGTCGGGCGAGACAGTCGAACCTATGATGGTTCGAATATCGGAGTGCACGACACATGAATTGGTTCGACTTTGACTGGGTAGACGCCTTCAGCGATCGCGCCTTTGGTGGCAATGGGTGCGCTGTTGTTCATGGTGGGGCAGCTCTGTCCGAAGACGTCTGCATGGCCTATGTGCGCGAGACGTCCTTGGTTGAATGCACCTTTACTGGCCCGTCCGATGTGGCCGATTTCCGGGTTCGTTATTTTCTGGCCAGTCGCGAAATCCCCTTTGCCGGGCATCCCACGATCGCAACCGTAGCTGCAATACAGTCCAGAGGAATGCTGCAAGGCAATACCCTGACGCTTGAAACCGGCGCGGGGATCGTTTCGATCTGCATCAGCGGTGATGAAATCGAGATGACGCAGATTGCACCACAATTCGGCGCCTATGTTCCCGCCGAGCTGGTCGCCTCTGCCATCAGCCTGCCCAAAGAGGCGATTATCTCGCCGCCGCAATTTGTTTCTACCGGGCTGCCCTTCTGTGTCACTGTTCTTCGTGATCACGACGCCCTGCGCGCGGCAAAACTGGTCGAAAGGCCTTTGCGCGAGATTGCCGAAAAGGCGGGCTTTTCCGGCTCCGATATGGCCGAACCTTTTCTTGTAACGCTCAAAGGCGCGACCAAAGCAGGCGATACATTCTCGAGATTGCTGTTGGCCCCGCCCAGCCCGCCCGAGGATCCGTTTACCGGATCTGCCACAGGTGCGATGGCGGCGTATCTCTGGAAACATGGGCTGATGCCAAAGGACGTTTTTATTGCCGAGCAAGGCCATGATATGGGGCGCCCCGGTCAGGCGACTGTTACCCGAGCTGGCCCATCGGATGCGATGACAGGCATCAAGGTCGCCGGTCGCGGGCATATTCTGATGCGGGGTCAGGTCAATTTGCCAGATGCCGGATGATGACAGAACCTGCAATCGCCATATTGCCCTATGGGCATCGGTTAGGGCCGAAACTGGCCACGGTTCCTTTGTCGGAACTGACCTGGCCCGAAGGTTGCCCGGATCGTCTGATCGGAAAAACAGTGGGCGATCTTGCGCACACGGACCATCTGATCATGTACCCCAATTCCACGGTACACCTGCGTCTTCGTCGGGGAACACGTGCGCGGATATCTTTGATGATGGGAGAGCCTTCGGCCATCCATGCCAAACATGATCGCATGTTGCGCTATACGTGGCGGCGGTTCTTCCGGGTGCTGACCTTTCATGATGTTTTGTTGCAAGGTATCCCAAACGCCGTGTTTCTGCCTTATGGCGTGACGATGGTGCCTGATTGGCGAGAACTTTTGGTCGAGAAATCTAAATCCTGTTCTTTGATCGCCTCGGCCAAACGTGATCTCGAAGGACATCAGCTGCGCCATTCCGTGATCGACTGGGTTCGTGAATCCGGGGCAGATGTCAATATTATGGGGCGTGGCTATACTCCGTTTGACCGAAAGTCTGACGGGCTGGCCCCATATCGCTATTCGGTGGTGATCGAGAATGTGCGGGAGCGGAATTACTTTTCGGAAAAGCTGACAGACGCGATCTTGTGCTCGACAGTGCCGATCTATTGGGGCTGTCCCAATATTGGTGATTTCTTCGACACATCCGGGATGATCCTGTGCGATTCCGAGGCCGACATTCGGAGTGCGATTCAAGCCGCTTCGGTCGATGACTATGCCGCGCGTCTAGATGCCCTGCGGGCCAGCCAGTTCAAAGCGGCCGAGTTTGGTGATTTCGAAGGGCGCGCGGTCGCCGCCATTCGGGCAGAACTATAATCCAATAGAAAAAGGCCCCCGGAAACCGAGGGCCTTTTGCTTGATTCTTTGCGCAGGTTACGATCCGGCGATCAAACCCATGCTTTCCAGCTTGAGCAGAACCTGGTGGGCACAGTTGTCTACGTCCACATTCTCGGTCTCGACGCTCAGCTCGGGATTGGCAGGTACGTCGTAGGGATCGGAAATTCCGGTGAATTCCTTGATCTTGCCTTCACGCGCCAGCTTGTACAGGCCCTTGCGGTCGCGGCGTTCGCATTCTTCGATGCTGGTGGCCACGTGAACCTCGCAGAAAGCGCCAAACGCTTCGACATCTTCGCGGACGGCGCGGCGGGTCGTGGCGTAGGGTGCGATTGGGGCACAGATAGCGATGCCGCCGTTCTTGGTGATCTCGCTGGCCACATAGCCGATGCGGCGGATGTTCAGGTCACGATGCTCTTTCGAAAAGCCCAGTTCCGATGACAGGTTCTTACGAACAATGTCTCCATCCAGCAGGGTCACCGGACGACCGCCCATCTCCATCAGCTTTACCATAAGCGCGTTGGCGATGGTCGATTTGCCCGAGCCGGAGAAACCGGTGAAGAATACGGTAAAACCCTGCTGACTGCGCGGCGGTTTGGTCTTGCGCAGCTCGGTCACAACCTCAGGGAAGCTGAACCATTCGGGGATTTCCAGGCCTTCGGCCAGACGGCGGCGCAGTTCTGTGCCCGAGATATTCAGGATTGTGACGTTGTCTTTGTCTGCGATCTCGTCATTCGGTTCGTATTGAGCGCGTTCCTGCACAAAGACCATGTGTTTGAAATCGACCATTTCGACGCCGATTTCATCCTGGAACTGGCGGAACAAATCCTGTGCGTCGTAGGGGCCATAGAAATCTTCGCCGGCTGAGTTCTTGCCGGGGCCTGCGTGGTCACGGCCGACAATGAAATGCGTGCAGCCGTGGTTGGCGCGGATCAACCCGTGCCACACCGCCTCGCGCGGGCCTGCCATACGCATCGCCAGGTTCAGCAGTGACATCGAAGTTGTCGAGGCCGGGTACTTGTCCAGAACAGCCTCATAGCAACGCACGCGGGTAAAGTGGTCCACGTCGCCCGGCTTGGTCATACCAACAACCGGATGGATCAGTAGGTTGGCCTGCGCCTCTTTGGCGGCACGGAAGGTCAGTTCCTGATGCGCGCGGTGCAGCGGGTTGCGGGTTTGGAATGCAACAATACGGCGCCAGCCCAGTTTGCGGAAATAGGCGCGCAGCTCGTTCGGTGTGTCGCGGCGAGCGCGGAAATCATAGTGAACGGGCTGTTGGATACCAACAACAGGGCCGCCCAAGTAAACCTTGCCGGCAGTGTTGTGCAGGTAGTTGACCGCCGGGTGGGCATCGTCATCTGCACCAAAGACCTTTTCCGCCTCGCGTGCCTTGTTCGGCGTCCAGCGGTCGGTCACAGTCATGGTGCCCAAAATGACACCTTCCTGGTCGCGTAGTGCAATGTCCTGACCCAGTTCGATGCCCTCAGCGAAGTCTTCGCTGACATCCAACGTGATTGGCATCGGCCAAAGGGTGCCGTCGGCCAGGCGCATGTTTTCGACGACATTGTCGTAATCGGCCTCGCTTAGGAACCCTTTCAGCGGGTTGAACCCGCCATTCATCAGCAGTTCCAGATCACAGATCTGACGAGGGCTCAGGTCCCAGCTTGTCAGGTCGGCAGCTTCTACTTTCAGTTTCTGTGCGGACTCGTACGAAACATAAAGTTCAGAGATCGGCGCCAGATTGCTTAACATCGTCATGGGAATTCTCTTGTCGAAGGATGGATTGGCCAGTGATTCAGGGGCGTTTGCCGGGCATGTGCCCCGGCGGTCGAGTGAAGTCCAGATGGATTTATGAAACAAAGGACGATATGCGCGGTTTTTCTCCGGATTGGAAGGATTTTCCACATTTTGACGCGAAACCCGACGACAATCCCTTGGATCAAGGCCAAATAGACCGGTTTGAATGAGTGTGTTCTCAGGCGGCAATCTTGGGGGTGAGGTCGGACGCACGTTCGACCGGCAGGGCAGAAATTGGCCTTGTTACCCCACGCAACTGGAAGGGGCGCAGATCGTTCTGCCAACTCTCATGCCCCGCTGCCTTCAGCAGATCGCCCGAAACCAAAAGCTCGACACCCAACCCCTTGGTCTCGGCCTCCAATCGGCTGGCGACATTCACGGCGTCGCCGATAATCGTGCGGCTTGCAGTGCCTACGGCGCCGATTTCGCCCAGAACCAGATCGCCCAGATGTAATCCCATTCCAATGCGAATAAGCGGGCTGCCCTCGGTTTCGAGTTGCTCGTTGAACCGTTGCAATGCGCGGCTGACATTGGCTGCGGCTTTCATCCCGGCCCGTGCTGAACTTGCAGCATCGGCGGTTTCAAACACTGCCAGCAGCCCGTCACCCATATACTTGTCGACCACACCCCCATCCGAGGTGATGGCTGGCACGATGGCGTCAAAGAACCGGTTGAGCAGGAAAACAATGTCATAGGGCAACTGCCCGGTGGTCAGTGCCGTGAACCCACGCATGTCCAGAAACAGCACCGCCAGTTTACGTTCCTGCCCCTGACTGGCATGGGCGCGATTGCGACCGCTACCGGGATTGTACATCCGAAAGGCCGTGATTGGCTCGGTCGGGCGGATCTGACAGGCCAGGCGTGCGCCTTCGGGTGCTTTTACGGCAGCCAAGCTGCGGGCCTCGATCTCACTGGGGACGGGGAGCTGATCTGCACCATTTTCGACAATAACGCGACAGGTGGTGCAGCGCCCCTTGCCACCACATAGCGCAGTGTGGGGAATGCCGTTGGCCTGAGAAATCTCAAGCAGGGTCATGCCTTTTTCGGCCACAATTTCGGGGCCTTCCACATATTTGATGCGCACCGAATGCCGGCGTCGCAAAATTTTGCGCACCAGAAACGCAAGCAATGTAGCGCCAACCGCCAGCCCGAATGCAAGCAGTGTATCTTGCCTCACAGCCATCAGAGCCTGAAAAGCCTCGGGCGATGGCCAGTTGTAATGTTCGATATACTGATCGCTCAGAAACGGGTCGGCGAAATCAGCCCAGATGCGTCGGCCCTCTGTCAAAAGACCTGCCAGAGCGAAAGACGGAATGAACACGGCGAGCCCGATCAGATAAGGCAGCGTCCTTTGCCACCAGGATGTCAGGCGCAGCCACATGTGAAGACCGATGCAACTGTGGACCCAGACCACCAGCAAAAGCAGGCTTTGTGTCCAGATTGCATAGCTGGGCCACATTAGCGCGATGATATAACCCATCTCATCATTAACCCCGAAAACTGCATGTGCGTATCGGGTGTGAACAAGGTGCGAGATCAGTTGCAGTGGAATCACAAATCCAAGCACCACTTGCAGCCCCAGACTGAAAGGCATTCGCATGGTTCTGCGCTGAGCTAACGAATACAGCGCCAGCCCAAAATGCACGAGCAAGGCCAGATATAGAATCGCGCTGCCGATGTTGTTGCGCGTAATGACATGGCGGCCTTTCTGCATTCCGTGGAGATAATCAGTATGAAACAGTCCCAGACCGATATTGATGAAGTGAAAGAAGGCAAAGATGAACAGGATCAGGCCGCTCATGATCCTCAGCCGGGTAGCCCACCCGCCTTGCCATAGTACGCTTTTCACTCGGTTCACCTGTGTTCGTTTTGCTCGCATCTCAGAGTCTGTAACGGCGCAGAGCGGGGGTCAAGCGAAGCCTCTATGCCCCGGCAACCAGGGATGCGGATCCCCATCCAGGCACACTACCTCTGGCGAGGTGCTAAACAAAACCGCATGACTGAGTTCTGGCCGGGATCGCGAGCTGTATAGCAAGCCGTCGGCGCCTTTGGCGCGGGCGTCATCCGAAAATAGCCAGGTGGGTGAGGCGCCTTCTTTTTCGTGGGTATCCTGCCACACGACCGAGGCTTCGCTGCGCCCCCGCAGATCTACCAGCCGAGCGCCGGTGATCCGGCATTTTTGAAGAATGCGTGGTGGATCGGATGGGCAGACATAGCGCTTGATGGCTACTTCGGCACCCTCAGCGCTCAGCGAAGAATAAAGCGCGAATTGGCCCGCATAATGAAAACGCCCCTCTGGCGCCCGTGCTGGGGCCAAAGGGGCGTCTATCTGTGAGAGGAACAGAATTCTCCAGATCGGGCCGGAGAATTCGATCACCTGATTAATCCTGCTCGGCCAGGAACCGTTCAGCATCCAGCGCGGCCATACAGCCCATCCCGGCGCTGGTAACGGCTTGACGGTAGATGTGATCTGTCAGGTCTCCGGCAGCAAAGACACCTGGAATGGAGGTTTCTGTGGAGCCCGGTTTGGTGATCACATAGCCGCCCATATGGGTTTCCAGCGAGTCCTTGACCAGCTCATTCGCGGGTGCGTGGCCGATGGCGATGAAAACACCTTTACAGGGGATTTCGCGAATCTCACCGGTTTTCACATTCTTGACGCGCACGCCTTCGACACCCAAAGGCGCATCGGTTCCGATGACCTCGTCCAGTTCGTGGAACCACAGGGGCTCGATCTTGTCGTTCTTCATCAGCCGATCCTGCAGGATCTTTTCGGCGCGCAATTCATCGCGGCGATGGATCAAGGTGACCTTGCTGGCAAAGTTGGTCAGAAACAGCGCCTCTTCCACGGCGGTATTGCCGCCGCCGATTACAACGATCTCCTGCCCGCGATAGAAGAACCCGTCGCATGTGGCGCAGGCGGAAACGCCAAAGCCTTTGAACTTCTCTTCCGAGGGCAATCCCAGCCATTTCGCCCGCGCGCCAGTGGCCAGAATGACCGCATCGGCAGTGTAGATGGTGCCACTGTCGCCCTTGGCGGTGAACGGGCGTTTCGAGACATCCAGATCGCTGATAATGTCGCCGATGATTTCGCACCCCATCGCGGCGGCGTGCTCCTGCATCTTGATCATCAGATCAGGACCCTGAACCTCGGTAAAGCCGGGATAGTTCTCGACCTCGGTGGTGGTCGTCAGCTGCCCGCCCGGTTCGATGCCCTGAACCAGTATCGGTTCCAGCATCGCACGGCTGGCATATACGCCCGCAGTATAACCGGCAGGTCCTGATCCGATTATCAGAACCCTGGTGTGTTTTGTTTCGGCCATGATACCCCCGACTCGATCTGCCTGATACGGGCCTGCGGCCCCTTGGCGAATGGATATAGCGACCCCCTTGAGGCGCTTAAAGCCCCTTCGTGCCGTATCGGAGAATCCGTTTCACAACTCGCGCTAGAAAAATACCTGGAAAACCAAAGAATATTGCGCAAACGCGAAACATTATTGCGCATCCCTTGGGTGCTGATATAACAACCGAAAATTCAGGAGCTTTTTATGGTCGCGACACGGCTGGACGAGATTGACCGCAAGATTCTGGCAGAATTGCAGGCAGACGGTCGCATGACCAATGTAGAGCTCGCGAAACGTGTGGGAATTTCCGCGCCTCCGTGCCTGCGGCGCGTGCGCACATTGGAGGACTCGGGCCTTATCCGCGGATACCACGCGGAAGTGAATGCGCGTGAGCTGGGTTTTGAGGTTCAGGTCTTTGCAAGCGTCGGATTGGAAAGCCAAGCCGAAGCCGAACTCAGCGCATTCGAGGAACGCTGCCGCGAGTGGCCACTTGTCCGTGAATGCCACATGCTGAACGGCGAAGTGGATTTTATTCTGAAATGCGTCGCTCCTGATCTCAGCAGCTTTCAGCAGTTTTTGACAGGCGAGTTGCTGACCACGCCAAACGTGGCCAGCGTTAAAACCTCACTTGTGATACGCGGCGCTAAGGACGAGCCCGGTGTACCGTTTGACGTCCTGGAAGAACGAATGAACCGGACGGCGTAAAGCGCATCCTTTTGTGACGGCTGGTGCACGGTGGCAAAATCGCCGTGACAACCAGAAACAACACCCAACTAATTAAAATCTGCATAAAGCCCCCACTTTGCAGTACTGGTTAAAACTCAGGCAGTGATTGCGTCCACCTCTCCATCTCCGGCACGCGGTAACTGCAGCGGGCCAAAGTCATTCAGCGATTCGACATGCTCGAACAAGTTCAAATAGATTGAGCGAAGCGAATGGCTGATCATCCGAACCGCATTTACGCCTGGATGATATGATTCAAACTGTAATCCGTCTACCTTGATAACCGAATGGCGTTTCAGACAGATGTGAAACAATTCGATTGGGGTAGGCGGTAGCATCTCGATGACACCCATCCCGTCTTGGAACTCGTGCGCGGGCGTCAAAACAGGAGATCCGCCATACAAGTGCCGCAGATGTGCTGGGGTGCCCAACAGGCGCGCAGCCGGACCGACAGTCACGCCTGACATCGGTTTTTGCATTCCGAAGGTATCCGCCATGATGCGTGTCAGCGGGCGCGTGCGACCACGCGAGTCTTCGCGCCCGGGGATCAAAGTCACCGAGCCCTTCCAGACCACGGTTTCCGAAGTTCCATTCTGGGTCAAAACCGTATCGCCAGGCAAAAGATCTTCGATCGCTATCGGCCCGTTTTCGGTTTCGACAAGCGAACCCCGCGTAAAGGCACAAAACGCATCCTCGAACATGGGCAGTGCTGGCGCGATGTGGCGGGTTTGGGATACCTCGCCATTGCTCAACAATGAACTGACCTCATAGCGCCGCAGCTGCGCTTTTTGTTTTGTTGTATTTCTTGGAATCTCGCGCAGCATTGTCGACGTATCGACGGCGTTTCTGGCGGCGCGGGCCAAAGAATGTGGAATAGTCATACTAATTCCGTCCCCTCAAACATCCGCTCAGGAAGGCTGAACCCCCGTACAGGCCCGCCTGATCGGTTTTCTTTGTCTTGAATGCTATGGCGACTTCGAGACGTCGGCTGTAACGGCCGCGCAGTGCGATGGAATTTCGCAAACTCTTGGTCAACACATTGACCCCCCAGACAAACTCACAACTCGCAGACGAAAATTGTCTACGCACACAAACTCCTAAACACATTCACAGAAAGCGTCTGTGAAGCGCCACACACCGGATCGGAGCACCCCCGCTGTGTGTATTGACCCTCAAAGCCGGCAGAATGGCTTTGGTAGGCCTGTCTAGTCAGCGTCGCGAAGCCAAACGGCGCGCCACACTGGCAGAACGGCTGGAAACCCGCTTCCACGGCATCTCCAGTTTTTGCTCTCTGGACGCTTTTAGAACAGCGCTGAGAAAGCGGGATCTTTGTTTCATCCTGTTGTCCTACTCGTTCAAGGCTTAGTGCCTAACGACCCAATCTGGGCCTAACGTGTCGCCATATTGAGGCGGCCATAAGGCTGACGCGGGTTGAATCTGGGACAAAAGAAAGTTGGTTGTTTCCTTTTCTTAATCTAGCCGCGCTCACATTCAGAAATATGCAGATAACCATCTGAGAGAGGGCAATAAAACCTAATTTTGGCGACTCATATAGACACAACAAATGTGGCGAAAAAGCGGCGATTTCGCCACAATCAGGGCACGCGTCACAGTTTGATGGCGGAAATCAGGCGGCCGTAGTCGGCTTCTTTTGTATGAACCGATCGGCGGTACGAATAGAATCTGTTCGGGTCCGAATAGGTGCAATGACGAATCCACTCTGCATGCCCGACACCAGCCTGACGTAACCGGTGCAGCCCATAGGACGGGAGGTCAAATTGCATCCGATCACCCGTTCCATTTGCGAAGAATCGCAGGTTTTCTGATGATTCAGCGGCAAAGTCTTCTAGGAACTCGGGCCCGACCTCATACGCAGTTTGAGAGATTGTGGGCCCTATGACGGCCACTGTATTCTCGCGCCGTGCTCCCAGCGCCTCCATGGAGTCCAACGTGGCCTCAAGCACACCGTCCAGCGCGCCGCGCCAACCCGCATGTGCAGCTCCTATCACTTTTGCGTGGGTGTCGGCAAAAAGAACAGGTTGGCAATCCGCCGTGAGGATGGTCAGCGCCAGCCCGGGACAGGCCGTAACCAACGCGTCTGCTTTAGGCTTTTCCCCGTCGATTGGACCATCAACAGTTATGACCGTCGGTGAATGCACCTGATGCACCCCGATAAGGGATCCGGGATCGACCTCCATCGCATCCGCTACGCGGTTACGGTTTATCGCGACAGCCTCGGTCTGGTCAGATGATCCATGACCGCAGTTGAGCCCTGCAAAGATCCCGGATGAGGCCCCGCCACGGCGGCAGAAAAAACCATGGCGTACGGATGACAAGAGATCCGAAGTCAGAATTTCCAGCGTCATGATTCCAGTCCCGGTGGCAATGCGGCATAAGATGGGTACAGGCCCAGTACTTTGAACAGGTTTCCCATTTCCTCTGGGTGCGTCAACCGGCGATGTGCGGCTATCAACGCCTCAAGCTTGGACCCGCTGAGTGGTTTCGCCAATGCTTGCGCCCGCGCAGTGATGCCCAGCCGTTCCAGAAAAACGCCTTGGGGTGTCAGGCGCGAATGGGCGCAGCCCGCAGCTCGCGCTGCGCTCGCCAGAGGTTCGAAGTCCACATGGGCGGTCAGATCAGCTTGTCCGGGGCTGGAAAGAGGGTCTATCGGCTTGTGGGCATGCAGCGCTTGAAACGTATCCCCAAGCGAATGCCAGTCGCCATAATCCAGGATCAGTCCGGCCCCGCCGTGTGTCGCGATCCGTCCGGCGATCACAGTGATGATCGGTATGGCCGAAGGGCAAAGCTCGACCAGATCCCCATCCTGCGTGTCCTCAAGCCGGTTCTTCAAAGCGATCTGTGGCGACCGCGGCCCCTGGCCAAAAGCCAGTGATTCGTCCTTCATCCCGATCAAACGTTCCCGCCAATCGCTGCCATCACGGATGAATTGGCGAATGGGCAGAGCGTCAAAGAACTCGTTTGCCACCAGCAAAAGCGGGGAATCGGGTAGATCGGTGACCGATGTAATCCAGCGTGGAGCATAGGCATCCAGCGTCTTTGCCTGAATGGCGCGCAGGGTTGGTGAGGCCTCAAGCAGCACAATATCTGCCGCCGCGTGAAAGCCATCCACGCCCTGTGTCGCACGCAGCATGTCAGCCATCAGCGTTCCGCGCCCGGGACCCAGCTCCGCTAGCGTGAAACGGCCCGGACACCCCTGGTCAATCCAGCAATGCGCAAGGCCGAGCCCGATTAGTTCGCCAAACATCTGGCTGATTTCCGGGGCGGTGATGAAATCGCCCTGCGGGCCAAGGGGGTCGCGGGTGGTGTAATATCCCAGCGTCGGGTGCAGAAGGCATTCGGTCATATAGTCGGCTACACTCATCGGGCCGTCTTGTGCGATACGAGCCTGTAAGAGGTTGGCGAGGGTCATCACTTGGCCTTAGCGCGTGATGCCAGCCAAAGGCCAAAGGCAATCATTGGCAAAGACAGTAACTGGCCCATGGTCAGGCCGTAGCCGCCCATTTGCCAGGCAAGTCCAAGCGGATTTCCGGCCGAAACAAACTGTGCATCGGGTTGCCGGAAAAACTCGACAATGAAACGCGATGCGCCATAGCCCGCCATAAACACGCCTGTGACCAGACCGGGCCGTAGGAAAGCGCGGCGCCGATAGACCAGCCACAACAGCAGGACGCCCAGCAGCAACCCTTCGAGTGCGGCTTCGTAAAGCTGAGAGGGGTGGCGGGCGCAAAGACCAATAACCTCCGGGCAGTTTTGGGCGGCGGCACCGGGGAATACAAAGGCCCAAGGCAGGTCGCTGGGCCTTCCCCACAGTTCGGCGTTGATGAAATTCGCGACACGACCCAATAACAGCCCAGGCGGCACGGTATGTGCGATCAGATCAGCAAGCGGCAAAATCGAAATTTGGTGGCGTCTTGCATAGATATATGAGGCCACGACGACGCCTAGCAATCCACCGTGGAAGGCCATGCCGCCCTGCCAGACCATCAGAATTTCGATCGGGTTCGAAAGGTAATAGGCTGGTTGATAAAACAGCACGAACCCAAGTCGCCCGCCCAGAATCACGCCCAGAATGATCCAGGTGATCAGATCCTCAAGCTGGGCGGGTTGCATAGGTGGCGCCTTGTCGGGCCACAGGGCGGGGCGCTTTAGGGCAATCACCCCCAGGCGCCATGCAATCACAATCCCGGTGATATAGGCGAGGGCGTACCATCTAAGTGCGAACTCCATCCCGAACAGCGAGATCGAGAAAAGTTCGGGCGACAGATCGGGGAAATTCAGAACAGCCTGCATGTGCGTCTCATTGCCCGGGCTTTGAGGGTTAAGTCAACCTTGAGCCTGCGCCAATCATTCCCCATATAGAGACCAACCGCCAAATCGGAGGATAACCATGCAAACCCGCAACAAGATTCTGGATGATGTTTCCCAACTCATGACCAACGCCATGGGTGTTGCCCAAGGCGCAAAGGACGAGGCGGAGAACGCCATGAAGTCGATGATCGACCGTTGGCTGGCCGATCGCGATTTCGTCACACGCGAAGAATTCGACGCTGTCCGTGCCATGGCTCAGAAAGCGCGCGAGGAAAACACAGCGCTCGAGGCGCGCATTGCAGCGTTGGAAGCCAAGCTGGGCGAATAATCCACCGCGAAATTTTCGAAAAAAACAAACGCCGCGCAATCCGGTTCTGGGTTGTGCGGTGTTGTGCATCATGCCGTCTTGCGGGAATTAATCAAGACAAAGCTGCATCTGATGCCAATATTTTGATCCCCGTTGCCAGCTATCCACAACTTATTGCTGTTATCCCCAAAAATGGGGGTTGTCAGGCCACCACCCACAGCGCACCATATTTAGTACAGGCCTATGGGGGAAGCCCGGCTTGTAGAGCAGGCAACTAGCGCTGGGGCGCTGCCAGCCCCGAAATGCTAGAAATTAGTGAGGTGGCATTATGGCCCTTTCCGAGCAGTTTCTTGACGAAGACCTTCATCCGATCGACATTGTTGAACATCTTGCCGAACATCACGATTGGGACTTTGATCGGATCGGGGATGATCAGATCGCAATGGCTGTCGAAGGACAGTGGCGCACCTACTCGATTACGCTGGCCTGGTCGAATTATGACGAAACGCTGCGTATGGTGTGCTCGTTCGAGATGGAGCCACCTGAGGCGCGCGAGACCGAGCTTTATGAACTTCTGAACAAGATGAACGATCAGTGCTGGGCAGGGGCCTTCACATACTGGGCCAATCAGAAGCTGATGGTTTACCGGTACGGTCTGGTTCTTGCGGGTGGTCAGATGGCCAGCCCGGAACAGATTGATACGATGATCACTGCAGCGGTCCTGAGCGCCGAGCGTTATTATCCCGCGATCCAACTGGTCACATGGGGCAACCGTACCCCGGAAGACGCGATGCAAGTCGCCATTGCAGAGGCCTACGGCCGCGCGTAAAGCTTTGCCCCGAGCCAAATAAGCGGAGGGGCAATCATGGACATGTCACGCGTCGCCGAACAGGGGCTGGTGCTTTTGGGATGCGGCAAGATGGGATCGGCCATGCTTGCCGGGTGGTTAGAGCATGGCCTTCCTGCCTCGTCAGTCTGGGTGATTGACCCTTTCCCGTCGGATTGGCTGAAATCGTCGGGCGTCAACATCAATACCCCGCTACCCGAGGCGCCTGCAGTTGTGCTGGTCGCGGTAAAGCCGCAGATGATGGGCGATGCGCTGCCCGCAATTACAGCCTTGGGCGGCGGGCGCAGCCTGTTCGTGTCGGTCGCGGCAGGCACCTCAATCTCCACATTCGAAGAGGTGTTGGGCCAGAAAACACCAATCGTGCGTGCCATGCCGAACACCCCGGCGGCGATCCGACAGGGAATCACAGCGTTGATTGGAAATTCTGCTGTTTCGGATGCGGATCTGGCCCTAGCCGAAAACCTGCTATCTGCGGTCGGTGAGACGGTCAGATTGCAGGATGAGGCGCAGATTGATGCCGTTACCGGGCTGAGCGGGTCCGGCCCTGCATATGTATTCCACCTTATAGAAACGCTCGCTGCTGCGGGTCAGGCTCAGGGCCTGCCACATGATCTGGCGATGAGGCTGGCCAAGTCCACGGTCGCCGGGGCAGGGGCCTTGGCCATGGCGTCTGACGAGGACCCATCGCAACTGCGCGTCAATGTCACTTCGCCTAATGGAACCACGCAGGCCGCGCTTGAGGTCCTGATGCACGACGAATTCGGTTTTCCCGACCTGCTGCACCGCGCTGTTAAAGCCGCAACCGATCGGTCCAAGGAGCTGTCTCGTGGGTGAAATTACATTCGACGATTTTCTTAAGGTCGACATTCGCGTCGGCGAGGTTATCCGCGCCGAGCCCTTCCCAGAAGCGCGCAAGCCAGCGATCAAGATGTGGATCGATTTTGGACGAGACATCGGCGAGCGGAAAACTTCGGCCCAGATCACTGCGCATTATGATCCCGCCTCATTGGTGGGCAAGCAGGTGATGGCGGTGGTAAATTTCCCTCCGCGCCAGATCGGCAAGTTCATGTCCGAAGTGCTTGTTTTGGGATTGCCCGATGAGACTGGTGAGATCGTCCTGATCGGGCCGGATGGCAAGGTTCCAACCGGTGGGCGGATGCACTGATGCGTGTGTTCATTGCCCGACCGATGACCGCCTCTGTCACAGCACGTGCACGCGCAGAGTTTGACGCAGAGATGCGCAGTGAAACCTTGCCGATGTCACCCGAGGAAATGGGGCATGCGCTGTCCGAATTCGATGTGGTGGTGCCGACCTTGGGCGACCTGTTTTCTGCCCAGATCTTTGCTGAGGTGCCGGAACCGCGGTGCAAACTGCTGGCAAACTTTGGGGTTGGGTATAATCACATAGATGTGGAGGCGGCCCGTCAGGCCGGAATCGCGGTGACCAATACGCCTGGCGCTGTCACTGACGCTACGGCCGATATTGCCATGACATTGCTGCTGTCCACGGCCCGCCGCGCCGGAGAAGGCGAACGGCTGGTACGTTCAAACCTTTGGCAGGGCTGGCACCCGACACAGATGTTGGGCCATCACGTGACCGGCAAACGGGTCGGCATTGTGGGCATGGGGCGCATTGGGCAAGCCATCGCGCGACGTTGCCACTATGGGTTTGGTATGCACGTCGCCTATCAATCGCGCAGCCCAAAGGAGCTAGAGTTTCCGGCGGATTATGTCTCAGACCTCAAAGCTTTGGCTGCCGGTGTCGATTTCCTGATCCTGGCTGTGCCGGGCGGTGCCGAAACCCGGCATCTGATCAATGCGCAGGTGCTGCTGGCGATGAACGCTGCTGCCATCCTGATCAATATTTCTCGGGGAGAGGTAGTGGATGAATCGGCCCTGATTTCGGCGTTGCAAGAAAAGCAAATCGCGGGTGCGGGTCTGGATGTCTACGAATTCGAACCCGCAGTGCCGCAAGCTCTGATAGATTTGCAGAACGTGACCCTGTTGCCCCACCTGGGTACCGCGACTGAGGAGGTCCGCAGCGCTATGGGGCACATGGCGCTAGATAATGTTGCGGCCTTTGTTCAGGGGCGTCCGCTGCCAAATCCGGTTTAGGTGCCCACGGCCTCGCGCCAATGCCTGCGGCACAGCGAGACATAGGTTTCGTTGCCACCAATTTGAACCTGAGCACCCTGGGTGATGGGATTTCCATTCTCGTCCTGACGAATCACCATTGTTGCCTTGCGGCCGCATTCGCAGATCGTGCGAACCTCGCGCATCTCATCCGCCAGCGCCAGCAAGGCGGCCGATCCGGGAAACAGCCGGCCCTGAAAATCGACCCGCAACCCGTAGGCCAGCACCGGCACGTTCAGGTCATCTACGGCGCGGGCCAGTTGCCAGACCTGATCTTCGGTCAGGAACTGGGCTTCGTCGATAAAGACACATGCAATTTTGCCTTGCGCCAGACGGGCTTCGATCATGGCGAAAACATCATCATCGGTGTCAAAAGTATCAGCCTCGGATGATATCCCAATCCGCGAGGCAATTTTCCCAGCACCGGCGCGTCCATCCAATGCAGCCGTCATCAGGTAAGTATCCATGCCGCGCTCGCGATAATTATGCGAGGCCTGCAGCAACACGGTCGATTTGCCCGCGTTCATAGTCGAGTAGTTGAAGTAAAGTTTTGCCATGGCTCGGGTCTAATTCGCCAGCCCCGCCTGGGCAAGCCATCTCATGTGGCGAAATGAGCGACGCCGCCGTTGTCCAGTTAGGGGATGAGCTCACGCTCTTTGGGGATGGAGCCCCTGCACTCACAACAGCGACGCCTTCGGCCTATAAGCGGCCTAAACGAAGCGGGGCTAATATGTGCCCCGCTATCACTCGCTACCGGCATTATTGCCGCCACTCACTCACAAAACCCTCGCATATCTGAGGGATAGCCAACATATCGCATTTCAATTATGACTCAGGTATGGGAAATTTCATTTCCCTTTCCCCCGCAATGGCAGATGTAGTGGGGAAGGCAGGTAGCAAAGGTAAAAACATGGCAGATATCGGGGCCTATCTCAAAAAGCACACCGAAGCGTTGGTCAAGGACGTTGGAATTGAGTCCGCGTGCGAGATCACGGGTAAATCCAAAGCCACGCTTGGCCGATATTATTCAGATAATGCAGAGCATGCTGATCGGTTCATGCCGGTTGATGCAGTTGCACGCCTTGAGGCGGTGGCCAACTTTCCGCATGTGACGTCGGCTTTGGCCGACCTCAAGAACATTACGCTGTCATATGATGGCCGCAACACTGACGCTCCTCGCACCGGAGGTGTGAATTCGGATGTCATCGCGTTGAGCCAACGCTTTGCCATGCTTATGACCGAATACCAGTCTGCTATCGAAGACGGTATCATCACGGTGAACGAGGCCAAACGCCTGTTGAAGGAAACCAGCCTGCTGCAGCATGTTCTGATCGAAATGAAGCTGCACCTGGAAGAAGAAAGCGTGAGCTGAGGCAAGGGAAGCTGCGTGTCTTGATCCAGTTTGGTGTGCGTACCGATACTCATGACATGCTAGGTCAAGCTTGACCCGATCTGAACGCTCGCATGCTGGGGCTTTTGCCGCTTGCCGCCGGACGGGGTGATGCCAGTGCTGAAACAAGGATCAAACAACCAAGCCGGGTAGAATGAGCCCGGTTTTCTTGTACGAATTTGTAGTTGCGCGGAGTGTTGTCTTAACCGTGCCGTTTCACGATTACCGAACCCACGGAATACCCCGCTCCGAAGGAACAGATAAGACCGATCTCGCCATCGGTGAAATCGTCCGAGTATTTCGAAAATGCGATGATCGACCCTGCCGAGGACGTGTTCGCATAGTCTTGCAGGATGTTTGGCTGCTCTCCGGGGGCGGGCTCGCGGCCCATGACTTTTTTACCGATGAAATCATTCATCGTTTTGTTCGCCTGATGCAGCCAAAGACGTTTGAGATCGGCGTTGCTGATCCCTTCGGCGTCCATGTGATCGGCAATGTGTTTGCTGACCATTGGAAGAACCTCTTTGAACACTTTACGGCCGTTTTGCATGAACTGCATGTCGCGGCGGTCGGTCAATCCCTCTGGCCGAGTGCGACGCAGGAAGCCATTATTGTTTCGGATGTTGTTGGAAAAATCCGTGGCGCAGCTGGTCGACAAAATCTCGAAATGCGGTCCGGTCGCATCCTCGATCCGTTCGATCACGGTGGCCGTTGCCACGTCACCAAAAATAAAGTGGCAATCTCGGTCACGCCATTCCAGGTGGCCCGTGCAAATCTCGGGGTTTACCACAAGCGCACATTTGACCGAACCGGACCTGACCATATCCGCCGCCGCCTGAATGCCGAACGTGGCCGAAGAACAGGCAACGTTCATATCGAATCCGAACCCTTTGCATCCCAGCGCCTGCTGGATCTCGATCGCGATTGCAGGATAAGCCCGTTCATGGTTCGAAGCCGCGCAGATTACCAGATCAACATCGTCCCCGTTGCGCCCAGCCTGTGCCAGCGCTTTCTTGCAGGCGTCAACGGCCATTTCGGTCATGATGCCAGGTTCATCGTCAGAGCGCTGACGAAACAGCGGGTGCATCACGTCGGGATCCAGAACGCCCGCTTTGTCCATCACATAGCGGTTCTCGATTCCGGAGGCCTTCAGAATGAACTCTTCAGACGAATGCTGCATCGGCTCAACGTCACCAGCGGCAATCGCCTCTGCGTTCTGGGTGTTCATCCTGTCGGCATATGCATTGAAGGCCGAAACGAGCTCGGCATTCGTAATGACATTATCTGGCGTGAAAACACCCGAGCCGGTGATTGCTGGCGTATACATGTTGGGTCCTGGATTTCTGGATTCACCTAAAATGCCGTTATGATTGGTATTGTTCAAGAGAGATTGACCCGAGGGAATGTTAAGCTTGGTTGGAAATTGAGCTTCAGTTCTTGAATAGTTCGTTTTTCGAAGTATATACGCGTCAAATTCTGCAAGGAATCATCCCATGGCCCATGATCATAACACTCTGTTGCATCGCTTAAGCCCCGAGATGCAGGCGATGATGGGTGTGTATGCGCTCTATTGGAAGCTCGAGGAGAGCTTCGATGCCATCGAAATAGAGCTGAGCCATCAGGAATGCCATATGGTGATCAAATTGGATCAGCCCAGGCGCATGGGCGTTTTGGCGGCTGACATGCTGTCAGTTCCTTCGACAATCACGTCGACCGCCGATGCCTTGGAAAAAGCGGGCTATCTGAGACGCGAACGCGATCCAGAGGATCGCCGTGCATGGCTTTTGGTTTTGACCGAAAAAGGCACAGAAACACGCCAGATGCTTGTAGCCCAAGCGGGCGCCCTGTTTCAGCGCGCGTCCGGACTGAACAAAGATGAAACCGCAGAATTCGCAAGACTGGCCCGGAAGATCCG
Source organism: Ruegeria sp. CDSA193 (assembly GCF_059611885.1). Lineage (NCBI taxonomy): Bacteria > Pseudomonadati > Pseudomonadota > Alphaproteobacteria > Rhodobacterales > Roseobacteraceae > Ruegeria > Ruegeria sp. CDSA193. The sequence goes on along the minus strand of NZ_JBXWPN010000006.1, from coordinate 336,834 downwards.
GGAAAACATACTGAAAACTGGAATTCCCGAGGGACTGAAGAAATGAAACTGATCTCTGCTTTGGGCGTGGCCCTGATCTTTCTCTCCAGCTCAATCATGGCTGAAGAAGCTGCCAAGCCGGTAAAGCTGATGGTGGTAAAGGAAACCACGCCTGGGTTCACACGTCAGTTCTTTGGTCGCGTCGCTGCGCGGCAAACGGTTGATCTGGCCTTTCAGGTGGCTGGACAGATTGTTGAAATGCCAGTGGCTGAAGGATTTGTCATCCCCAAGGGTGAGCTGATCGCCGAGCTGGATCGTGAGCCGTTCCAGCGCCGCTATGATCGTGCCGTTCTGCAGAAAGATCAGGCGGATCGGACCCTGGCCCGCCTGTCTCGGCTGCGGGGAACTGCGGCCAGCCAAGTGGCTGTGGACGACTCTGAGACTGCGGCGCAACTGGCTGATATCGCTGTGCGTGACGCGCTTTACGACCTGGAACAGGCGACATTGACGGCACCATTTAACGCGCTGGTGTCCAGCCGGGCGGTCGAGGCCTTTACCACTGTTTCCGCAGGTACCCCGATCGTGCGTATCCATGATATGTCCGAACTTCGGATTGAGGTCGACGTACCCGAAATTTTGTTTCAACGGTCGGGCCAGCAGGATGACATCACCATCACCGCGAAATTTCCGGTGAGCGACGAAGTCTTCCCGCTTCAGATCCGCGAATTCGATGCTGAATCTTCAAGCGTCGGTCAAACCTTCCGCATCCAATTTGGCCTGACACCGCCTGAAGGGCTGCAAATTCTGCCTGGTTCGTCGGCTACTGTGACCGTTCGGGTCAAGGACCAGAAACGGGGAATCTTTGTTCCGCCTACAGCCATTGTGGCCGATGTCGAAGGGGCGCTGGGCGTAATGGTGTTTTCTCCGACTGGGGCTGACCAAGGGACACTGCGCCGCGTCCCCGTTACCATCGAGCCCACGGAAACCGGTGATGTCAACGTACTGGACGGCCTAAGTGACGGGGAAGAAATCGTTGTCGCCGGCGGCGACGTTTTGATTGACGGTCAGGTGGTGCGCCGCTTTACCGGTCTTGCCAACTAAGGGGCGGATTGATGAACATCGCACGCGCATCCATTGATCGCCCTATCTATACATGGCTGGTCATCCTGATCGCCTTGTTCGGCGGTATCTGGGGATTTCTGTCGCTTGGCCGTCTGGAAGATCCAGCCTTCACAATCAAAAACGCCGTCATCGCTACCCAATATCCGGGGGCAACGGCTGAACAAGTGGCGCTGGAGGTTTCAGAGCCACTGGAATCCGCCATCCAGCAGATGGGCGAGGTCAAGACAATCACATCAATGAACCAGCCCGGTTTTTCGCTGATCGAGGTCGAGATTAACTCAGCCTATGATGGGACCGAGCTGCCGGAGATCTGGACCAAATTGCGCGCCAAGGTCCGTGACGCCTCACGGGAGCTGCCATCCGGGGTGGGTGATCCGCTGGTCAATGACGGGTTTGGCGATGTGTTTGGCTTGTTTTATGCGGTCACGGCCGAGGGCTTCTCGGACGCTGAAAAACATGAGCTTTCCACATTTCTTCGGCGCGAACTACTGACGGTTGACGGTGTCGCGGATGTCGAGGTGATGGGCCTGCCGCAAGAGGCGATCTTTATCGAACCCGACCTGTCTATTTCGGTGAACCAAAACGTGCCTCTGCAGGCGCTTACCGACGCGATTACAAATGCGGACTCGGTAAACTCGTCGGGGTCATTGCGATCAGAAGATGGCCGGACCGCGATATTAACCGCCGAAGGATCCGATACGGTTTCCGCCATTGCTGGCCTTTCTGTTGGATCGCAGGGCCAGGTTATCAACCTGTTCGATATGTCGAATGTACATCGTGGTCGCCTAACCGATCCTAATGTCATCATCCGGTTCAACGGGACCGAAGCTTTCACTCTGGGTATCGCTGGGCTTTCGACTGATAATATCGTTGAGGTCGGCAAGCGTGCTGACGCGAAATTTGCCGAGTTGGATTCTCAGATCCCCTATGGTGTCGAGATCCTGCCGATTTACCAGCAGCACGTCGTTGTTGAGCAGGCATCGAACGACTTTCTGGTGAACCTCGCGCTGTCGGTCTCTATTGTTGTTGCGGTTTTGGCCCTGTTCATGGGTTGGCGCGCGGCTGTGGTTGTGGGAACAACTCTGTTGCTGACCGTGGTTGGCACGTTGTTGTTCATGGCATTGTTCTCGATCGAGATGGAACGAATTTCGTTGGGCGCTTTGATCATCGCGATGGGTATGTTGGTGGACAACGCCATTGTGGTGGCCGAAGGAATGCAGATTGCAATGCTGCGCGGCAAGAATTCGCGTGATGCGGCGGATGAGGCTGCGGCCAAAACGCAAATTCCGCTGTTGGGAGCAACGGTGATTGGCATCATGGCTTTTGCCGGGATTGGTCTTAGCCCTGATGCGACGGGCGAGTTCTTGTTTTCGCTATTTGCTGTTATCGGGATATCGCTGCTGCTGAGCTGGACCCTGGCGCTGACGGTGACTCCGATGCTTGGGCACTATTTCTTCAAGCAGGGCAAAGAAGGTGAAATTGATGCCTATGGCGGGATCATGTTCCGTGTTTATGGCGCGATCCTAAACTGGGCGCTGCGGTTCCGTTGGATGGTGATTGCAATGCTGGTGGGCATTACCGTGGTCTGTTTCGCAGGATTTGGTTTGGTCAAACAACAGTTCTTTCCAGACTCGAATACGCCGCTGTTTTTCGTGCATTACAACCTGCCGCAGGGCACACCCATTGCGCGCACCGCCGAGGATATGGCTGTTTTCGAAAACTGGCTGGCGGATCGGGACGATGTGGTATCTGTCACGACATTTGTTGGGCAAGGAGCAACTCGTTTTTTGTTGACCTACTCTTCGGAAAAACCGAACCCCAGCTACGGTCACATGATCATCCGGACGGAAACATTGGATGACATTCCGGCTTTGCGGGCGGATCTCGAGGCGTTTGGCTCGGCGCAGTTCCCCGAAGGCAAGTTCCGCACCAAGCGGCTGGTCTTTGGTCCTGGCGGCGGTGATCCAATTCAGGCCCGTTTCTCGGGAAGCGATCCGGCGGTGCTTCGGCAACTTGCGAATGAGGCTGTGCAGACGATGCGCGCGGCCTCGCCAAATGCGCTGAACGTCTATCACGACTGGCGCGAACAAGGGCTGGCTGTCCAGCCAATTTATGCGACCGAACGGGCGCAGACCGCAGGGGTGTCGCGCGAAGATATCGCGGCGACTCTGCAATTCTCGACCGATGGGATCACCGGTGGCGTGTTCCGCGAGCGCGACCGCCTGATTCCGATCATCTTGCGCCGCCCGGTGGACGGGGATTATTCGATCGTGGATCAGGTTGTATTCTCGGACCAGTCGCAGAAATTCGTACCGATTGAGCAGATGGTCGACAGGTTCGAATATAAGGCACTCAATACGCTGGTTCACCGCCGGGATCGTGTGCTGACCATTACGGTAGGGGCCGACATCCCGCCGAATTTGACAGCTGCGCAGGTTCATTCCGAAGTCCGCACAGCTATTGAAAGCATGGAGCTGCCAGCGGGCTATCGACTGGAATGGGGTGGAGAGTTCGAGAATGCTGGCGATGCAAATAAAAGCCTGGGTCGTCAGTTGCCGTTGAGCCTGTTGATCATGGTTCTGATTTCGGTGCTGATATTCAACGCCATTCGTCAGCCGATCATTATCTGGCTGTTGGTACCGATGTCGGTAAACGGAGTGGTGATCGGTCTGCTGGGCACGGGTCTGCCGTTCACATTTACGGCGCTACTGGGACTGCTTAGCCTATCGGGGATGCTGATCAAGAATGGTATCGTTTTGGTCGAAGAGATCGATTTGGTACGTGCAACCGGGCAGGGGCTGCGTGAATCGATCATAGAGGCTTCGGTCTCGCGTTTGCGCCCGGTGATGCTGGCCGCAATCACGACGATTTTGGGTATGGCTCCGTTGTTGACGGATGCGTTCTTCAGGTCGATGGCGGTGACCATCATGGGAGGTCTGGCCTTTGCCACGGTCCTTACCATGGTGGCGGCCCCCGTGTTCTACATGGTGTTCTTCCTGCCGGAGGAACGGCGCAAGAAACCACCGCAGCCGGTTGTCTAAATGAAAAACCCCCGGTCATGGACCGGGGGTTTTGCTTTATTCTGGTGTAGTGGGGGGAAGGTCAGCCTTGCAGGGACCTGACCTCGACATCACCTTCGGCCTGCGCCTTTATCGCCAACGCGGCAGCGTGGCTGGCGGCGGCGGTGGTGAAATATGGGATCTTGTCATAGAGCGCGATGGACCGGATGGCCTTGCTGTCCTCGACCGCCTGTGCACCTTCGGTGGTATTCATCACCAACTGTACCTGACCATCTTTAAGCATGTCAGCCACGTCAGGACGGCCCTCATAGACCTTGTTGACCAGATCACAGGCAATACCGTGCTCGGCCAGCCAGCTTTGCGTTCCGCGGGTGGCGACAAGGGCAAAGCCCTGCGCGGCCAGAACCTGTGCAGCCTCAAGCATGGCAGGCGTCTTGTCGGCATCCTTGATCGAAATAAACGCACGTCCCGAGGATGGCAGCACCATGCCCGCACCCATCTGTGCTTTGAGGAAGGCGCGGGGAAAGTCGCGGTCCCAGCCCATGACTTCTCCGGTCGAGCGCATCTCAGGCCCCAGAATAGTGTCGACGCCGGGGAACCGGGCGAAGGGCAGCACCGCCTCTTTCACCGAGAACCACGGCATATCCGGATCGGCCAGCGTCATCTGGTCGGCGATCTTGGTATCGTCCACGGTTTTGTATGCAGGGCGCAGCGGGAAGTCCGCCAGCTTTTCGCCCGCCATCACGCGCGCGGCGATCGAGGCGATGGCGCTGTCCGTCGCTTTGGCCACGAAGGGCACGGTACGCGAGGCGCGCGGGTTGACCTCGATCAGGTAGATATCATCATCCTTGATCGCGAATTGAATGTTCATCAAGCCGACAACGTTCAGCGCCTTGGCCAGCTTGAAGGTCTGCTCTTTGACCCGGCCAATCACTTCTTTCGACAGCGAGTAAGGTGGCAGCGAACAGGCGCTATCGCCCGAGTGCACGCCGGCCTCTTCGATATGCTGCATGATGCCTGCGACATGAACATCCGTGCCGTCGCACAGCGCGTCGACATCCAGTTCAACCGCGCCCGCCAGATAGCTGTCTAGCAGCACAGGGCTGTCGCCCGAGACCACCACGGCCTCGTTGATATAGCGCCGCAGCTGGTCCATATCGCGCACGATTTCCATCGCGCGGCCACCCAGAACATAGGAGGGACGGATCACCAGCGGAAAGCCGATATCCTCGGCGATTTTCAGCGCTTGCTCGTCGGTCGATGCGATGCCGTTATTGGGCTGTTTCAGGCCCAGATCATTGACAAGCGCCTGGAACCGCTCGCGGTCTTCGGCCAGGTCGATGGCGTCGGGCGTGGTGCCGAGGATCGGAATGCCTTCTTCTTCCAGCGCATTGGCCAGTTTCAACGGGGTCTGCCCGCCGAACTGAACGATCACACCGTGTAGAGTGCCGTTTTCCTGTTCTTTCGTCAGGATTTCCATGACGTGTTCGAATGTCAGCGGTTCAAAGTACAACCGGTCCGAGGTGTCATAATCGGTTGAAACCGTTTCGGGGTTACAGTTGATCATGATGGTCTCATAGCCCGCATCGGTCAGTGCGAAGCAGGCGTGACAACAGCAATAATCGAATTCGATCCCCTGACCGATCCGGTTGGGGCCGCCGCCCAGGATAACAACTTTCTTGCGGTCACTCGGGCGCGCCTCGCACTCAACATCACCCATCATAGGGGCTTCGTAGGTCGAGTACATATAGGGCGTCTGCGCCTCAAACTCGGCAGCGCAAGTGTCGATGCGCTTGAATACTGCGTTAACACCCAGATTGCGGCGGGCGCGGCGTACATTGCCTTCGTCACGGCCTGTCAGGTTGCCCAACCGCGCATCGGTGAAACCCAGCATTTTCAGCCTGCGGATGCCTTCTTCGGTCACCGGCAGGCCGTCTTTGCGCAACTGACGCTCGGCCTCGATGATCTCGCGGATGCGGGCCAGGAACCAAGGGTCAAATTTGGTGACCCCAAATATCTCATCATCGGTCAAACCGTGACGCATGGCCTGCGCGATGGTGCGCAGACGGTCGGGGGTTTGCTTGCTGATCGCTTTGATCACCGCGACTTTGTCACTGACCTCGTCCCAGACACCAACGTTCAGGCCGGGGATTTCTACTTCATCAAAGCCAGTCAGGCCGGATTCCATCGAGGCCAGCGCCTTTTGCATCGATTCGTGGATCGTGCGGCCAATGGACATGGCCTCACCCACCGATTTCATCGCCGTGGTCAGGTAAGGTTCAGAGCCGGGGAACTTTTCGAACGCAAATTTCGGAATTTTTGTCACGACATAGTCGATGGTTGGCTCGAAGGAGGCGGGCGTGACCTTGGTGATGTCATTGTCCAGCTCGTCCAGCGTATAGCCAACAGCCAGCTTGGCCGCGATCTTCGCAATCGGGAACCCGGTCGCCTTGGACGCCAGCGCGGACGAACGCGACACGCGGGGGTTCATCTCGATCACGACCATTCGGCCGTCTTCGGGGTTGATCGCCCATTGTACGTTCGAACCTCCAGTCTCGACCCCAATCTCGCGCAGAACGGCGATGGAGCCGTTGCGCATGATCTGGTATTCTTTGTCGGTCAGTGTCAGGGCAGGGGCTACGGTGATCGAGTCGCCGGTATGCACACCCATCGGATCGATATTCTCAATGGAACAGACGATGATGGCGTTGTCGGCCGTGTCGCGTACAACCTCCATCTCATACTCTTTCCAACCTAGCAGGCTCTCATCGACGAGGATTTGGTTTACCGGCGAGGCATCCATGCCCGAGCGGCAGAAGTGAATATAATCCTCGCGGTTATAAGCCACACCGCCGCCGGTGCCGCCCATGGTAAAGGCGGGGCGAATGATGGCAGGCAGGCCGATGTCTTCCAGATCGCCCAAGGCAATCTGGACGCCAGCATCAAGATCGGTGGAGCCGTCGTCGCGCTTGGGGGCGGTAATTATGGTGGCCTTGGGGTTTTCGATGCCCAGCCGATCCATCGCTTCGCGGAATAGTTTGCGGTCTTCGGCCATTTCGATGGCGTCGCGGGTCGCACCGATCATCTCGACACCGAACTCGTCCAGTACGCCCATCTCTTCCAGTGCAAGTGAGGTGTTCAGTCCGGTCTGCCCACCCATTGTGGGCAACAAGGCGTCGGGGCGTTCTTTCTCGATGATCTTGGCGACAACTTCGGGCGTGATCGGCTCGATATAAGTGGCATCGGCCAGACCGGGATCGGTCATGATTGTAGCTGGGTTTGAGTTTACCAGAATGACCCGGTATCCTTCTTCGCGCAGGGCTTTACAGGCCTGTGCGCCTGAATAGTCGAATTCGCAGGCCTGACCGATGACAATGGGGCCCGCCCCGATGATCATGATCGACTGGATGTCGGTTCTTCTCGGCATAGCCTGTTTCCTTCGGTTAACTGCGAGTCAGGGCACCGCCCGCGTGCCCAAATTGTTCTGCGTTATAGGGACCGCGCCAAAAGGTTCAAGAGGTATCGGAAACAGGGGCGAAATTGCTGCTTTCCCCTCTTTCCCTTACCGCCGTATTGTCTATACCGCGCAGCACGACAAATGAGGATGCACGTGCGTATTCGTTTTGATCAGGGGCCGGCCGGATCGGGAACTTATTTCGAACGGCCAGACCGGGTGATCCGCGCAGACAAAGCGGAAGACGTGCCACAGGCTTTGGCGGCGCTGGATGAGGCACGCGCGGATGGGGCCTGGCTGGCCGGTTATGCAAGCTATGAGCTTGGATATGCGTTGGAACCCCGCCTGTTGGACCGGATGCCTACTGACCGCCGCCTGCCACTGCTGTGTTTCGGTGCCTATGATGCGCCAGGCCAGTGCGATCTGCCCGCACCCCTAGGCGGTGTTGCCGAATTCACACCGCGCTGGGACGAGGCAAGATATGCAAGCGCCTTTCAGCTGGTCCACGATGCGATCGGGGCAGGGGATATCTATCAGGCCAACCTGACGTTCCCCATTGACCTGACATTGCAAGGGGATAGCGCCGCGCTTTATGCGGCGTTGGCTGTGGGCCAGCCGGTCGGTCACGGAGCGCTGGTTCAGCAGGATGATTTGCCCGATTTGCTCAGCCGCTCGCCAGAGTTGTTCTTTCGCACCGGTGCAGATCGGACGATCGAAACCCGCCCGATGAAGGGCACACAACCCCGCAGCGAAGACATGGCCGAGGACGCGCGCCGCCGCGATTTCTTGTCGAGAGACGAGAAGAACCGCGCTGAAAACCTCATGATCGTTGACCTTCTGCGCAATGACATCAGCCGGGTTGCGCTGCCGGGGTCCGTAAAGGTACCCGAGCTATTCAAGGTCGAAACATATGCAACCGTGCATCAGATGATCTCGCTGGTGCAGGCACAGCTGCATCTTGGGGCAGAACTTTCCGATATCCTAAACGCGTTGTTTCCCTGCGGCTCGATCACAGGCGCGCCCAAAATTCGCGCGATGGAGATTTTGACCGATCTCGAACCCTGGCCACGCGATATCTATTGTGGTGCTATCGGTTGGGCCGCGCCAGACGGGCGATCCGAGTTCAACGTGGCTATTCGCACGCTGATGGTCGAGGGCAACAAGGCCACGCTGAATGTGGGTGGGGGCGTTGTCTGGGACAGCACAGCCCCATCCGAATATGAGGAAGCGCTATGGAAGGCACGTTTCGCCCACCAGCTGACCCTGACTTCCGTCTGATCGAAACGCTGGCATTCCGGCCAGAGAGCGGGTTTGTGCGTGTTGGAAAACACCTAGCCCGGATGGAGCGTTCGGCACGGGCATTGGGGCTTCCTTTCGATGCAGGGCGCGCGATTGCAACGCTCGACCAAGTTGCGGGTTCAACCTCATTGCGCTGTCGATTGACGATGGACATCAGTGGCGGGTTTGGCGTGACAACCGGTGCACTGGCGGATAACCCGTCCGTCTGGCGGGTCGCAGTTTCCAATACGAGGCTTGCTGCCTCTGATATCTGGTTGCAGCACAAGACGACGCAGCGCGATGTTTATGACCGGGCCCGGGTGGCACTGCCAGAGGGCGTAGATGAGTGGCTGTTTCTGAATGAGCGTGACGAAGTGTGCGAGGGCACCATCACTAACATCTTTCTGGACATGCCCGATGGTCGTTGCCTGACGCCGCCCTTGTCCTCCGGCTTGCTTCCCGGGATCTTGCGCGAAGACTTGCTGGAAAATAATAAAGTCAGCGAGGCGGTGCTGACCATGACCGACCTGCAAAGCGCGGAAAGGTTCTGGATGGGCAATTCCTTGCGAGGCCTGATCTGGGCAGAATTGGCGGTACTGTGAACAGGCAAACCGATTGGGCTGAAGCCGCAGCACCTTCCCGTTGGTTGCGACTGGAATTCGGTTTGTTCTTCGTCGCCATACCTGTGCTGATCGCCGTACTTTTCCCGCCAAACTGGATGTTTCCATCGCTGTTTACTTTTACGGCCATCGGGATCGTGTTGTTGCATTTCACGCACGGATTTGCCTGGGCGGAATTGAGATATAACTGGCGCAACTGGTCCTGGCCGGAAGTCGCCGGCTTTGCTGTGGGAATGACCCTGTTTTGTGTTGCGCTAGTACGACTGACCCGTCCCGAAGCTGCCTTTTTCCTGTTGCACAACCAACCCGAGCTGCTGGCGATGATTTGGGTGTTTTACCCATTCGTTTCCGCCCTGCCGCAAGAGCTGCTGTTCCGGTCGCTGTTCTTTCGTCGCTACCACGCAATCCTGCCCAATGGACGCACAGCTTATCTGCTGAATGCATCGCTCTTCTCGCTTGCGCATTTGATGTATTGGAGCTGGATCGTAGCTCTGATGACATTTGCCGGAGGGTTGCTGTTTACCTGGGCCTATCGCAAACGCGGATCGTTTTTCTATGCGGTTCTGCTGCATGCCATCGCGGGGAACATCATCTTTGCGGTGGGTCTGGGCATCTATTTCTACTCAGGCAACGTGCAAAGGCCGTTTTGACGGTGCGACTTGCCTTGACTTTCCCAGTCTGACGCGGTGTATCGGCCCGACCAATTCTGCGCCCGAAGGGATATGATCCATGCACGCCTATCGCAGCCACACCTGCGCCGCTCTGACCGCCGCCAATGTCGGTGAAACCGTTCGCCTGTCTGGCTGGGTGCATCGGGTCCGAGATCACGGCGGCGTTCTATTCATCGACCTTCGCGATCATTTCGGCGTCACACAGGTTTTGTGCGACGGCGACAGCGCGGCATTCGCCGAACTGGAAAAAGTCCGCTCGGAATGGTGTATCCGTATCGATGGCACAGTCAAAGCGCGCGCCGCTGATCTGGTGAACGCGAAATTGCCCACGGGCGAGATCGAAGTTTACGTGCGCGAGTTGGAAGTACTGGGCGCCGCTGACGAGCTGCCGCTGATGGTGTTCGGCGATCAGGAATACCCTGAGGAAACGCGCCTGCGCTATCGCTATCTGGACCTGCGCCGCGAAGTGATGCAGCAGAATATGACCTTGCGCTCGGACGTTGTTGCCTCGATGCGCCGCCGGATGTGGGATCAGGGCTTCCGCGAGTATCAGACGCCAATCATCACGGCGTCCTCGCCCGAAGGCGCGCGCGATTTCCTCGTTCCGTCACGTCTTCACCCGGGCAAGTTCTACGCGCTGCCGCAGGCCCCACAGCAGTTCAAACAGCTGATCATGGTGTCGGGCTTTGACAAGTATTTCCAGATCGCGCCCTGCTTCCGGGACGAAGACCCGCGCGCCGACCGCTCACCCACCGATTTCTACCAGCTTGACCTTGAGATGTCGTTTGTCGAGCAGCAGGACGTATTCGACACGATTCAGCCCGTTCTGACCGGCGTGTTCGAAGAGTTCGGCGGCGGCCGTAAAGTCGATCAGGACTGGCCGCAGATTTCCTACAAGGACGCGGCCTTGTGGTATGGCAGCGACAAGCCCGACCTGCGGAATCCTATTAAAATGCAAGTGGTCTCCGACCACTTCCGCGGGTCTGGGTTCGCGATTTTCGCGAAGCTGTTGGAGCAGGATGGCACCGAAATCCGCGCTATCCCTGCGCCGACGGGTGGCAGCCGCAAGTTCTGCGACCGCATGAACGCCTTTGCCCAGAAAGAGGGTCTGCCCGGTATGGGCTATATCTTCTGGCGCGATCAGGGCGAAGGGATGGAGGCCGCCGGTCCACTGGCCAAAAACATTGGCCCTGAACGGACCGAGGCGATCCGCCAGCAGTTGGGTCTGGGCGTCGGAGACGCTGCGTTCTTCCTTGGCGGCAAACCGAAAGCCTTTGAAAAGGTGGCCGGCAGGGCGCGCGATGTGATCGGTGATGAACTGAACCTGACCGAGAAAGACCGCTTTGCCTTTGCCTGGATCGTCGATTTCCCGATCTATGAGCAAGACGAAGAAACCGGTGCGATCGACTTTGAACACAACCCCTTCTCGATGCCGCAGGGCGGGATGGAGGCGCTGAACGGCAATCCTCTGGACGTGCGCGGTTATCAATATGACTTGGCCTGTAACGGATACGAGCTGGTCTCGGGCGCGATCCGGAACCACAAGCCCGAGATCATGCTGAAGGCCTTTGAGCTGGCTGGCTATGGCGCGGATGAGGTGAAATCCCGCTTTGGCGCGCTGTTCAACGCCTTCCACTATGGCGCCCCGCCGCACGGTGGCTGTGCAGCTGGTATCGACCGGATCGTGATGCTTTTGGCCGATGAAGCCAATATCCGCGAGGTCATGATGTTCCCGATGAACCAGCGCGCCGAGGATCTGATGATGCAGGCACCGTCCGACCCGGCCTCGGACCAGCTGATGGAGTTGGGCCTGCGGATTATCCCTCAGGACTGATAGAAAACCCGCCACAGTCGCCTGTGGCGGTTTTTTCTGTTTTCAACCCATTCCCAATTCGCTGTTAGCGGGTTTACAGGAAATGGTCCTTTTTCCTCTCGCGGCTGTTCCGAATGTCACGCGCGCTGACGCGTGTCTGTCTGTATGCCCACAGACAAAGGAGCGATGCGGTAATTAGATATGCGGTTGTCACTTCAGATAGCCTCGCGCTGTTCCAGACGGGCCTGCACTATTCCCGCAACTTGGGCTGTCAGAGCGGTGATGGGCATACCTGCGGCGCGTGAGGCTGCCAACTGCTGGGCGGCTTCGGCCAGAACCGTATCTTCCGCATCACGGGCAACGCCGCGCAGGAATTGGGCCGCATAGTCCAGTGACCGATGGTCATTCGGTCCGGCCAGAACATCTGCGATATGTGCCATGTCGTCCTGATAGGCCATAGGATCGGGGCATATCACCTCATCCCGAACGGCGTGGAGCGTGCAGGGGCGGCGGTCTTCCGGTAGACAATTCAGAATAGACGATTGGAAATAGGACAGTGAGTTAAGCGGTTTGGCAAGAAACCCGTCCGCGCCAACCTCTGTCGCAAGGGTTTCTGAATTGTCGTCGCCTGACATGCCCAGGATCGCTCCGATCCGGGGCGTAGTCATGGCCAGTTCGGCAATCAGATCAGCGCCAGAGCCATCTGGCAGCCCCATATCCACCAAGATCACCGAAGGTCGATAGATCTGAAGATGGCGCCGGGCGGACTTCAGGCAATCGGCCCGCCTGATCCGCGCGCCTGAATGCAAACACATCAGGCGGATGGCATCGCAGGCATAGCGGCTGTCTTCCACAACCAAAATGGTTTGTCCCAGCAGCGGCCGCGTGGCCGTCGGCTGCGCGGGTGAGGCGAAGGGGCTCGAATCGTCCATGGCAGAACTCCTATTCAGCAGATGCTTCACGCTAGGAACTTCTGGCTAACACGGGGTTAACGGCAATTTGGCGCACTTGTTCTTTGCTTGATCTGTCCCCATAACCGCTGCAACGCAGAAGGTAGGAGAGTTCCATGATTGGCCGCTTAAACCACGTTGCCATTGCCGTCCCTGATCTTGAGGCGGCGTCTGAACAGTACCGCAGCGCTTTAGGTGCCAAGGTTGGCGCGCCGCAGGATGAGCCCGATCATGGCGTGACCGTTGTGTTCATCGAATTGCCCAACACCAAGATCGAATTACTGTATCCGATGGGCGATGACAGCCCAATCAACGGTTTTCTAGAGAAGAACCCCGCCGGTGGAATCCATCACGTTTGCTATGAGGTCGAGGACATCATTGCCGCGCGGGATCATCTGAAAGAAACCGGCGCCCGGGTGCTGGGTAGCGGTGAACCCAAGATCGGGGCGCACGGGAAACCGGTTCTTTTCCTGCATCCCAAAGATTTCAACGGCTGTCTGGTCGAGTTGGAACAAGTATAAACACCGGAGGTGTACACATGACGATCACTGCAGGACTGGTTCTGTTTGCCGTCATCTGGTTCATGACGCTTTTGGTGATTCTGCCGATCCGCATCAAGACCCAGGGTGATTTGGGCGAGGTCGTTCCCGGCACCCATTCAGGGGCCCCGGAAGTGCATCACATGAAGAAAAAGTTATGGATCACCACCGGGGTGTCGGTCGTGCTCTGGGCTATCATTGCAGGGATCATTATTTCGGGCGTGATTTCGGTACGGGATTTCGATTGGCTAAATCAAATGGAACCGCGAAACTAAGCTTCAGGGCGTTGGCCCTGACAGCTTATGAAAGATATGCGTGAATGTAGCAGCTCCAATAATCGGGATCACAAGGTTCACCAGCGGAATAGACAGTGGGATGGCCATCAACGTGCCCGCAAGCCAAATTGTTGACGAATGTTGTGCTCGCAGTTTTCGCGCGCCCTCACGCCCGATACGGCGCATGGCTGCCAGCGTAAAATACTCACGCCCCAGCAGAAATCCGTTCATCGCCCAAAAGATAAACGGGGCCAGTGGCGTGAAGATCGCATAAAGGATCAGCGCCAGAAGGTTGGCCAGGATCAACACGCCCATAAAGCCAAGCGCGTCAGTGATCGCATCGCCTATCGGAATGCGTGGAACCGTGGGCAGGCTCGGATAATGCCTGTCCTCTACAGCTTGCGCGACATCGTCCAGAAACACAGACGTGATGGCTGAGGCGACGGGAATCATCAGAAACACTGGCAGGATCAGCACCAGGAAAATGCCGGAATAGCTGAGGACGTCATTCAGCCAGGGAACTGCACCAATGAATGGCAGCGATATCTCGTCCCCTGACAGCCGGTTGATCAGCCAAATTGCACCGGCGCAGGCTGCGATCAGCATAAGAATGGTCAGACCAATGCCCCGAAGCAGGACCCCGCGGAATTTCGGGTCTCCGATCTGACCAAGCGCTGAAAAAAAGGCGTTGAGGATGATCATTCTGTGACCCATTCGGTCAGGGCATCAACATCCGGGCGAGGGCGGTCGGGCGGGGTCGAGCCCTCGGTCGCGATATGGATCAAACCGGCAACACTCTCGTTATCCCGCAATCCAAACGCCTTGCGACAGAATTCTGGATCGTGGGTTTGCCAGCCAGACAACCAATTCGCGCCCCATCCTGCGGTCAAAGCAGCGTTCAGCAAAGCAAGGCAAACAGCCCCAGCTGAATAGGTCTGCTCGATGGCTGGAATCTTTTCCGAAGGCTTCTGAACCTCGATCACAGCGACGGCGAGATGGCCTAAATCAAACTGTCCGCGCGCTTTTTCAATGTCTTGAGGGGATTTGCCAAGCGCCTCACCGCATTCCTGCGTTAGCCCCGACAGGCGCCCCATTGCGCCTTTTTCAAGCACGATGAACCGCCAAGGTTCCAGTTTTCCGTGATCCGGGCTGCGGGCTGCTGCGGTCAGCAGGGGCATCAGCTGCTCACGGTCGGGGGCCGGTTCAATCAACGTTTTGGCTGGGCGCGACCGACGGGTCTGCAGAAACTCAAAAGCGGCCGGATTCTTCAAGGACATATGTTAACTTCCTTTACATAGGCTGTCTGTATCTGGTTGAACGTCTGGCGAGTTTCAAGTGCAATCGGCTGGACCAGTTGGATCAATTTCATTCCCCGCCCAACCGTGCAAGGGTCTTTGTTAACAGAAGGTGCCAATGGGAAAACCGAAACTAAGAAATCTTCCAGACCTGAGCGACCGTGTAGCACCGAATGCTGAGATTGCGGTCAGGGTTACCCCGAAAGCCGCAGCAGACAGGATTTTGGTTCAGGACGGAACGATCAGAATATATATCACTGCACCGCCCGAAAACGGCAGGGCAAATGAAGCCACGCGGGAGATTCTGGCGGTGGCGCTGGGGGTTGCTCCGTCCGCACTGATCCTGAAGCGCGGCCAGACATCGCGCGAGAAAGTCTTTGTGTGTCAGGCCTGATCGGGAGTTTCGCGAATTTGGTAAACACCTTCGGGCAGATCCAGTGCCGCAGCCAGATCACGAACCTGTTCGGGCGAAAGCGTAATCTTCTGAACCTGGTCAGTGCGCGGATCCAGTTGTTCCAGCGTTACGCATTCTGCAAAATTGTTAATGACCACATCCTCGTTCAAAGGCTTTTCGCCTTCGTCCACCAGGGTTATGACCGTCGAGTCGAATTCATGCTCAATCGAAAACATGTGTCCAGCTTGCCGGGCGGAACATTGCAATGCAACCCGTTCTTGGGAAATCGTCCGGTGGCGAACCGCCTTGTGTCGGGCTATGTTCGACGAAAAGGCATGACCGGACCAAAGGAAATAGTATGCGTCGCCTGATCTTGTTGATATTTGGTCTGGTTCTTTCGGCCTGTGACACTGGTTCGTTACGCGTTCAGCCGGTAGAGGAATGGCAACAACCTTCAACTGATTTTCAGGTCGATGTGCTGACCTTTCGCGAAATCAGTCAAAGGGTCGGGGATGTGGCGCGCGCAGAGTGCAAGCGGCGCAGTAATGTCAGCAACTGCGATTTTTCGATCGTGGTTGATCTGAACCCTCGCGCACCAGCAAATGCTTTTCAAACCTTGGATGACGACAATCAACCAGTCATAATCTTCACCCGCGCGATGATTCAATCGGTGGAAAACGCCGATGAACTGGCCTTTGTGATGGGGCATGAATCTGCTCATCACATCCTGCGCCATATTCCCCGCCAGTCCGAAAACTCACGAGAAAGTGCCGCGATTTTTGGCGAACTTGCACGCATAGCGGGGGCAAATGACGCAGATCTTGAACAGGCGCAGAAGCTGGGCGCGCAGGTGGGTGCCCAGATATATGTCAAGGACTTTGAACTGGAAGCGGACCGGTTGGGAACGATCATCACGCACCGGGCAGGTTATAATCCCTTGTTAGGAGCCCGCTATTTTGCCCGAATTCCTGACCCAGGCGATCGTTTTCTAGGCACCCATCCACCGAATGCTCAGCGCGTCGAAATTGTTTTGGAAACCTCGCGGCAGCTTGGGCTGACACAATGACGGGACTGAAACGGTTGGGGGTTGTCTTGACGGACCGCGGATCGAAATATGCCGTGTCCGGCGCTTTGGTCAGTTCCCGTGACGAGGTGGCTGCTGTCCTGCAGGATCTGAAATCTGACAAAAGCTATGCCAAGGCCACGCACAATACCTGGGCCGCAATCCTGCCCACTGGTGCGCTCAAGGCGGATGACGGGGAAAGCGGTGCCGGAATGGTGATTCTGCGCATGCTGGAAAGGGCCGAACTGAGCGGTCATATCGTCATTGTCACTCGATGGTATGGCGGAAAAAAGCTGGGCGGTGATCGATTCCGACGGGTGCAGGATGCAACACGGGCTTATCTGGACGAGCTGGAATTGGGACTTTGACCTGCGTCAAGGCTTGGGCTGTTTCGTATTGCTAGTCTGATCGGACAAAGCGAAACGGAAAGGAATGCCAATGCCCGATCGCGAAACGCTTAGGCATCATGCTGGTCTTGTTGACCGTATGGCTGGCAAGCTGGGGGTGGATCTGCAGGAATCTGCAATCGCTGGACATATATCGGTGGATCAGATTACCGATGCGGTTCTGCGATGCACCGATTGCCCGAACCCGGGCCATTGCCAATCTTTTTTGAATCAACCGGTTCTGGCAACGCAGACACCCGAATATTGCCGGAACCAGGATTTGTTAAGCAAGTTGATCCCTTAGGGGGGCCGCAATGCCGCGCCTTGGACACCTCATGACTCATTTGCGCCTTGTGTTGAGGATGGGGCAAACTACGGGTACGGATATTGTGCGGGCCCACAATAAAGGTCGGCTAAGTCAGGAAGACTGGGCTGAAATGATCCGCCTGTGTCAGGGATGTGGCTGGGCGGCTGCCTGTCCGGATTGGATGGAAAGACATCCAGATGTTGCAGGAGCACCACAAACCTGCCCGAACAAACATCAATTCGCCGCGTTGAAAGTAATACAAATGCAGGAATTGGGATGAAACACGCTGTACTGGGCGACGTGGAAAAGCACTTTTGGCTGACTCGATCTGTTGCCCGATGCCTTAAGATCTCGTTGACCGAAGCCATGTCCGACGGGCGGTTGAGTCCGGATGAATACGCCGAGATGGTAACGCGTTGCCGGGCCTCGGACTGTCACGAGAAATGCACGATATGGCTGGCCGCACAGCAAACTGATCCTCGTTCAGCGCCCGGGTTCTGCGTAAATAGCCAGGTTTTCAACCGGCTGAAGTGATCAGATCTTGGAATGTGTCCCGTCGCAAAACGGTGGGTTAGCGCAGTTTTTACAGCCGCAGAAGAACAGTTTCTTGCTGGTATCAGCCGTGAACTTGACCGGTTCAAAGCCGGTTCCTTTGTGAGATCCATCACAAAATGGCTGCCGATTGGACCGGCCGCACGAGCACCAGAAATAGCTTTTTCCTTCGGTTACTTCGATTGGATAGGGCGCTTTTTGCGCAATGACAGGACCTTCTGGCATCTGATTTCTCCGTTCGCTGACTTTCCCCAGTCTATCGCCTGAACAGATGTGCCGAAAGCAGTAGCTGCCACGCGGCACCCATTCCATGGGCAATCCCCCCGGCATGGTTTTGCCTGCTTTCGCAAACGCGCTGTTGATTTTATTGCAAAATTACCAACCACACCGTATTGTGAAGTCGGCCCCATGTTCAGGGCAATAACAGAGATTAATTAGAGGAATGACGGACATGAAACTCAAATTTGCTGCCGTTAGTGCGTTTGCCCTGGTTCTGGCTGCTTGCTCGCAACAGGAAGAGCCGACACCGGTATACATTACCCCAGATTATGACAAATACGGCACGCCGAGCTGCCCGGCAGGGACAGATCTGGCGACGACCGAAGCAGGTCAGACCGTATGTAATCCGACTGCTCAATAAGATTTTCGCGGGCGGATTCCGACATAGCCGCCCGCACAATCGAACAAAAAAGCCGCCCTATGGGTGGCTTTTTTATTGCCTGTCATACGGTGTTAGGGTTTCTGTTTGACCTATTGAATTACCGAGGTCGCATGAGAAAACTTGTCACCCATCTAAAGGACCGCATCCGCTGGAGCTGGCAGGGATTGGCTGCCACTTGGCACAGTGAATACTCGTTCCGCGCTTGGGTCTGCACCAATCTTGTTTCTGCGGGTCTGGCCCTGTGGCTGCCCCTGAGCGATGGCGTTAGGGCTCTGATACTGGTGATCGGTCTGTTGGTTCTGGTGGCTGAACTGTTCAACACGGCGATCGAACGGGCGGTGGATCATACTTCGACCGAACACAATCTATTGGCCGGGCAAGCCAAAGACGCCGCCAGCGCTGCGGTGGCACTGTCTGCTTTGGCTGGCGGATTGGCCTGGGTTATCGGGCTGTTGAGCCTTTTTTGACTGCCGCTGGGTCGGTCAATTCAGGTAGGTGTGGTTAGCGAAGCTTGCCCCATAGATCATATTCCCCGGCCTCGTCCACCTCGACCGAGACAATGTCGCCCGGCTTCAGGGCCTCAAACCCCTCGTCGATGAACAGATTGCCGTCAATCTCGGGCGCATCTGCGGTGGTGCGACAGGTCGCGGCCTCATCGTCGATATCATCCACGATGACTTGCAGGGTATGGCCGACCTTGGCGGCCAGTTTGGCCTCGGAAATCGCCTGAGCCTTTTCCATGAACCTTTCCCATCGGTCTTGTTTGACATCGGCGGGCACATGGTCAGGAAGGTCGTTGGATCGGGCTCCTTCGACGTTCTCGTACTGAAAGCAGCCGACGCGATCCAGTTGCGCCTCGTCCATCCAGTCCAGAAGGGTCTGGAACTCAGCCTCGGTCTCGCCGGGATAGCCCACGATAAAGGTGGATCGCAGAGTGATGTCAGGACAGGTCGCGCGCCAGGCAGCGATCTCGTCCAATGTTCTGGCAGCTGCAGCGGGGCGGGCCATTCGTTTCAAAACATCCGGATGTGCGTGTTGAAAAGGGATATCCAGATAGGGCAGCACGTTGCTGCCCGCATCCGCCATCAGCGGGATCAGTTCACGTACATGCGGGTAGGGATAGACATAGTGCAGACGAATCCAGGCATCCAACTGACCCAATTCACGCGCCAGATCGGTGATATGGCTGCGGACCTCACGGTCTTTCCAGGGATTCACATCGTATTTCCGGTCCAACCCATAGGCCGAGGTGTCCTGAGAGATCACCAGCAATTCGCGCACACCGTTATCGACCAGCTTTTCCGCCTCGCGCAGAACAGCATGCGCCGGACGGCTGGCCAGTTTGCCGCGCATGTCCGGGATGATGCAGAACTTGCATTTGTGGTTACAGCCCTCGGATATCTTGAGATAGCTGTAGTGGCGCGGCGTCAGTTGAACGTTGGCTGCAGGCAGCAGATCCACGAAGGGATCGGGATCAGGCGGCACGGCCTTGTGTACCGCATCCAGCACCTGCTCGTACTGATGTGGTCCGGTGACGGCCATGATACGGGGGTGATGCTCGCGGATGTAATCGGGTTCGGCCCCTAGACATCCGGTTACGATAACCTTGCCGTTTTCCACCAAAGCCTCGCCGATGGCATCCAGAGACTCCGCCTTGGCGCTGTCCAGAAATCCGCAGGTATTCACAATCACGGCATCCGCGCCTGAATAGTCCGGCGAGATGCCGTATCCTTCGGCCCTCAGGCGCGTCAGAATCCGCTCGCTGTCGACCAAAGCCTTGGGGCAACCCAGCGATACCATGCCGATGGTCGGCTGGTTCGGACGTGGTGTATCAGTGATCCGGGCAGCAGGTGCCAGGTCGGGGCGGAGGTTTGGCGGATTTGTGGTCATGGCGCGGCATATAGTGGGGAAAGCTTCCCCTTGCAAATGCGCTGCCGTCTTTGAATGATCTTTTTATAGCGTGCCAAATAAGTCGGAGAGCAGAAAATGAAATGGCTAATGCGCATCCTGTTCCTTTTGGTGGCTGTGGTCGGTCTTGTCATCGGCGCGTTGCTGCTGATGCCGGGCGACAAGTTGGCGACCATTCTGGCCGAGCAGGTCAAGGCACAAACCGGGCGCGATCTGAAACTGTCAGGGGGCGTTAAGCTGTCCTTCTGGCCTGTGCTGGGCATGGAAACCGGGGCGGTTTCCTTCGGAAATGCCTCGTGGGCGGGGTCTGAGCCGATGCTGAGCGCCGAAAGCCTGGCGGTTGGGGTCGATACCTTGGCCATTTTGTCCGGCGATGTGCTGATCAAACGGATTATTGCCGAGAATCCGACCCTCAGACTTGAACTGTCAGGCGGGCGCGGAAACTGGGAGTTTGACACGGCCGTCGCCCCGACAGCCAGCGGCTCGGGTGGATCAAAACCGGCCGATGCATCGCGTGTGGTGACACTGGAGCATCTGAAACTGACTCAGGCGCGTCTGATCTTTGTTGAAAATGGATCGGCCCGATTTGATGTCGCAGATGTGGATTTGTCTGCTAGTTGGCCAGCAGTCTCGGCCCCCATGGTTCTGGATGCACAAATGCCGGTTCCGGGCGGTGAGGCCCGCGTGGATATCAAGATACCCGACCTGCCGGCCTATGCCTCGGGCGCGGCATCCGAGATTGAGCTGGCGCTTGCCGCCCCCGGTGGTGACATCGGGTTTGACGGGCGCGTCAACCTTGCCGGAGAGATGGACGGCAAGCTGCAGTTGGAAACCAAAGACACGGAAAAAATGCTGGCTGCGTTTGGTCAGGAGGGCGTTGGAGTGCCGCACGGGTTGGGCCGCGCTGCGAATGTGTCGGGGCAGATGACTTATACCAGAGATGGCCGCATATCTGTGCGCGATCTGGTGGCTTCACTCGACAGTAACCGTTTTACAGGCGAAGTTGATATTGTAATTTCCAACCCGCCACAGATCACCGCTCGGCTGGATGCCAGTGATCTTGATCTTTCTCGCTATAATCAAAGTGGTCAGACGGACTCGTCCAGTTCCGGCGGTTCCGGCTCGGGTGCTGCCTCGGAGGGGTGGTCAAGGGAACCGATCGACGCCTCCGCGCTGGCTTTGGCCAATGGTGAAATTCGACTGACAGCCAAATCTATCGCGTTGCCCGAGCTGACGCTTGGCCCCAGCGACCTGACAATGCGGCTGGACCGGTCTCGGGCTGCATTGGAGATGAACCCGGCAACCTTGTTTTCCGGAACGCTGAACGGGCAGGTGGTGGCCAATAATCGGAATGGGTTGTCCGTTGGCGGCAAGATAAAGGCCAAGGGCATTGACCTCAAACTAGCTCTGACAGCCTTGGTCGGGGTCGAGCGGCTGTCCGGGACCGGGTCGGGATCATTCGAGTTTCTGGGCGTTGGCCAGAACGAGAATCAGATCATGCGCTCGCTCAGCGGTAAGGGCCGCTTGGATGTAGGAAAGGGGCTGATATCGGGTTTTGACCTTGATCGTCTGATGGGACGAGGCAAAGGTTCGGGTGGCACCACCGTGTTCAACAGCCTGACGGCTAGCTTCACCATTGATAAGGGCGTTTTGCAGAACAACGATCTGTTGATGTCGCTGGACAATTTCCGCGCGGATGGCAAAGGAAAAGTCGGGATCGGAGCGCGCAATATCGACTATCTGTTCACGCCGGTCGCTCTGCGTGCGAATTCGGGAGAGGGCCTGTCGGTTCCGGTGCGTATAGTTGGACCATGGAGCAATCCGTCGATCAAGCCGGACCTGACCAAGGTGATCGAAGCGGCCGCCGGAGGAAAAGTCAAAGAGCTTGAGGATGATGTCAAAAAGAAAGTCATCGACAAGATAGGCGGCGATACCGGTACGGCCGGGACTGACGGTGACAGCGTCGAGGATGCGCTGAAGAACAAGCTTGAGGACGAGGCCAAGAAAGGACTGCTTAAGCTGTTTGGCGGAAATTGAAGTGTCGGGGCCAGGGCCCCGGCACCAACGCTCAGATGGTCTGGTCGTAATCTCCGACACCCGGTTCGGTTCGGATGACCGCGTCGATATCCGCAAAAATGGCACGCATCTCTTCTTCGCTTTCGCTGCTTTCGCAGACGACCACCAGATTGGGCGTGTTCGACGAGGCACGCACCAACCCCCAGCTGCCATTGTCCAGAATGACTCGGGCACCGTTGACAGTGACCACTTCCTTGATCGGGCGACCTGCAAGCGTCTCTCCGGCTTCGGATTTGGCGACCAGCTTTGCGACCAAACGGTCGAGTATGTCGTATTTTTCGGTATCCGCTGCATAGGGGGACATGGTCGGTGTCGACCATGTTTTCGGTAGCGCCTTTCGCAGGTCGGACATGCTTTGGTCCGGGTTGCGGTCCATCAGTTTACAGATCTCAACCGCGACGCGCATGCCGCAATCATAGCCACGGCCAATCGGTTCGGCCAAAAAGTAATGCCCCGACTTTTCGAACCCGGCCAGCGCGTTGATCTCTTTGACTCGCCGCTTCATGTGGCTGTGGCCGGTTTTCCAATAATCTGCCTTGACCCCGCGGGCCTTCAACTCGGGGTCGCTGGCAAAAAGGCCGGTTGATTTCACGTCGGCGACAAAGGTGGCATTGGGGTAAATCTTGGCCAGATCGCGGGCCATGATCACGCCGACCTTATCAGCAAAAATCTCCTCCCCCTCGTCATCCACAACGCCACAGCGGTCACCGTCACCATCGAACCCCAGCGCCATGTCGGCACCGCTGGCTTTCACGGTATCGGACATGTCGTGCAGCATTTCCATCGCTTCTGGGTTCGGGTTGTAATGCGGGAAAGTATAGTCCAGCTGGTTGTGGCTGGGCACGACTTCGACCCCCATGCGTTCAAAGATTTCCGGGGCAAAGGCGGATGCGGTGCCGTTCCCTGTGGCACAGACCACTTTGAGAGGCCGGGATATTCTGAAATCGCCGACCAGATCGTCGATATAGGCCTCTTTCACGCCATCAACGAATTCGTAGGACCCGCCAGGGTGGGTCTGCCCTTCGCCATTCAGAACAATGTCTCGCAGCTCTGACATCTCGTCCGGGCCATGGGTCAGGGGACGTTCGAACCCCATCTTGACCCCGGTCCAGCCATTTGGATTGTGGCTGGCCGTGACCATGGCCACGGCTGGAACGTCCAGATGGAACTGAGCGAAATAGGCCATCGGGCTAAGCGCCGGACCGATATCCTTTACCTGAATTCCCGCCTGCATCAGGCCCAGGATCAGGGCATTTTTAATGGCCAGAGAATAATCACGATAATCATTGGCTACAGCAATCACGGGTTCAATCCCACGCTTGCGCATCTGTGTGCCCAGACCCAACCCCAGTGCGGTCATGCCCGGCAAGTTGATCTCTTCTGGATATTTCCAGCGGGCATCATATTCGCGAAAGCCGGTTGGCTTGATCATTGCGTCGCGCAGAAAGCTCCAGGTGTTCGGAGTCACCTCGGGGTTGGGTTTGGTCATGGGAATACTCTTGTTCAGATTTGGATAGGGTTGGCCTTGGCCAACGCATCAAAACGCATCAATGTATCGATGAGCTGCGGCATCTGGTCCAATGGGATCATATTAGGACCGTCGGAAGGTGCAGTATCAGGGTCCTGATGGGTTTCGATAAAAACCGCACCGATGCCAAGCGAAACCGCAGCGCGGGCCATCACAGGCGCGAATTCTCGCTGCCCACCAGTAGAACCACCCTTGCCGCCAGGCTGCTGTACCGAGTGTGTGGCATCCATTACGACCGGGTATCCCGTTTTGGCCATCTGCGGCAGGCCGCGCATGTCAGCGACCAACGTATTATATCCAAACGAAGTTCCGCGTTCTGTCAGCAGGATGTTTGTGTTCCCAGTGCTTTCTACCTTGCTCACGATGTTGCCCATCTCCCATGGGGCCAAAAACTGTCCTTTTTTGACATTAACCGCCTTGCCGGTATTACCAGCAGCGAGCAGCATATCGGTCTGTCGGCAAAGAAACGCGGGGATTTGCAGCACGTCCACAGCCTCGGCCGCAATCGAGCACTGGGCTTCGGTATGTACGTCTGTCAGCACTGGAATACCCAAGGTTTTGCGGATGTCATCCAGAACCTTGAGCCCTGTGTCTATTCCCATACCTCGCGCACCCGACAGAGAAGTCCGGTTCGCCTTGTCGTATGAGGCTTTAAAGACGTACTGCGCCCCGGCGGCGTCGCAGGCCTCTTTCATTTTTCCTGCGATCATTTGGGCATGATCGGCAGTTTCCAGTTGGCAGGGACCGGCGATGATCGTCAGGGGAAGATCATTGCCGACCGTGAGATCGGAGATTTTTACATGTTTCATGTGTCTTACGAGGATACCTGTTCACGAAGGACCGACGCGGTAAGCGAGATCATCAGGTAGATACCAGCAAACAACAGGAAAGCCAAAATCGTATTTTCGAACTTGCGCGGATAGCTGGGTTCCTGACTGGGAACAGGATTCACGGAAACCGTCAGATACCGAACCTGACGATTGGCTTCGGTCCTGGTTGTCTCCATATGCTGCATAGCTGATTGCAGGATCATATCCCGAGCGGCCAGATCGGCCTGTGCCATCTGAATCCGAACACTCAGCCTGGCCAGCGAATTCTCGCCGGCAGAGACATCCAGCATTTCGGCGTTCAATTCCTCCAGCACAACCGTAAGCCGTGCGATATCGGCCTGTGCGCCATCCACCTTGGCTTTGTTTGGGCGGCGATTGTCCAACAAGGCTGCAAGCTGCAGTTCTTTGTCCTGAATAAGCGTCTCGATTTCGTTTATGCGGCCCCGCAACCCGGCAATGACGCTTTCAGGGTCAAGGATTGCGCCTTGCAGCTGAAGCTCGATCAGGTCTTCCTGAGCTTTCTTGCGTTCTTCCTGAGCGCTTACAAACCCTTCCCGGGCATCTTTCATCTGGTCTTCGCGTTTCTTTTCGGTCAGCGCGTTTACCCGTTGCTCGGCATAGGAAATCAGTTCTCGGGAAAACGCGGCCGAAGTCTGTGGGTCAGGTGTCGCCACCTCCATCCGGATCAGGCCATCGGTCGGGTCATATCCGACCGTGATCATGCGTTTGTACAGCTTGTAAGCCTCTTCGAGACTGGCGTCTGGGGATAATCGCTGAATGGGGTCGATCCAGTCCTGTTTGAACACATCAGCGAAACCGGCCTCTGTGTCCAAAAGTTCAAGCGCATCTTTCGATTCCAGAAACTCCTGGGTGGCAACCGAATCCTGCGTGGTCGCAAATTGGGTCCCTGCCAGAAGCCCTCCGATAGAGCCCGCGCCCCCGTCCGCCTGAAGGATCAGAAAGGCAGAGTTGCTGGCGTACATTGGGGTCGCGATCCGATAGAAATAGAGACCCACGACAAAGGTAGGTAGCAGGACAAAGGCCGCAAGCCGTGCAAACAGAGCGAACAGTTTGCGACGGCGGCGGCGGGCGATGTCCCTCTGAATCTGTCCGATTTCACGTTCACGCCGCTCGGCCGGGCTCATCTCCGGTCCGGGCAAGTTCTCCGGTGCATCTTTCACGGTCTGGGGCAGGTGGATCGTGATGCGATCATTCGTCTGCTCGTCCGAAGTTTTCTTTTCCGAGGCAAGGTTCAGCAGACTGGAGCGTTCAAACGGATCAATTCCCTTTTTGCGCAACAACCGAACTGCATCATAGTCCGAAGTCGCCGCAAGACCGTTTTTCTGGGCAAGACGACGTGCCACCCGCAGTTGGCGGCCGGTCAGTCCTTCGCGTTTGATAGCGTCGATCTCGGTTCCTACTGGTGGTTCATTTTCTGCGCCGGGCGCCTGTGTGGCCTGGCGAATGCGCGAGATCGCGTCTTCGCGCGTTTCGGCATTTCCCGCAGACCGCCGTTTGCGACGCCAGTTGTATTTATCAGCCCTGGGTTTGGTAGTCATATAACTGCTTTGCCTCTTCCAAGGTTTCGAACAAGTGAAGCTGACCATCCACTAAAACCGCCGCCTGACGCGCAAATTTTTCAAGCAGGGCCGGGTTGTGAGAGACGATGACCAGTGTTGTTGTGCGCAGCCGTTCCTGCAGAATGTCGCCTGCCTTTTTGTTGAATTCAACATCCGTTGTGGCCGGCATCCCTTCGTCGATGAGGTACATGTCGAAATCCAGAGCCAGCATCAACGCAAATGTGAATCGCGACCGCATGCCGGATGAATAGGTCGCCAGCGGTTGATTGAAATATTCACCCAGGCCACACAGCCAACTGCAATATGCCTCGACATAGTCCGGGTCCATACCATAGATCTTGGCGATATAGCGCGAGTTCTCCAGAGCCGACAGCTTGTTTGAAACTCCGCCGGTAAATCCCATCGGAAAAGAGACGCGGCAGGATTTGCGAATGACCCC
The DNA here is from genome assembly GCF_059611885.1 of Ruegeria sp. CDSA193. NCBI lineage: Bacteria > Pseudomonadati > Pseudomonadota > Alphaproteobacteria > Rhodobacterales > Roseobacteraceae > Ruegeria > Ruegeria sp. CDSA193. Next base: position 310,094 of record NZ_JBXWPN010000006.1, on the reverse strand, counting down.
TTCGTCGGGTTTCTCTAGTCCGGCCATCATGTTGATCAGGGTGGTTTTTCCGGTACCGTTCGGGGCCAGAATGCCGATGGATGTGCCAAGTTCGACGCGAAAAGACACTCTGTCCAGAATCACCTTTCGGCGCGTCCCGGTCCAAAAGGACTTGCTGACATTTTCAAACTCAAGCATCCAAGGCCTGCGGGTTTATCTTGTTGTTGCGCCGTTCGGATCGGCGAAAGAACGGTACCTCTACGGCGCCATATAGGCCACATTATGTCGAATTATGAAACAAATGATCAATGCGTTCCGGGGGTCGTTTTTGGTAATGTGACTTTTGCATCTGTTGGCGTCTGGATGTGTGTTACCTATCTTGCTTTCAGAACACTAACCATCTGATGCGGCACTGATTGCGATCTCATGAACCCACTCGAAAAAGAAATAGAGGCCTGCCGTATTTGTGCCGACCGATTTGCGGCAACCGAAACCGCGCATGAACCAAGACCCATTGTCTGGTTCCGCAAAGACACGCCCATTTTGGTCTGTGGTCAGGCTCCGGGGGCACGAGTGCATGCGTCGGGTCGCCCTTTTACCGACCCTTCCGGTGATCGGCTTCGGGCGTGGTTGGGTGTTGATGAGGAGCTGTTTTATGACCGTTCGCGTGTCTCGATCGTTCCAATGGCGTTTTGCTTTCCTGGCTATGATGCGCGCAAGGCAGATTTGCCTCCTCCGTCAGTATGCGGTCAGACTTGGCACGATCGGGTCATGGCGGATCTTGGGCCTGTGCCGTTGACCATTCTTGTCGGGGGGCACGCCCATAGATATCACCTGAAGTCACGTGGGTCAGTCACCGAAACCGTCCGCAACTGGCGGGACTATGCGCCGCGGGTCTTTGCCTTGCCTCATCCGTCCTGGCGGAATACGGCATGGATGAAGAAAAACCCGTGGTTCGAAGCCGATCTGTTGCCGGTTTTGCGCGCACGGGTGCAAGAGGTTCTGAATGACTGAGATTTCGGCTCTGGACGCCGCCCATGCCGCGGCTGAGGCTGCTCCGCAGGATGATGCGGCCCGCCTGCGTTTCTTTGAACGGCTGGCTGACAGTGAGCTGTTCCTGATGCTGACGGAAGAGGCAAAGAACGAGAGTATTTCGCCCGAATTGTTCGATGTGGCAGATGGGCGTTTTGTGCTGGCTTTCGATCGCGAAGACCGGCTGGCCCGCTTCGCAGACCGCCCGGTGCCCTATGTTGCGCTGTCGGGGCGGGTTTTATCGTCTATGTTGTCGGGGCAGGGGATCGGGCTGGGGTTGAACCTTGAGGTTGCCCCGTCCTCGATGTTGATCCCGCCCGAGGCATTGGGCTGGTTGGTGGAAACTTTGCAGCATGGTCCCGAAGAGGTGCAACAGCACCTGTCCGAGTTCCTAGCTCCATCGGGGTTGCCCGACGAATTGCTGACAGCTTTGGACGCCAAGCTGGCTACGGCCATTGGGTTGGCGCAAGCCGCCTATCTGGTCAGCACCAAAACGGCTGAAGGTGGGTTCGGGCATTTGCTGGGTTTTGTCGATGCCGTCGAAGGGGCAGAGGCAGCTCTGGCCAAGGCTGCATCCGAAGCGCTTACCTTTTCCGGGGTTGAAGCTGGGGCAATGGACGTAGGTTTTTTCAAATCGAGTGACACGGCCGCAGCGTCTTTGGCGCGGGCGGGTTTGCGGTACGATCTGCCGCAGCCTGAGGCGCGTGTGAATGCGCATATCGCTCCTGGGCGCGATCCGGACAAACCGCCTTTGCTCAAGTAATGGTAGAATGGGGCTTCGCAGATTGATCCGCGAAGCCCGGTTTGTTTACTCGGCTGCTGGCTCCAGCTTGTCCTGTGTACGCGTTTCAAAGTCGCCGGCCTCGTGGCGTTCGTGAAGCTGTGTATGCTTTTCGCCAAAGGCACGATTGACCATGCGACCACGTTTCACGGCGGGACGGGCGTCAATCTCCTTGGCCCAGCGCATGACGTTCTTGTAGGATTCGACGTCCAGGAACTCGGCTGCGCTGTACAGGCGCCCAAGAACCAGTTGTCCGTACCAGGGCCAGATCGCGATATCGGCGATAGAGTAATCCTCGCCCGCGATATAGGTTTTCTCGGACAACTCCCGATCCAGAACATCCAGCTGCCGCTTGGTTTCCATGGCAAAGCGGTTGATGGGATATTCCCATTTCTCGGGCGCATAGGCGTAGAAATGGCCAAACCCGCCACCCAGATATGGTGCACTGCCCATTTGCCAGAAAACCCAGTTCATCACCTCTGTCCGTTCTGGCCCGGATTCGGGTAGAAATGCGTTGAACCTTTCAGCCAGGTGAAACAGAATCGAGGCACTTTCGAACACGCGCACTGGTTTTTCACCGGACCGATCCCAAAGGGCAGGGATCTTCGAGTTCGGGTTGGCCTCTACAAAGCCCGAACTAAACTGATCTCCCTCGCCGATGTTGATCAGCCAGGCGTTGTACTCGGCCTCTTCATGGCCTAGCGCCAGAAGCTCTTCCAGCATGACGGTTACTTTTACCCCGTTCGGAGTGGCAAGCGAATAGAGCTGCAGAGGATGGCGCCCAGCAGGCAAATCCTTGTCATGAGTTGCCCCCGCAATCGGGCGGTTGATATTAGCGAATTGTCCGCCGTTTTGGCTGTCCCATGTCCAGACCATCGGGGGCGTATAGGTCGATTGCTCGCTCATTTCTTGCCTTTCTCAGCAAAGTTCGGGTGAATTATCCGTTCGCTGCAACAGCTAATATTGCAAAGGGCAAAGTCCAACCCTGCCCGTTGGGAAGATTTTGTAACATTCAGTGCAAAAGACTTCACGTTTTGTCATTCGATGTCACAGCGACGCGAGCGGGACTGCGTTCGATCGAGGAATCACCTATTCTCTGCACAGCCCCGTATTCCGGGCCGATCACCCATCCAATAAAAAAGGACCGCCCTTATGAAACGACTTGCCTGGACCTTAGCTGCGACCTTGGCATTTGCCATGCCTGCCCTTGCAGGTGATCAGTATGTGGACGGCACCGGCTATGCGGTGTCAGGATATGACGTGGTTGCCTATCGCAGTCTGGATCAGGTTGCTGTCGGTCAATCACAGCCCGAAGCCGTCCGCGGAAGGTCAGATATTACGGCCGAATACAACGGCGTTACCTGGGCATTCTCGACCGAAGAGAACCGGGACAAGTTCTTGGAAAACCCTGCTTATTATGCGCCGCAATATGACGGTCACTGCGCCTATGGCGTGTCACGCGGCGGCAAGGTGCCTGCGAACCCGAACCTGTGGCGGATTGTTGATGACAAGCTGTATCTGAACATTACTGATGTGGTTGTCGGGTTCTTTGAAGAAGATATTCCCGGCAATATCAATCTGGCTGAAGGAAACTGGCCGGGCATCGAGGCCGACGGGGCCTCCAGCAGCGTGATCCCGAAGTTTACCTCCGAAGGCCCGGTCGCAAACTGAGATTTCTGCAACGGATGCAAAGCCCGGCATTGATTTGCCGGGCTTTTGTTTGTCATCCGGTCAACCAGTACTCATCCTGCGTTTGCTGGTCGGCGTTGAATCTGATCCGGACGCTGCGGGCGCCCGGAAATTTCTTGGTCGCAAGCGCAACGGGTACGACAACTTCGCCCGTGCCCGCATCTTTGGACTGAAAGCTCAGAATCTCTGTCTTGACGCGCTTGGTGCCAGCAAGAACACTCGTCGGCAATGCGACGCGGTTAGCACCTTCGCAGACAGGTGCGGAAATGAAATAAGTCAGGTTGCGGCCATGCAAGCCGACAGCGTCCGGAATGTGGTCAGCATCTTGCAGGCGATCCGCATCTTGACTGTCCACTGGGGTGTCCGGGGAGTCCTGCAAGTGGGGCAGCGCCGTATTCAACATTGCACGACAGGCATCAATATCTTGGGTTTCCAGCTGAATAACGCGTTTGCGCAACCGGGGGCGGCGTGGTTTCCCCGCCGCCGAGCCCGCCAGACCTTTCCCGGCCAGCCCCTCGCTGCGCAGCAAATCATAGGCCGCCTTGGCGTTGGCCAAGGCCGCACCGTCTCCGCCATTCTTATCGGGGTGGGCTTCGAATGCGATGTCGCGCCACGCTTCTCGAATGTCATCTGAACTGGCGCTTTGAGCCAGACCAAGTGTGCCGAATGCATTGGCGCGGGCACTAACCTTGTCAAAAGGTTCCATACTAAATTCACTCATAAACAAACTATACGGCCCCACAATGAATGGGCGGCTGCTAAAGTCAAATTTGTAACAGAATTGAACGGTTTACCGCGACAATGAATAAGGCTTCAGTTGGATTGTTCAAGTGGCCCCTGTTAGGCAGGGCAATCCCAACTTGTTCCACAAAAACACCCGGGGTTTTGGCCCCGGGTGCACAGTCTGAAACAAGCGGATATCAAGCGACGTTCTGAAGCTCGGCCTTTGGTGTGACTCCAAGGGCAAAGCACACATCCCGGGTCAGTTCCGGCCGGTTCAGGGTGTAAAAGTGGAGCTTGTCTACTCCGCCCTCGATCAGGTCTGAACAAAGTTCTGTGCACAACGCGGTGGCCAGCAGGTCTTCGCGGTCGTCACGAATGGCCTTCTCAAAGGCATTCTCGATCCAATCCGGAATATGTGTCCCGCATCTGCGTGCAAAGTTGCGCGCCCCTTTCCAGTTTTCGATTGGCAGGATGCCCGGAACGATGGGCTTGTCGATCCCTGCCTTTTCACAGGCATCGCGGAAGCGGAAAAAGGTCTCGGCCTCAAAGAAGAACTGAGTCAGGGCTTCGTCGGCCCCAGCGTCCAGCTTGGCCTTTAGCCAATCGACATCGGCGGAAAAATCCCGTGCTTCGGGGTGTTTGTCTGGATAGGCGCCAACACGGATGCTGAACATCTCGGTTTCTGCCAGTGCTTCGATCAATTCGACCGAGTCCGCGAACCCTTCCGGGTGCGGCGCGAACCGATCCTGACCCTTGGGTGGATCGCCGCGCAAAGCGACGATGTTCTCCACGCCCGCCCGAGCAAAGGTATCTGCGATTTCCAGTGTTTCCTGACGTGACGCATCCACACAAGTCAGATGTGCAGCAACAGGCAGGCCAGAGGACTTGTGCAGTGTGGCCACCGCATCGCGCGTCAGCTCGCGCGTGGTGCCCCCCGCGCCATACGTGACAGAAACAAAGCGCGGTTCAAGCGGTGCCAGTGTTTGCACCGTATCCCAAAGGCGGAATGAAGCCTCAAGTGTCTGTGGCGGGAAAAATTCAAATGAAACTTCTGGTCTTGTCATCTCGGCCTCACGGGTGAAATCTCTAACCCTTGTGCCAGCTTACGCATTGTGAGACAAACTCATATTATTCAAGAACAACATGAGTTCCACGCAATGCATATCGAATTCCGCCACCTGCGTACGATCAAGGCGATCCATGAATGTGGCGGGCTTGCCCGTGCCGCAGATCAACTGAACATCACTCAATCCGCGTTGAGCCATCAAATCAAAGGCCTAGAGGATCAGGCCGGGGTCGAATTGTTCTTGCGCCGGTCCAAACCGATGAAACTTTCGGCGGCCGGTTTGCGGCTGTTACGCCTGGCCGAGCAGATCCTGCCGCAGGTCGAGGCAACACAGCAGGAGTTCTCTTCTTTGCGCGACGGGCGCACGGGCCGTATGCATATAGCCATTGAATGCCACGCCTGTTTTGAGTGGCTGTTCCCGGTGCTGGAATCCTTTCGTAAATCCTGGGGCGATGTGGATGTCGATATCCGTCCCGGCCTGGCCTTTGATGCCTTGCCGGCTTTGCAAAAAGAAGAGGTTGATCTGGTCGTTTCCTCGGACCCAGAAGATCTGCCCGGTGTCGAATTCATCGAACTCTTTGACTATGACGCGGTGTTTGTCGCGGCTTCGACACACCCGCTTGCCCAGAAAGAGTTCATTGAGGCCGAGGATTTTCGCGGCCAGACCCTGATTACCTACCCGGTCGAACGCACGCGGCTGGATGTGTTCAGCCAGTTGCTGATCCCCGCGCGGGTCGAACCGGCCGCGATCCGGCAGGTTGAGCTGACCGCAGTGATCCTGTTGCTGGTCGCGTCGAACCGGGGGATATCGGTGCTGCCGGACTGGGTTGTGCGTGAGGTGAAGTATAATTCAGACTATGTCACCCGCCCGCTGACCAAAGACGGAATTACGCGCAGGCTGTACGCCGCAGTGCGCACCGAGGACCTTGAGAAACCCTTTGTACAAGAGCTGATCAAGCTGGCCAAAACCGAGGCGCGTAAGCTGCAGGAGCAATAGGCACAAAACGCGGGTCTGCTATGCGTATCATTCCTCTTGGCAAGGGCGCATTGCCCCAGTATACGCGCGGTTTGACCGGACAGGAGCCTTTGGACAATGGTTGGCAGTGCAAACCTCAACATCATGATCAAAGCCGCGCGCAAAGCGGGGCGTTCACTGGTCAAGGATTTTCGTGAAGTCGAGAACCTTCAGGTGTCGATGAAAGGTGCCGGGGACTTTGTGTCCAAGGCAGACATTGCAGCTGAGGCGATCCTGAAAGAGGAACTGCTTGGCGCGCGCCCGACCTATGGCTGGCTGGCCGAAGAGGGCGGCGAGATTGCCGGCGAAGATCCCACCCGCCGCTGGATTGTGGATCCGCTGGATGGCACCACGAATTTTCTGCACGGCCTGCCGCACTGGGCGATCTCGATCGCGTTGGAACATAAAGGCAAAATTGTTGCCGGTGTGATCTATGACGCCGCCAAGGACGAGATGTTCTTTGCAGAAAATGGCGAAGGCGCATGGATGAACGACACCCGTATCCGCGTTTCGGGTCGTCACCGCATGATCGAGTCGATCTTTTCGACCGGGCTGCCTTTTGGCGGACGGTCTGACTTGCCTGCGACCCTGCAGGATCTGGCACGTCTGATGCCAGTCTGCGCCGGTGTACGTCGGTGGGGCGCAGCAGCGCTGGACATGGCTTATGTTGCTGCTGGCCGGTATGAAGGCTTTTGGGAACGCCGTCTGAATGCCTGGGATGTTGCCGCCGGGATCATCATCGTGAAAGAGGCTGGTGGCTTTGTGCAGGCTTTGAACCCGGAAGGTAACGTGCTGGAGGACGGCGAGGTCATCTGTTCCAACGAGCCCATCTTTGATCAGTTTTCCAAGGTCATCCGGGGCTGAGCCAGCAACAGACAGGTCAAGCAAGCGCGCCCGATTGAGGCGCGCTTTTTCGTTTCAGAGGGTCGCGCGCTGGGCTAGATCGGCCTCTTCAGCCAATCTTGCAGCGACAGAGGCGACTGCAAGATCCTGCAACCCGACCCCGGTTCCATCAAACAGAGTGATCTGATCGTCGCTTGTCCGACCGGGGTGGTCACCATTGATGACGGCGCCGATGGGCGCGATTGCATCCTCGGTCAAGGCGCCAAGGCTGATGGCATGTTGGGACTCGCCGATTGTCACGGACTGGGCGACCTCGTCGGTAAAGACAGTCGCCGCAGCGACGAGATCCGCGTCAACCTCCTGTTTGCCTTTGGTGTCGGTGCCCATGCAAGCCAGATGCGTGCCGGGCTTGATCCAGTCTTTCATCAAGAGCGGCTCAAAAGCCGAGGTGATGGTGATGATCACATCCGCCTGTGCGCCAAGCTCCTGTTGGCTGACGGCCTCGAATTCCAACCCAACCTCAGTGGCCACAGCTGCAAGGCGGGGCAGCATGTCGGGATGCGGGTTCCAGGCAACGACCTTTTCGAAGTCGCGCTGTTCCGCCGCCGCCCGCAGCTGGAAAGTTGACTGATGTCCGGCCCCGACCACGCCAAGTACTCTTGCGTCTTGCCGCGCCAGATGCGCGATCGAAACCGCCGAAGAGGCCGCTGTGCGCACCGCTGTCAGGTAATTGCCCCCGACAAGCGCGGACAATCGCCCGGTATCGGGGTCGAACAGAAACACTGTGGATTGGTGGTTGGTCAGGCCCTTCGCCGCATTGCCCGGCCAGTATCCACCGGATTTGAGGCCCAGCACCTGACCGTCGCGGTCAAATCCCGATTTGAACCCATAGAGAGCGTCGGCATGGCCCAAAGCCTCGCGGATAACGGGAAAGTTCCACGCGCCACCTTTAGCCATCGCACCGAACACAGCCTGTACAGCGTCAAAGGCCTGCTGGCGTCCTACCAGTTTCTCGCACAGATCTTCGCCTACAATCAGCAGGCCGTCGCTTTTCATAACATCCCTCATCTCAAAAGGCTTTCCCGCGGGCCGAGACCGGCCACAGGGCTTCGACTTTGCCGCCCCGTACGCCCACATACCAATCATGGACATTGCATGTGGGGTCACAGTGGCCCGGCACCAACCGCAGCTTGTCATTGACTTTCAGTACGCCGTCTGGATCCCCGATAACCCCATGCTCGTCCGAGCACTTGAGGTATTCGACATCATCACGCCCGAACACAAAGGGCAGGCCGCTATCGACCGACTGCGCCTTGAGGCCGGCGTCGCAGATGGCCTTGTCTGCTTTGGCGTGGCTCATGATGCTGGTCAGGATGAACAGCGCATTTTCCCATTCTCCCTGATCAATCCGCTGGCCGTTCTGATCCAGAATCCGCCCATAATCCGCGTCCATGAAGGCGTAAGAGCCGCATTGCAATTCGTTGTAAACGCCCGAGTTACTTTCGAAATAATAGGAACCGGTGCCGCCGCCCGAAACCAGTTCGCACTCGATCCCTTCTGCTTTCAACCCGGCGACAGCGTCTTTGACCATTGCAATGGCAACATCCAGCTTCTCTTTACGGGCCTCATAGGTGTCGAGATGTTGCATCGCACCCTGATAGGCCTGAATGCCGGTGAATTTCAGATTTGGCGCTGCTTGCACAGCTTTGGCAATCTCGATGACCGCCGGTGTCGTGGTTACACCACAGCGCCCTGCGCCGCAGTCGATCTCGATGAACACTTCCAGTTCTGTGCCGTGACGCGAAGCGGCAGCCGACAGGTCGGAGATATTGTCGATATCGTCCACGCAGACAATGATACGCGCGCCGAAATTGGGCAGCCGTGCCAGTCGGTCAATCTTGGCCGGGTCGCGCACCTGGTTGGATACAAGGATGTCCGTAATGCCGCCACGGGCAAATACCTCGGCTTCCGACACTTTCTGACAGCAGACGCCGACCGAACCGCCCATCCGTTCCTGCAGCTTGGCCACATCGACCGATTTGTGCATCTTGCCATGAACACGATGGCGCATCCCATGGGCCTTTGCGAAATCGCCCATCTTTCGGATGTTGCTCTCTAGCGCGTCCAGATCAAGGATCAGGCAAGGCGTCTGTATCTCGCTTTCGTCCATGCCGATCGCGGCAGGGATGTCGAAGCCGACCTCGAGGTCTTCAAAATTTACGGTCTTGTTCATGTTGTTTCTCCTTACCCTTTCAGCCAGGGCAGTTTGTCCAGGTCTACATTGCCACCGGTCACGATGACGCCAATGCGCTTGCCTCGGAAAACCTCTGGGTTCTTCAAAATGGTTGCCAGAGGAACCGCCGAAGACGGCTCCATCACCACGCGCAGGTGCTTCCAGGTCAGTTTCATCGCTTCGATGATTTCCTCTTCCGAGGCGGTAAAAATATCGGTCACGTGGTTGGATACGAAATGCCAGGTGTTTTCTTTCAGGGGCACCAGCAGCCCATCCGCGACTGTCTTGGGGGCGTCGTCTGCGATGATATGACCGGCCTTGAAGGACCGGTAAGCGTCATCCGCCTGTTCCGGTTCCGCTGCATAAATTGCGGTCTCGGGCGCAAGGTTCGAAACCGTCAGACAGGTGCCTGAAATCATGCCGCCACCGCCGATGGGCGCGATAACGGCGTCCATACCACCAGTCTGTTCCAGCAGTTCGGCGGAGCAGGTGGCCTGACCGGTAATCACACGCGGGTCGTTATAGGGGTGAACAAATTCGCCACCGGTTCGGGCCTGAACCTCGGCAAATGTTGCTTCGCGCGAGCTTGTCGAAGGGTCACATTCGGTGATTGTACCGCCATATCGGCGAACTGCATCCTTCTTGGCCTGCGGGGCTGTGCGCGGCATGACCACATTGCACGGAATACCGCGGCGGCCGGCCGCATAAGACAACGACAAGGCGTGGTTGCCGCTGGAATGCGTGCAGACACCCTTGGGCATCAAATGGTCTGCAAGGCCGAATACAGCGTTGCAGGCCCCACGCACCTTAAAGGCCCCGGCTTCTTGGAAATTTTCGCATTTGAAGAACAGCTGCGCGCCGGTCAGGTCATTCAGGTGGTCCGAAACCATGACCGGAGTTCGGCGGATATGCGGTTTGATCCGATCATGCGCGACACGCATGTCCTCGATCGTCAGATCCGCGGCAGAGGGGTGATCCAACATTGTCATTCTCCTTACGCCGCGGCCTCGGTTCGGTTGCCGGGTGTGGCGCGAAAGTGTTCCTGGGCTGCGGCGACGCCAGAGCCCAACGTGATCGGATAGCTTAGATCGGCCATTGCCATCTCGATCGTACAGAGCCCGGACAGGACCATCGCATCTGTCAGACTGCCCAGATGCCCAATACGGAACGCCTTGCCGTGCAACTGGCCCAAGCCAACACCAAAGGACATCCCGTAGGTGTTAAAGGCATGGTCGGTCAGAATGTTGCTGTCGAACCCTTCGGGCACGTAGATTGCGCTGACCGTGTCCGAGTAAAGGTCTGGCGATTGAGCAACCAGTTCCAGCCCCCAAGCATCGACGGCGCGCCGGACACCCTCGGCAAGCCGATGATGACGGGCGTAAACATTCGGTAAGCCTTCTTCAAACAGCATCTTCAGGCTTTCACGCAGCCCGTAGATCAGTTGCAGAGGTGGTGTATAGGGAAACCCTCCGGTCGCATTGGCCGCCATCATATCCCGGAAATCGAAAAAGGTCCGGTGCAGCTCTGCGGTTTCCATCGCGTCCAGCGCTTTCTGGCTGACGCAAAGGATGGCCATGCCAGTGGCCAGCATGAATCCCTTCTGCGATCCCGAAACCGCGATGTCGACGCCCCAGCGGTCGAACTCGAACGGTACAGAGGCCAAAGAGCTGACGCAGTCCACCATCAAAAGCGCCGGATGATTGGCGGCATCCATCGCCCGCCTTACAGCCCCGATATCCGAAAGCACCCCTGTCGCCGTCTCATTATGAGTGACCAGGACGGCGCGAATTTCATGCGCTTTGTCCCCAGTCAGAACCGTCTGAAATTGGTCAGCGGGAGCGCCGCTGCCCCAAGGGCAGTCGATGACCTGAACGTCAAGCCCGTGACGTGTGCACAGATCAATCCAGCGGTGGCTGAAAACGCCATAGCGCGCAATCAGGACCTTATCACCGGGGCTGAGCGTGTTGGTGATTGCAGCCTCCCATCCACCTGTGCCGCTGGCGGGAAAGATAACGATCTGGGCCGCAGCGGTATCAAATACCTTCTTGGTGTCTTCCAGTACGGGTGCAAATGTCTGGACAAAGTCCGGCGCGCGATGATCCTGCGTCTGGACCTGCATGGCCAGGCGCAATCTATCAGGTATGTTGGTCGGGCCGGGAATGAAAACCGGGTTTTGGTTCGACATGGCTTGTTCCTCTGCTTTGGAGATAAGTGTCCGGGAAAAAGCTGCATTACGCAATTTTCTTGAAAAATATTTTCATTTATTGAAGATAAATATTAAGCTACTGATATATTAAACTTTTCCGTTTTTCATTTTTACGTGCAAGAAATCCGGACGCGAGAAACTCTGGACAGCTGAAAGGAAATGCCTGGGATGGAAACGCAGAAAAGGCCACGCGGCAGACCAAAATCGCTGTTCAAGGAAAGCTCGGCCGGGACCATGCAATCGCTGGATCGGGCGCTTAGCGTTTTGACCACAGTAGCCAGTCTGGAACGCGCAGCACTCAGCGATTTGGCGCGCGAAGTTGATGTGCCCACGGCCACAACACACCGAATTCTGGTGACGCTGCAGAAGCACGGTTTCGTCGCCTTTGATGAAGAGCGTCAAGAATGGATGATCGGGATCGAGACTTATCGCACCGGAGCGTCCTTTCTACGCCGTAATGGTGTTATCGAAATCGGAAGGCCCATTTTACGCCGGCTGATGCAGGATAGCGGCGAAACGGCGAATCTGGCCGTTCCGGACGGGGCCGAAGTGGTGTTTGTGGGGCAGGTCGAAACGGCCAATCCGATCCGGGCCTTTTTTCCACCGGGCGCGCGGACACCGATGTATGCCTCGGGCACCGGTAAGGCGATCTTGGCCGCGTTGAACGAGGCTGCATTGATCAAAGCGCTGGGCACGTTGGACACAAAGGTCTTCACGCCTCAAACACTGGTGCCCGGCGATGCACTGCAAAGCGATCTGGATCAGACCCGGGCCCGCGGGTGGTCGCATGATCGGGAGGAACGATACGAGGGGATGTCATGCATCGGTGCGGCCATCTTCAACGACCGGGGGGAACCCTGTGCGGGCATTTCCGTATCTGGCCCTACCGCCCGGTTCAGCACTGAACGCGCGCCGGAATTGGGCCGATTGGTACAAGCCGCCGCGCAAGAGGTTACCTTGCTCAGCGGTGGGCGCTTACCGGCGCGGGATGCGGGGGATGCGGGATTGTGACAGCTTGTATTTGTGCTCTGGATGGGGCGGATGCCCATGGGTGCGGTTCCAATAGTCACTCGCGCCGCGCCGCAACCAAAGGGGTATGCACAAGAGCAAACCAACAAGGAAGCCCCCGGTATGGGCCCAATAGGCGACGCCGCCCTCGTCGGGGTTGCTGGACAGGCTCCCAATGAACTGCATACCCAGCCACACGCCTAGCATGACAAACGCCGGGATCGAGAAGACACGGAAATAGATCACCAGAACAAGCAGGATGTCCACGCGCGCTTTGGGGAACATCAACAAATAGCCACCCATGACGCCAGCTATTGCGCCAGACGCACCAATCGTAGGAACCAGAGATTGTGGCGCTGTGACGACGTGGATCAGACCGGCCCCGATACCCGCGGCAAGATAGAACAGCAGAAAGGGCAGGTGGCCCATTTCGTCTTCGAGGTTGTCGCCGAAGATCCACAGGAACAGCATGTTTCCTGCCAGATGCATCCAGCCGCCATGCAGGAACATCGAGGTCACGAGGGTCTCAAGCGTGTAACCGTCCGTAACCCGGGCGGGCACCACCGCATAATCGGTATACAGCTGGGTGATCAGTCGCTGGTTCTCCATGCTTCCCGCATAGCTGAGGAAAATCAGGATATTCGCTGCCATCAACAGATAGATGACATATGGGGTGCGCCCCGAAGGGTTATGGTCACGAATTGGAAACATGGTGCGACGCTGGGCGGTTGGCTGCCCAGCGTCAAGGCCTGTTTAGGCCGCACCCCCCAGCAATGCGGCATTCCCACCCGCAGCAGTGGTGTCGACACAGACATGTCGTTCTCCCAGAACGCGGGTGCGATCTGGTTGGCCGGGGATCAGAGGGATGATTGGGCCTGCACGCCGGGACAGATGACGCTCGATTTCCTGACCGGTTGCGTCGTCGCCCCACCACAATACGCCCGAGAAGCCAGTCAGGATTTCAAGCCGGTGCAGGTCTAACGCGCCGATAGCAGTTATAGCCCGCCCGCCCAGTGCTTTGACCGCGTTGGCCTGCGCTTGTGCGGCTTCAACTCCGGGGCCCATACACAATAGCGGTGCGCGTGAGAATTCACTCAGGCGGTTCGATTCACCCGTCGGACCGGGCAGCAACCGCGCCTTGATCTCAGCAGATTTTCCTTCTGGTAATGGTAGATCGGTCATATCGGTGGACCATTGCTCGGGACTGACCTTCCGGTCCGGGGCGCAGAAACGGGTCAGGTAGTTCGGCCCACCCGCCTTTGGGCCGGTCCCCGACAGGCCCTCGCCGCCAAAGGGTTGCGATCCAACTATGGCGCCGATCTGGTTGCGATTGACGTAGATGTTTCCGGCATGAACAGCTTCGGTGATGTGCTGAACGCGGTCGTCGATCCGTGTGTGCAGGCCAAAGGTCAGCCCGTATCCTGTGGCGTTGATATCGGCGATGATCTGATCCAACTCTGAGGAATTGAACCGCACTACATGCAGGACGGGGCCAAACACCTCGCGCTCCAACTCGGCAATGCCGGGGATTTTGATAAGGGTTGGGGCGATGAACGTGCCGTCACCAGGGACGGACATCTCTTTCAGGACACGCCCTTCGGACCGTGCCAATGCGATGTGATCGGCGATGCCGCGACGAGCATCGTCGTCAATCACCGGGCCGCAATCGGTTGAGATAGGCCAGGGATCACCAACCAGCAGCGCATCCATAGCCCCTGTCAGCATGGTCAGAAGATCATCGGCAATGTCTTCCTGGACATAGAGACAGCGCAGGGCCGAACATCTTTGCCCCGCTGATTGGAACGCGCTTTCGATGATGGACTGAACCGCCTGTTCGGGCAGGGCGGTGCTGTCCACGATCATCGCATTCAAGCCACCAGTTTCCGCGATCAGAGGCGTTCCCGGCCGCAAGTTTCCGGCCATGGCCGCACGGATTTTCAGGGCGGTCCCGGTCGAGCCGGTAAAGGCCACTCCCGACACTCTCGGGTCCGAGGTCAGGGCTGCGCCCACCGATGGACCGCCCGGCAGCAACTGTAGCGCGCTGCGTGGCACTCCGGCCTCGTGCAGCAATTCAACGGCGCGATGCGCGATCAATGGTGTCTGCGGTGCGGGCTTTGCCAACACCGCATTCCCAGTGGCCAAAGCGGCGGATATTTGACCGGTGAAAATGGCCAGCGGAAAGTTCCACGGGCTGATGCAGGTGAACACACCCGCTGGTTCTGCGTCGGGTATATTCGCCGCATAATAGCGCAGGAAATCTACCGCCTCGCGCAGTTCGGCGACTGCATCGGGCAGGGACTTACCAGCCTCACGGGCCAGCAGGGCGAAAAGTTCACCGAAATGGGTCTCGTAAAGGTCGGCGGCGGCATTCAGAACCTGCGAGCGTTGATCTGCCACTACCTGCCAGGGGGTGGCTGCAGTCAAAGCAAGCTCGACATCTTGTGCGCTGGCCGGAGCAACGGCACCGGGGCGATCCCGCGACTGTGCGGGGTTGACGATGGGCTGATCGTCATCGGGCCGCGCATCGCCGGACAACAACGGGCGCGCATACCAGTGATGCGTTCGAAACGCGTCCCGCGCGGCATTGACCCGGTCCAAAGTGGGAATGTGCCGCAGGTCAAACCCCTGCGAATTGGGCCGCTCGGGTTGATACAGTTCGGGTCCGGTTGGGATGGCGCGCGCCGGTTCGAGGAGAGTCAGAAACGGATCGGCCGCAACCTCCTCCGGGGGAACAGTATCATCCACGATTTGGTTCACGAATGAAGAGTTCGCACCATTTTCAAGCAGTCGCCGCACCAGATAGGCCAGCAAGTCACGATGGGCCCCGACAGGCGCATATATGCGGCAGCGTGTCTTGTTTGCGTCCTTAACCAGATGGTGCAGGGTTTCCCCCATCCCGTGCAGCCGCTGGAATTCGAAAGGCTGATCAGTTGCCATCTGCAGAATTGCACTGACCGTATGAGCGTTATGGGTGGCAAACTGCGGATAAATCCGGTCGGTCATGCCCAGCAATTTTCGCGCATTAGCAATATAGGAAACATCGGTCACGGCCTTGCTAGTAAACACCGGAAAACCCTCGACGCCTTCTACCTGAGCGCGCTTGATCTCGGTATCCCAATAGGCGCCTTTGACCAGCCGCACCATCAGTTTGCGGTCATAGCGCTCGGCCATTCCATAGAGCGCGTCCAGAGCGATTCCGGCACGCGGACCATAGGCCTGAACCACAATTCCGAACCCGTCCCATCCTGCCAGCGCAGGTTCAGCCATCACCGCTTCGATGACCTGCAGGGACAGCGACAGGCGGTCGGCCTCTTCGGCGTCGATATTCAGGCCCATGCCAGCGGCTTTGGCCAAAAGGCACAGGGCGCGCAGGCGGGGAACAAGCTCGGCCATCACACGCTGTTCCTGTGCTAACTCATACCGAGGGTGCAGCGCTGACAGCTTTACCGAGATGCCTGGATTGGCGCGAATGTCATCATGGGTGCAGGCCTCTGCAATGGCGGTGATGGCACGGGAATAAGACAAATGATATCGGGCCGCGTCGGCCTCGGTCCGTGCGGCTTCACCCAGCATATCGTAGGAATAGGTATAGCCCTTGGCCTCCATCCCGCTGGCACGTTCCATGGCCGACTGGATGGTCTCGCCCAGCACGAACTGACGACCCATTTCCTTCATCGCGCGCCCGACGGCCGTGCGGATAACCGGTTCACCCAGTCTTTTGATCGCGCCACGCAGGGCACTGACAGGCGAGGGCTTGCCGTCGTCGAGAACTTTACCGGTCAGCATCAGCGCCCAGGTCGAGGCATTCACCAGCGGCGAGGAGGATTGCCCAAGATGCTTGCCCCAGTCGGACGGCGCGATCTTGTCTTCGATCAGAGCATCGATCGTGTCGGCATCCGGCACGCGCAGCAGCGCTTCGGCCAGACACATCAGCGCCACGCCCTCATCGGTGGACAGGCCATATTCGGCCAGAAACACCTCCATCATGCCCGGCGATGTACTGGATCGAATATCACGCACAAGCTGGGCGGCTGCCGCACAGATTTGGGCTCGATCAGTTTCAGACAGCGCGGCATGATCGATAAGATTGTCGAGAACGGCGGTTTGATCAGCGTAGGTTTGGCTGTCGATATGGGTGCTCAGGCTGTGTGACATGAATCCTCCAGGCTTTTGTTGAATATAATGTCGATTTCTCAGGACGATTGCCGTATTTTTTAATTCATCTGGTCGGATGGACTGTATTTAGGGGATAATGCCGTGCAAATGAACTTTCCGGATTTGGATCGGTTTGATCGAGCGATCTTGGCGATTCTCTCAGAGGATGGGCGCATATCAGTTGCCGACCTAGCGCGGCGGATCGGGCTGTCGAAATCCCCAACCCAGGCGCGTCTAAAGCGACTTGAGGCTAGCGGGGTGATCACCGGGTATCGCGCCCTACTGGACCCGATCCGACTGGGGCTGGACCATGTGGCTTTTGTCGAGGTGCGCCTGACCGACACGAGAGAGAAGGCACTGGCCGAGTTTAACGCCGCAGTCCGCAAGGTGCCCGAAATCGAGCAAGCTCATATGATCGCGTCGAATTTCGACTATCTGCTGAAAATCCGCACTGGTTCAATGTCGGAATACCGCGCCGTTTTGGCTGAGAAGATATCCTCGCTTCCGCATGTGGCGAATACCTCGACCTTTGTGGCGATGGAGGCAGTTAAGGAAACCGTTGTTTCAGGCGCTTTGGACAGGGTGGGTTGACGAATTGCGCAAGCGCGTCACCATACGCGTATGAAGCGTTTTGTGTTCCCTTTGCTAGTGTTGGCGGCCCCTCCGGGTGTCGCCTGGTCTGAAGAATGCCCGTCCTCGCCGGATCATACTGAAAGCATCTCGGCCGTAATCGCGCAAATTCAGGATGTTGGAAACGAGGCCGAAGCCCAGACATTTTCCAATCAATTATGGGAGTTGTGGACCGATGCGCCCGACGCTGTTGCGCAGGCCGTTCTGGACCGGGGCATGACCCGCCGCAGTGGCTGGGACCTTCGGGGCGCCATCGAGGAGTTTGACAAGCTCATCGAATACTGCCCGCATTATGCCGAAGGGTACAATCAGCGCGCCTTTGCATATTATCTTAGCCAGGATTTCGCATCTGCGTTGCCGGATCTGGACAAGGCGATCGAGCTGTCTCCGAACCATGTCGCTGCGATCAGTGGGCGCGCCCTGACGCTGCTTGGCTTGAATCGGATTGATGAAGCCCGTGCGGCACTGTCACGTGCTTTGGAGCTTAACCCCTGGCTGTCCGAGCGCCACCTGATGGCTCCGGGCGGACCGTTGGAGCCGCCGGGTAAGGATATCTGAGGAATAGACGTCCCCGACCCATAGGACCGGGGACAATCTGGAACAGCTTAACCGACCAGCCCGTTATCGGTGCGCTTGATCGTGATCACCGACGAGCGCGGTGTGCCTCCATCCGGCCATTCGCTGCCGGGATGCTGAATGCCGACAAACATGGTGCGCAGATCGCTGGACCAGGCCAGACCCGTGACCTCACACCCGTTTGGACCGGTCATGAAACGGGCGATTTCGCCTGTGACCGGATCGCCGACCAGCATCTGGTTGTTGCCGTGGCCTGCGAAGTCTTCTTCATTGTCGTCATTGCCGTCGGTCTGGATCCAGACCAGACCGGTCGAGTCGATGGTCATCCCGTCGGGTGAGTTGAACAGGTTGCCCTCGTTCACATTGGCCGACCCGGCGCGGGCGTCAGAATGCACCGTCGGATTGCCGGCCATGACATAGAGATCCCAGACGAACGCATCGGCTGCGTGGTCGTCATTATCCGGTTTCCAGCGAACGATCTGGCCATATTTATTGGCCTCACGCGGGTTGGGTCCATTGGTCGACGTATCGTCGCCTCCGGCATTTGGTTTCACGCCGCGGTTCTTGTTGTTGGTCAGGCAGCAATAGGCTTCGACCGCTACTGGGCTGGACGCCACCCATTCAGGGCGGTCCATTGTGGTGCCGCCTGCTTTGGATGCCGCCATTCGGGTAAAGATCGCAATATCCGCCGCATCCATGCCGGTTGCATCCGGCGTCAGCGGCAGCCAGGTGCCTGTCATGTCGTCATCGAATTTCGCCACATAAAGCGTGCCGTCGTTCAACAGGCTCTGGGTTTCGCCGCCGGGCTGATAGGTGCCGTTCGAGACGAATTTGTACAGATACTCGCCCCGCTCATCATCACCCATATAGACAACCACGCGGCCATCAGCGGCCAGGGTCACCTCGGCGTTCTCATGCTTGAAGCGACCCAGACCAGTGTGTTTGACCGGGGTGCTGTCCGGTTTGGTCGGGTCGATTTCAACGATCCATCCCACTCGGTGCGGCTCGTTTGGGTTTTTGGAGGTGTCGAACCGCGGATCGAACAGTTCGTAGCCATTCCAGCTTTCGGCTTTGACACCATAGCGCTTGAAGCCGTCCGCGACCTTCTGATCGTAGCTGGCGTTTTCGTCGCTGGAGCCGAAATAGCCGTTAAAGTTCTCTTCGCAGGTCAGATACGTGCCCCAAGGCGTCTTGCCTGCACCGCAGTTGTTCATAGTGCCCAGCGAGGTTGTGCCGGTCGGGTCGGCCTCGGTCTTCAGCAGATCGTGGCCAGCGGCGGGGCCGACGATGTTCATCAGCGTGTTGTGGTGAATGCGCCGGTTGAACGGGCTGTCTTTAACCACGGACCAGCCTTCGGGGCCTTCGGTGATTTCCATCACGGTCACGCCTTGCAGGTTCTGCAGTTTGCGCACGTCGTCAGCACTGGCTGGAACGCCTTCCTGCGCGGCGGGCAGGTTGATTTTACCGTTCGGATATTCGTGATTGATCGCAATCAGCTCATGACCCTGGAAGGTAAAGGTCTCCATGCCGTCGGTATTCTCGCCAAAGATGCGGTCCGAGTTCTCAACCGGGCCGCCCTCGGCGAGGTCATAGCCATCGGCATCCGAAAACAGTGGATCACCCCAGCGCATCAAGATCTTCCACTCAAACCCTTCAGGCACATGGACGGTGCCATCAGTTTGTGCGGCAATCGGGGTGAAAGCGAACCGGGATGCTGCTTGTGCCTGCGCCGAGGTCGAGCCAAGCAGGCCGGTTCCCAACGCAGCCGCGCCAGAGCCGAAAGCCACGACGCCGGACAGAAATCCACGGCGGGAAATGGCGCTTTCGACGACACGGTCAAAGTCGTTTTCTTCGGGGCGGGGGAAATGCAGCTCGTCCCAGTCGTCGGCAGAAAGTGTGGTAGGGTCAACGTCTTTCATGGATTGCTCCTGGCTGTCGGTGAAAAGTCGATGAAACGCATTTAGGGGGCATTTGTGACAGGGTGATAACAGCGCCAATAACGATGGCGCCGGGATACTCAGGAAACAGATTTACTCGGGATGCGTTAGGATACGCCGATTGGACCAGCCCGTCAAAACGGACTGATCACAGCGTGTTTTATTAGTAATTTGCCAGTGAAAAAGCGGTCAGGTAAGGCGCTGACCTTCTGGATTGAACCGATAGGCCTTGTCCGGAGAATAGGCGAGTCGCAATTCCTGCCCTTCGGATATCGCATGCTGGCCAAACAGCCGGGCGGTTATGGCGTGTTCGTTGATCTGCGCGATGACATTTGTGTCTCCGCCCAGCTTCTCAACATGGCTGACGCGTGCAGTAAGCGGGCCGTCATCTGCAAGGAACAGATCCTCGGGCCGAATGCCGATCGTGTTCTGACCGCTTTCGTTGAGCAATCCTTGAGGCAGAAAATTCATTGACGGAGAGCCGAGGAACCCCGCCACGAACTGGTTGGCGGGGTTGTTATACAGCTCCATCGGGCTGCCGATCTGTTCTACCTGGCCGTCACGCAGAACGACGATCTTGTCGGCCAATGTCATGGCCTCGGTCTGATCATGGGTGACATAGATCATCGACGCATCCAGCGCGCGGTGCAGATTGGCGATCTCGATCCGTGTGTTCATCCGCAGCGCGGCGTCCAGGTTGGACAGAGGCTCATCAAACAGGAACAGTTTGGGTTCGCGCACGATGGCGCGGCCAATGGCAACCCGCTGACGCTGACCGCCTGAGAGTTCGGACGGGAAGCGGTCCAGATAGGGTTCCAGGTTCAGCATTCGACTGGCAATGGCGACTCGGTCTTCGATCACTGACTTGGATTGTTTTTCCTGTTTCAGCGCCAGGGTCATGTTGCCCCGCACGCTGAGATGCGGATAGAGCGCATAGCTTTGGAACACCATCGCGATCCCACGCTTGGACGGCGGCACCAGATTGACTTGCTGACCTCCAATGTTGATCTCACCGGACGATGCATCCTCGAGCCCCGCAATCACCCGCAGCAGGGTGGACTTGCCACAGCCCGAAGGGCCGACAAAGACGACAAACTCGCCGTCTTCGACTTCAAGCGTGATGTCTTTTAGGACATGGACATTGCCGAAGGATTTATTGATTTTGTTCAGCGTCAGGGCGGTCATGTCGCTTGCTCCTCAAAGGAAACGGGCTGGCCAGTGCGGATGCTTTCATCTGCGGCCAGGCAAATGGCAAGGGATTGGACAGCGTCATTCATATGACGCGTCAGGTCTATGTCTTCGGCGATGGCGCGCAGCATATAGCCCTGCTCGGCATCGCAGAGTTCCTGGTGACCGGGTTCGCCGGGCATGTCGATTGTGTGGTCGCCTTGCGGTGTGTGGACTAGCAGACCGCCAACCTTTGTGTGGCCGTCAATATCCGCCGAGGCGCCCTTGTTCCCGTCGGTGATCGAGACCGAACCGTTGGGCGACACTATATCTTTCACGAAGAACGCGGTTTCCGACATCATCGGGCCCCAGCCGGCCTCATACCAGCCGACCGAGCCGTCATTGAAAACCACCTGAAACTGCCCATAATTGTACATGTCGGGCGCGATCTCATCGGACAGCCGCAGACCCATTCCGTGGACACGGATGGGCCGGGCATCGGTGATCTGACACATCACATCGACATAGTGAACGCCGCAATCCACGATGGGCGAGGTGGTCTGCATCAACGCTTTATGCGTCTCCCATTCCGCACCGTTGGATTGCTGGTTCAGGTTCAGGCGGAATACATAAGGCCCACCCAGGTTGCGGGCCTCGGCAATCAGCCGCACCCACGAGGGGTGGTGGCGCAGGATGTAGCCAACAACCAGCTTGCGGTTCAGTCGGATGGCGGTTTCGACCACGCGCCGCGCATCAGCGACATTGGTGGCCAGCGGTTTCTCTACAAAGACATGCGCCCCGGCTTCCATCGCCGCACAGGCATAATCCGCATGGCTGTCGGAATAGGTGGCGATCACGACCAGATCCGGGTTTGTTTCGGCCAGCGCGGTTTCGAAATCCGAATAGGTAGGATAATCCGCCAGATCGGGGTGATCCACGCGCCCGGATCGGTTCACCAGCCCAGCAATTTGCACGTCAGGGTGATGGTGATGGGCCAGCGCGTGGCTGAACCCCATATTGCCAAGACCTGCGATCAGAACACGTGTCATTTGACAGCCCCTGACGTGATGCCGCGGATCAGCTGGCGCGAGAATATGACATAGAGAACCAGGACCGGCAGGATAGCCATCGACAAGGCTGACAGGACCGCGTTCCAGTCGGTGACAAATTGACCGATAAAGACCTGGCTGCCCAGCGTCAGGGTCTTGGTCTCTTCGGCGGGGGCCAGGATCAGCGGGAACCAAAGGTCGTTCCAGATCGGGATCATGTTGAACACGGCCACCGTCGCCATCGCTGGCCGCACCAGTGGCAGCACCAGGCGGAAGAAGATCGTATATTCCGACAGCCCATCAATGCGCCCGGCATTCTTAAGATCATCACTGACCTGTCGCATGAATTCGGACAGGATGAACACAGCCAGCGGCAAACCCTGTGCCGTATAGACCAGGATCAGCGCCCAAAGTGAGTTCACCAACCCGGTCGCCACCATCATCTCAAGGATTGCGACAGTGCCGATGCGGATCGGAATCATGATCCCCAGTGCCAGATACAGGCCCATCAGCAGGTTGCCTTTGAACTGGTATTCGGACAGCGCATAGGCCGCCATGGCACCGAACAGCAGGATAAAGAACAACGACGCCACGGTGACGATCATCGAGTTCTGAAAGTAGAGGAAGAAATCTCCCTGCTTCATCACCGTCTCATAGCCGATCAGCGAAAAACTGTCTGCGTTGGGCAGGGCCAGCGGTTCGCGAAAGATCGACCGGCGGGTTTTGAAGCTGTTGATCAGGATCACAAAGACCGGGAACAGCGCGATCAGCGTGTACAGGATCAACCCGGCATGCATTGCTGCGGTGTTGAGGGGGTTTTGGCGTGCTTTGTTCATCACTTGGCCCTCACAGTTGATACCGGCGCATCCGGGTCTGGATGCCGAACAGATAGATACAGACGCCCACCAGGATGATTGCGAACATGGCCCCGGCGATGGCCGATCCCATATGCGGGTCGCCTAGTTGCAACTGGAAGCCGAAGAATGTGCGATACATGAAAGTACCTAGAATATCGGTTGAGAAATCCGGCCCCGCCAGCGCGCCTTGTGAGGCATAGATCAGGTCGAATGCGTTGAAATTTCCCACAAAGGTCAGGATCGAGATGATCCCGATCGAGGGCAGGATCAGCGGCAGTTTGATCTTCCAGAAAGCCGAGGCCCCGGTGATGCCGTCGATCTCTCCGGCCTCAAGGATTTCTTCGGGGATGGTCAGCAGGGCGGCATAGATCAGCATCATCGGGATGCCTACGAACTGCCAGACCGAGATCAGCGCCAGCGTGGTCAGTGCGTATTCCTCTTTGCCCAACCACGGTGCAAAGAGGGACTTAAGCCCAACAGCATCCAGCATCGAAGGCGCAATGCCCCAGATCGGCGACAGGATCAGTTTCCAGGCAAAGCCCACGATCACAAAGCTGAGGATCGTAGGAATAAAGATCGCCGAGCGATACAGGGCGGCAAACCGTAGGCGGGGGTGGCTGAGAAGGGCGGCCAGCGCGATGCCGATCGGGTTCTGAACCAAC
The DNA here is from genome assembly GCF_059611885.1 of Ruegeria sp. CDSA193. NCBI lineage: Bacteria > Pseudomonadati > Pseudomonadota > Alphaproteobacteria > Rhodobacterales > Roseobacteraceae > Ruegeria > Ruegeria sp. CDSA193. The sequence goes on along the minus strand of NZ_JBXWPN010000006.1, from coordinate 286,486 downwards.
ATATGGATCAGGAAGAACCAAAAATTATTACCCAGAGCATTCCAGAACTGATCCGACCAGTTGGGATCGAAAAACAGGGTCCGGAAATTCTGCAATCCGACAAACACGCGAGCCTGATCAACCTCTGTATACAGTGCAAGGCGCAGTGTGTTGAACAGCGGGAAAATCATCACAGCGGTATAGACGAGTACGGCAGGTGCCAGAAATACAACGATATGCCAGCGGATGCGGGGGCGGGTCATGGGATTGCTTTCAAAGGGATGTCGGAGTTACCCGGGCGGTCGGCACCGCCCGGGTATGGATCAGCTTACTGATGCGGAGCGTACCAGGAGGCCAGGCCTTCCTGCAATTCGGCACCCAGTTCCTCGGGGGATTTTGCGCCTTTGATGGCGGCAACCGAAGCGCCCCAGGTATCGTTTTCAAGGTTCGGTGTGCCACGCGACAGGATTTGATAGGTCGAGCGGATGGTCGATTCACACTCTTCGCGCCAGCCTACGATTTCCTTGGCCAGCGGATCCTGCAGCTCGACCGGAGTGTTCGAGAGCGGGAAGAAGCCAGGCAGGGCGTTGCCGAAGATTTCGGCGAATTCCGGGCTTGCGACCCAGGCCAGGAACGTTTCGGCAGCTTCGGGATTCGCGGTGGCCGCATTCATACCAATGCCAATGTCGGTGTGGTCCGAGATATAGCAGGTATCGCCCGCATTCTGGACTGGCGGCTTAAAGGCGCCCATTTCGAAATCGGCCTGCGCATTGAAGCCCGAAATTTCCCAGGATCCCGCAGGGTAGACGGCTGCGCGACCCAGGGTAAAGATGTTCTGGCTGTCGGGATAGGTCTGCGCCTCATATCCGTCACCCAGATAAGCGCCCCAACGGGCCAGGGTGGCATAGGGGGCGGTCCAGGCTTCATCGGTCAGCTTTTGCTCGCCCGCGATCAGCGCCTGGCGGCCCTCTTCGCCTTTCCAATAGTTCGGTCCGATGTTGTTATAGCCCATAGTGGCGGCTTCCCACTGGTCGTTGGTGCCCATCGCCATCGGGATATAAGTGCCGTCTTCCTTGATCTTGTCGAGGGCGGCAAAGAACTCGTCCTCGGTTGTGGGAACTTCGATACCCAGTTCGGCAAATGCGTCCTTGTTATAGATGAACCCGTGGATCACCGACGCCATCGGAACGCAGAAGCTGGCGGAGCCGTCATCAGTTTGCCAGGCCGACTTGGCAACATCCGAGAAGTTGTTCATCGCTTCGACACCGGACAGGTCGCTCAGATGACCGGCCTCATATAGGGCCAGCGATGCGTCGAACGGGCGACAGGTGATCAGGTCACCCGCCGATCCCGCATCCAGTTTCGAATTCAGTACGGCGTTGTATTCCGCCGGGGCCGAAGGTGTGAATTGCACTTTGATGCCGGGGTGTTTGGCCTCAAACGCAGGGATGATCTGGTCCTGCCATAGGGTCAGGTCGTCATTTCGCCAGCTTTCGATGGTCAGGGTCACATCATCCGCATAGGCAGCCGACGCCATCAGCGTCGTGCCCAGCAGAGCAAGTTTCAAGCTATTCTTGGTCATCCATATTCTCCCGATTGATGGTTATTATTCTATGGCCAGTGCGGCCGTTAGGATTCCGTCTGATGTTCGTAGGCGTTCGGTGGCTTCGGATGCCGAAACACCTTTTGCGGCGACAAGCACGGCGGGCTTCACATCACCGCGCGTTGCTTCCAGTGCGCGCTTTGCTGCGTCTGTGTCCACCTCGGCAATGCGGGTGACGATTCCGGCCGCGCGGGCGCGCAGTTTGTCATTGTCCGCGCGCAGGTTGACCATCATGCCGCCATGTACGTGGCCAAGGTCCAGCGCCATCAGCGACGACAGCATATTCAAGGCGATCTTTTGTGCCGTTCCCGCGCCCATCCGAGTTGATCCAGAGATCAGTTCGGGCGGTGTGGCAAGCAGGATCGGGATGTTGGCCTGTATCAGCAGGGGGCTGTTGGCGTTATTGGCGATGCCGATCAAGGTCGCGCCGTTTGCGCGGGCGATGCCTACCGCTGTCATCGTGTAAGGTGTGGATCCGCTGGCGGATACGGCGATCACCGTGTCCCGGGCTGACAAACTGTTCAGCGCTTCACGCAGGTCACCGTCGGCGTCTTCGGAATCACCCGGCATCTCGACACCCGTCGGAAGACCACCAGCCATGTGAATCCGCAACTGATCCGGCGTGATCGAGAAGGTCCCGCCCAGCTCTTGCGCGTCAGCCGCCGCCATCAAACCGGACGAGCCCGCCGCAACATAGTGCAGCATGCCGCCCGACCGGAGTGTCTCGGCCATCGCAGCGGCGCCCAATGCAATAGCCTGCGTGGCCGAACGCACCGCCGCTGCAGCAGCGATCTGCCCCTCGGCCAGCAACAGCGCCGACCCTGTCAGGTCTTCGCGGCTCAGGCTGGCGGCGTCGCGGTGCAGTTGTTCGGTTGACGGCAGCGTCAAGAGAATCCCCTCCCAGGTTTCCCGATTACAATACCTATTTAATACCACCTGTCCAACATTTTCTTTTCGGTATTATTTGGATGCTGATTTTAAAGGAAAAATCGAGATATTGGCGAAAATAGCATAAAACGAGGCTTTTCTAATCGAAATAGGTATTGTATTGGTATTGTCATGACTGAGTCCCTGAATAATGCTGTGCTGGCCATTGATGGCGGTGGAACGCGCTGTCGTGTGGCCTGTGAAGTTGCTGGAATCGCTCACAGCGTTGAAGTTGGCGCTGCAAACGTCTCGACTGATTTTCAGGCTGGCGTTTCACAGATAAAGCTGGGGTTAGACCGGCTGTCTGGCAAGCTTGGCATCGGGGTTGAGGGCTTGTTGGCAAGTCCTGCCTTTGTTGGTTTGGCTGGGGTCACGGATCAGGCGATCGCAACTCGTTTGAGGGATGCGCTTGGTCTAAAGCACGCCCGGATAGAGGATGATCGTCCCGCAGCCTTGCGCGGGGCGCTGGGTGCGCAGGACGGGCTGATTGCCCATTGTGGTACAGGCTCATTTCTGGCCAGACAAACTGGTAGAGACATGCGCTTTGCCGGTGGCTGGGGCTCGGTCTTGGGGGATGAAGCCTCGGCCCAGTGGGTTGGAAGGATGGCATTGTCCTTGGCATTGCGTGCGTTTGATGGAACGCAGGCCCGTTCGGACCTTTTGACCACTTTGCTGTCCGAGCATGACGGACCTGCCGGGATCGTTCGCTTTGCGGGGGCTGCAGACCCTGCGCAGTTTGGTGCGATTGCACCAAAAGTGACCATGGCTGCCCAAGATGACGACGTGGTTGCGCAACAAATCATGCGGGCAGGTGCTGCCTATCTGGCGGATACCGCCACGCATTTGGGGTGGAACCTGGGAACCGCGCTGTGCCTGACGGGCGGTATTGGTGGTCAATACGCGTCGTATCTGCCCGAAAACATGCAATCCGACCTGCGCGCGCCGTTAGGAGAACCGCTCGACGGGGCGCTCGCCTTGGCAAAGGAGGTCGAACATGAGCATTGCTGATTTTCTGCGTTCGGATTCCTGGCTGACCGCTGATAATGGGCCGAGATATGTCCAACTGCGGCGAAGGCTGCAGGAGGGCATTGATACGGGTGTTCTGCCCCCCAAATCGTCGCTTCCTTCCGAGAGAGAACTTGTCGAGATCACGGACCTTTCGCGCGTCACCGTGCGAAAGGCGATTCAAGAGCTTGTCCAGGAGGGCGTGATCGAACAGCGTCAGGGCTCGGGCTCGTTCATCCGCGAGCGCATGCCACGGGTCGAACAATCGCTGACGCATCTGACATCCTTCACCGAAGACATGTCCAGCCGTGGAATGAAAACCGCGTCGAAATGGCTGGAGCGGGGGGTCTTTGCGCCGACCCAAGAAGAGATTGCCGCCTTGAGCTTGTCCGAGGGTGAGCAAATCTCTCGTATCTACCGATTGCGCGAAGCCGATGGCCGCCCGCTGGCGCTGGAAAAAGCGGCGTTGCCTTTGGATATCTTGCCCAACCCGATCGAAGTGACCACCTCTCTGTACGAGGTCTTGGATCGGCTGGGCCGCCGTCCTGTTCGGGCGGTTCAGAAGATCTCGGCCCTGAATTTGGCCGCGCGTGAGGCTGAACTGCTTGATGTTCCCGAGGGAGCCGCTGGGCTGAATATTGAACGTGTTTCTTTTCTCAGAAACGGACGCGTCGCCGAACTGACACGCTCGCTTTATCGCGGCGATGCGTATGATTTTGTTGCTGAATTGCGGTTGTAACCGGAAAGGACGGAACTAGATGTCCGTAGAACTCTCTAAGATGCGTCAGGAAATACTGGAAATTCCTGATGCCGTAGACCGATTGCTAAGCAATGGGGCTGACAATATCCGCCACGCTGCCCAGTTGGCGCGCGACGCAGACCCGCGTTTTCTGGTCTCGGTGGCGCGAGGATCTTCGGATCACGCCTGCACCTATCTGAAATATGCATGCGAACTGTTGCTGAATCTTCCTGTTGCCTCGGTCGGGCCTTCGGTCAACTCGATCTATGGTGCCGAGCTTCGGGCGCAGGGTGCATTGAGCATATCGGTGTCGCAATCTGGACAAAGCCCGGACATCGTTGGCATGACGCGCGCGCTGAAACGATCTGGTGCCGTGACGGTCGCCATTACGAACAATACGGAATCCCACCTTGCAGATGCCACGGATGCCGTCCTGCCTCTTCATGCTGGACCGGAATTGAGTGTGGCAGCAACTAAGACCTTTGTGACGTCTCTGGTGGCGGGGCTGTGGTTGCTGGCGGAAATCGCGGATGAGGCAGAGCTGAAGCAGGCCATATGGTCACTGCCCGGGTATCTTGGGAAGGCTGCCCAATGCGACTGGACCCCGGCCGCCAATGCAATTTCCGGCCGGTCCCTGTTTACCTTGGGTCGCGGTCCATCGCTGGCGATCTCGAATGAAGCGGCGCTGAAAATCAAAGAGACCTGCCAGATCCACGCCGAGAGCTATTCGACTGCCGAAGTTCTGCACGGGCCGGTCTCAATCGTTGAAGAAGGGTTTCCTACCATTGTGTTCGCCGCCGGTGATGCCGCTGAACAAACAACGGCAGAAGCGGCTGATGCGTTGGCGGCAAAAGGGGCTACCGTTTTTGCCGCAACCTCGGCGGTGAAACAGGCGCAGCCTCTGCCGGTCGTCAGAACGGACCATTGGCTGACCGATCCCATCAGCACCATCACATCGTTCTACAGCATGGTTGAATCGGTCGCCTGCAATCGCGGAATTGACCCTGATGCCCCGCGTCACCTTAAGAAAGTTACGGAAACTGTATGACCTCTCAGACGGTTGTATTCAGAAACGGCGCCTATTTCGACGGCACACACCTGCTGGAGGGGCAGGCGGTTGTGTTTCGCCAAGGTAATTTGTCCGAGATCACCCCGGCAGACGGAACCAAAATCGCCGGGCAGCAGGTCGATCTGAACGGTGATATTCTCTGCCCCGGATTTGTGGACCTACAGGTCAATGGCGGCGGTAGTGTCATGTTCAACGATGATCCTTCTGTCGAGACTATCCAGCGCATTTCTCAAGCGCATAGAAAGCTTGGCGTCGCATCCTTTTTGCCCACCCTGATTACCGACACTGCGGCCAAGACCCAGCAGGCAATAGAGGCCGCGATCAAGGCTGTGGATGTCGGTGTTCCCGGTGTCGCTGGACTGCATCTGGAGGGACCGCATCTTTCGTTGGCGCGAAAAGGGGCGCATGACGCCGCGCTGATCCGCCCGATGGATGAAGAGGATCTGACCACCCTGATAGCCGCGGCCAGCCGATTGCCTTGCCTAAAGGTCACCGTGGCGCCAGAAGCTGTGTCTGAGCGACAGGTTACCTCTTTGGCTGAGGCCGGAATTCTGGTGTCCTTGGGCCATAGCGATGCGGATTTCGCGACCTGTCAACGCTATGCTGCGGCTGGTGCACGCTGTGTCACACATCTGTTCAACGCCATGAGCCAGCTTGGGAATCGCGAGCCCGGCCTTGTGGGCGCGGCGTTGGCCAGTGCGGGTTTATCAGCGGGTCTGATTGCCGACGGTGTCCATGTCCACCCCGAGGTCATGCGGGCGGCATGGGCGGCAAAAACCGGTCCAGCCCGGATATTTCTGGTCAGCGATGCCATGGCCGTTGCCGGAACGGATGATACGGAATTCAAACTGGAAGGGCGTCGTATTACCAGAACGGATGGCCGCCTGACGCTTGAAAATGGAACGCTGGCAGGGGCTGACCTGGATCTGACGACGGCTGTTCGCATCCTTGTTAAAAATGCCGGTGTCCCGCTGAAGGATGCGCTGAGCGCCGCAACGACCTATCCTGCGAAGTTGATTGGCTTGGCCGAATCTTCCAGTAAGAATCTGGCATCCATGATCCGTATTTCGGCGGATCTTGAATCTTGCGAATGGGCGAATGCCGCGCGTTGAATAAGCCGCGCGCTGCCGAAACGACCCCGGGATTACCGATGCGCCGGGGTCCGTCCCCGGGTGTCATATGATTTTGAAATTCGCGTGCGAACTGTGCTTGACGACACCTTGGGCATGGCATAAACCAACCACCGCTGAGCGGGCGTCGTATACTGGCTATTACCTCAGCCTTCCAAGCTGATGAAGCGGGTTCGATTCCCGCCGCCCGCTCCAAATCAGCCCCAAAAATCTGCGTCAAATAGCCTTTCGTTTGGGCCATTCGGCTGCACCGCTTGACCCGGCGGGTTGTAGACGCCAAGAAGCGGGATACCGGAATTCGAACACGAAGTAAGGGCCTGACATGGCAAAACCCGTCTCAGCCAGTCCAGCAGCAAAACCCGCACCCGGTGCGGCTGAGGAACGGGCCAGGTCCAGGAAGATCAGTGTTTTGGCTTCGCTCTGGCCATTCATGAAGCCTTATCGATTGCAAATGATTGGGGCCTCTTTGGCCTTGGTTCTGACCGCCAGCATGACGCTGACATTGCCTTTGGCTGTCCGCCGTGTGGTCGACAACTTTCGGATCGAAGACGGAGAGCTACTGGATTGGTACTTTCTGGCGGCGCTGGGCATCGCCGCGATTCTGGCCGTCGGAACAGGTATCCGCTATGCGCTTGTTACGCGCCTGGGCGAACGCGTTGTCGCCGATATCCGCAAAGCCGTTTTTGATCGCGTCATCGGGATGAGCCCCGAATTCTATGAACGTATCATGACGGGTGAGGTGCTGAGCCGGATCACGACCGACACCACGCTGATTCAATCCGTGCTGGGCTCGTCAGTCTCGATCGCTCTACGCAATATGTTGATGTTTCTGGGCGGGCTTGTGCTGATGCTGCTGACCTCGGCCAAGCTGACCGGGATGGTCTTGCTGCTGATTCCGCTGGTTGTGGTTCCGATACTGGTATTGGGGCGGCGCCTGCGGGTTATTAGCCGAGAAAACCAAGACTGGATCGCAGCCTCATCAGGCAATGCCGGTGAAGCGCTGAGCGCGGTTCAAACCGTTCAGGCCTTTACCCATGAGCAGGCCAGCCGAAATCAGTTCGGTGAGATGACCGAAACGTCCTATACTGTCTCGCTGCGCCGAATTCAGACCCGGGCCGTCCTGACCGTCATCGTTATATTCCTGGTGTTTTCCGGAATCGTGGGCGTGTTGTGGATGGGGGCGAATGATGTCCGCAACGGTGTCATGACCGAGGGCGTTCTGATCCAGTTCGTGATCTATTCGATCATCATGGCCGGTTCGGTCGCGGCCCTGTCCGAAATCTGGAGCGAATTGCAGCGTGCGGCCGGTGCGACCGAGCGGTTGGTCGAGTTGTTGAATGCTCAGGACACCGTGAACGATCCCGGCCAGGCGCAAGTTTTCCCCGCGCCCGTGCGCGGCGAGATTCAGTTCGACGATGTGACTTTCCGCTACCCGGCGCGTCCGGATGTCGTGGCGTTGAATGAACTGTCGCTGACAGTCAACCCCGGGGAAACCGTCGCATTTGTCGGCCCCTCGGGGGCCGGAAAAACAACTGTGATCCAGATGATTCAGCGATTCTATGATCCTGACTCGGGACGCGTTTGTTTGGATGGTATTGACCTGCGAGATTTGGATCGTTCCAATTTCCGCCGTCATATGGCACTTGTACCTCAGGATCCCACGATATTTGCAGCATCGGCGCGCGAAAATATCCGATTTGGGCGGCTCGATGCGACGGATGCCGAGGTTGAAGACGCAGCCCGCGCAGCTGCGGCCCACGAATTCATCTCGACGCTGCCCGAAGGCTATGACAGCTTTGTAGGAGAGCGAGGCGTCATGCTGTCCGGGGGACAAAAACAGCGGATCGCCATCGCCCGCGCCATTCTGCGCGATGCTCCGATCCTGTTGTTGGATGAGGCGACATCGGCATTGGACGCTGAAAGCGAGCGCGCTGTGCAAGGGGCTGTCGACAGGTTGCGTGCAGGGCGGACGACGCTGATTGTTGCGCACAGATTGGCAACCGTGAAAAAAGCCGACCGCATCATCGTCCTGGAGAACGGGCAGATCGTTGCGCAGGGAACGCATGACGATCTGGTATCGCAGGATGGGCTGTACGCGCGTTTGGCACGGTTGCAATTTACCGATGGTGTTGCAGCAGAGTAACCTGATGGCGAGATATTTTGTTTTGCGCCCCAGCGTCATTCTACATTCTGGGTTGTTCTGCCGTTAAGCCCTTACTTGCACATGAGCGGGTTTTACTTTCATCCTAGATGAGAGCCTGCGCGTGACGCAGTAAAAGTACAGGGAGGAACTAATGGCATTCGCGGGATTAGACGATAAGGCAAGAATAGAAAATGAAATGCCGTGGGAGGATCGAGACGTACCGGTAACCTTTCATCAGTTACTTTCTCGAACGGCGGCCAAGTTCCCCGACCACAAGGCCATTAGCTTTCAGCTGTTTTCCGGCCCAACCGATAAGGCCGAGACACTGACGTGGTCTGATCTGCTGGGTAAGGTCAATCAGGCCGCCAATCTTTTCAGATCTCTGGGTATCGGTGAAAACGATGTGGTGGCCTATGTTCTGCCCAACTGCAACGAAACTCTGGTGACCCTTATGGGAGGGGCCGTCGCAGGGATCGTGAACCCGATCAACCCGTTGTTGGAGCCCGAGCAAATCGCAGCAATTTTGCGCGAGACGAAAGCCAAGGTTGTTGTGACGCTAAAGTCATTTCCCAAAGCCGATGTTGCACAGAAGGTGGAAGAGGCCGTACGCCACGCGCCCGGTGTGAACACAATTCTGGAAATCGACCTGAATCGCTATCTGACGCCTCCGAAATCGTGGATCGTCCCCCTTGTGCGTCCCAAAATGGGCGACAAGGCTAAATTGGCTCATGCGGACTATTTGAATTTCAGCAAAGAGCTGGCGAAACAGCCCAAGACGCTGACATTCGAAGACAGTAAATCAGACCGTGTTGCGTGCTATTTCCATACTGGTGGTACAACCGGCATGCCCAAGGTTGCACAACACAAATATTCCGGCCTGATCTATAATGGCTGGTGTGGTGGCACCTTGTTGTTCGACGAAAACGATGTGGTCATGTGCCCACTGCCCATGTTCCACGTCTTTGCTGTGCATGTGATCGTCATGGCTGCGGTGAGTTCGGGTGCGCATGTGGTCTTCCCGACGCCTCAAGGATATCGCGGGGATGGCGTTTTCGACAATTTCTGGAAACTGATTGAGCGTTGGAAAGTCAGCTTTATCATCACGGTTCCGACAGCGATCTCTGCCAAAATGCAGCGCCCTGTCGACGCTGATATCTCGTCAGTGAAAACGGCCTTCTCAGGCTCGGCTCCTTTGCCGGTTGAACTGTTCCGTCGCTTTGAAGAGGCCACCGGCGTCACTATAGTCGAAGGCTATGGCCTAACCGAAGCCACCTGCCTTGTGTCGTGCAACCCGGTGGATGGCGAAAAGAAGATCGGTTCGATTGGCGTTCCGTTCCCTTATACGGATGTGAAAATCCTGCAGGATGGGCCCGACGGTCCGACCGAATGTGGAACTGATCAGATTGGTGAGATCTGTATCTCGAACCCCGGCGTATTTGCGGGCAACACGTATACAGAGGTCGAAAAGAACGTGGGCCTGTTCCACTATGACAAATATCTGCGCACCGGTGATTTGGGCCGGTTTGACGATGATGGCTATTTGTGGATCACCGGTCGTGCCAAGGATTTGATCATTCGCGGCGGGCACAATATCGACCCGGCCGAGATCGAAGAGGCGCTGTTGGGGCATGAAGCCGTGGCATTTGCCGGTGCGATCGGTCAACCAGACGCCCATGCGGGTGAAGTGCCCTGTGCCTTTGTCGAACTGGTCTCTGGGGCCAGTGTGACAGAGCAGGAGCTGATGGAATACTGCAGAGTTCACGTTCACGAGCGTGCCGCGCAACCTAAGCACATGACCATTCTGGACGAACTGCCCAAGACGGCAGTGGGCAAAGTCTTTAAGCCCGAGCTACGTAAGCAGGCGATCACACGCATCTACAATGGTGCGCTTGAAGACGCAGGCGTTGCTGCGCGTGTGGTTTCGGTTCTGGATGATAAAAAGCGCGGACTTGTCGCGCAGCTTGACGCCAACGGTTCCTCGGACGACGATGTCAGCAAAGTGCTGGGATCGTTCACCCGGCCATGGGAGTGGGCTGCCTGATCGCGGAGGGGCTATGGACTATGAACGTCTGATCGATGAAGAAACCTGGGCGTTCATAAGACGAACGGCTGAAAGCTATCCTGATGACGCGGTCGAATTGTCGATCGAAGATCAGCGCGGCGTCTATGACGTAATGTGCAAGGATTTTCGCCAACCTCGCCCAATGGGTGTTGAAACAGAAGACAGGCGCGCCGATGGCGTGCCTGTTCGCATTTACACCGCAGGCAATCCAAGCCGGACGGTGATCTATTTCCACGGCGGCGGGTTTGTCGTCGGCGGGCTGGACAGTCACGACGATGTCTGTGCCGAACTTTGTGCACAAACTGGGTATCGGGTGATTGCCGTGGATTACCGCCTGAGCCCCGAACATATTCATCCTGCCCAGTTTCACGATAGCTGGGCTGCAACCAACTGGGCGGTGCAAGAGTTCCAAGACCCTTTCGTTCTGGCGGGCGACAGCGCGGGTGGAAATCTGGCCGCCGCAGTTTCACAGCACGGACGGATGCAGTTCGACAATCTTCTTGGTCAGGTCCTCATCTATCCAGGCTTGGGCGGAGATTCATCCCGTGGTTCCTATAAGGAACATGCCCATGCGCCTTTGCTGACGCTGGAGGATGTAAGTTTTTACGAGAAGATGCGCTGTGGTGGAGATGTGCCGGAAAACGACCCGACATTCGCTCCATTGCATGACACGGATTTCTCGGGGCTGCCCCCAACCGTGGTGGTAACTGCAGATTGTGATCCCTTACGTGATGATGGTGCGATCTATTGCGAGCAGATCAGGGCTGCAGGTGGGCAGGCTCATTGCATCAATGAACCCGGCCTTGTGCACGGCTATCTGCGGGCGCGCACCATGGTCAAACGTGCGGCGGACAGCTTCGAGAGGATCTCGGTGGCGATAGAGGCGTTGGGCCAGCAGATCTGGCCCTACGACTGATTCCCTACTTCAAGAAGGGCTGACCCTTCATGGTTTCGGCAACCGGGGCACCCAAACGGCCCAGAATCGTGGGCGCCAGTTGTAGCTGGTCGATCACAGCGTCCGCATCGGGGCCTTCGGCGTCACCGAAGTAATACAGCGCGGTTTCCTGCTGCAATGCGCCACGCCCACCGTGATGGCCACGATCGTCCTGGCCGTGATCTGCGGTGACGATGACGTCGTAACCCAACTGCCGCCAGCGCGGGATAAACGGGGCCAGCATTTCGTCCATCACGAAACAGGCATGGTCCATCTCTTCACATTCATGAAAGAATCTGTGACCCATGCTGTCCAAAGTGCTGGTATGCAGCAATCCATAGTCCAAGCCATGGCGTAGGCAGAGATTTGTCAGCGTCGCGAACAGATCGACGTCACAGGGCGTCATCTGGTTGGCTTTGCCATAGCCTGTCATCGTGTGGAACCGACCATGATTGATCGTTTTGCTGTTGGGCTCGTCGTATTCAACATCGCGGACATAGTCGAATGGATGGCGATTAAAAAATTGCGACCAGAAGCTGTGGGCCACAGCCCCAGTCACGCCGCCGGCTTCGCGCACTTGGCTGAAGATGTCCTTCTGACTCAGGCGGAACACGTTGCCATTGCCGGTACAGCCATGCTCCTGCGGTGTAACACCGGTATGGATCGAGGCATAGCAGCTTGCCGAGATTGACGGCAGCACAGCGCGCTTCTTCCAAACGCGCGCCTCGCCGGTGTCGACCCAGCCTTCCAGATTGCCGAACAAACGACGGAAATTGCGCCATGGAACACCGTCCAGAATGATGAGGAGAAGTTTGCGGTCCATGCTCTGACCCTTTTTCAGATTGCTTCAGCCGACCCTAAAAGATTCGGTGCGGTCTGGCTGCCTGATCCCGCCCCAAATGGCAAAATCCCGACACCTTGATCGAATGGCGCCGGGATTTCATAAACTTACAGGAAGGGCCGGGATCAGTTCCCGGCGCTTTCCATTTTGCGGTGGGCGACGACCTCTTCCAGCCAGCCCAGATGCATTTCGGGGACAGAGCTGAGCAGTAGGTCGGTATAGTCGTCAAACGGTGGGCTCAGCACCTGCGACTTGGGGCCGTAGCGGACGACTCGGCCCTGATACATCACCGCAATACTGTCGCTGATCGCGCGCACTGTTGCCAGATCGTGGGTGATGAACAGATAGGCCACATCCTCGATCTTTTGCAGGTCCAGCAGCAGTTTGAGGATACCATCCGCAACTAGCGGATCCAGCGCCGAGGTGACCTCGTCACAGATGATCATCTTGGGCTTGGCCGCCAATGAACGCGCAATGCAAACACGCTGTTTCTGGCCGCCAGACAGTTCCGCCGGATAGCGGTCCATGTATTTTTCGCCCAGCTCGATCTCATCCAGCAGTTCCACGATCCGCTTGCGTTTTTCCGCGCCGCGCATACCGAAGTAGAACTCCAGCGGGCGCCCGATGATAGTGCCGACGGTCTGACGCGGGTTCATCGCCACGTCTGCCATCTGATAAATCATCTGCAACTCACGCAGGTCTTCACGGCTGCGGCCCTTCAGATCGCCACTGAGCTTGCGTCCGGCGAAATTGATCTCGCCATCGCGCGGTGGAAGCAGCCCGGTGATCACCCGTGCCAGCGTGGACTTGCCAGAACCGGATTCGCCCACAACCGCTAATGTTTGGCCCGGATGGAGCTCGACATTGACGTTGTGCAGCACGTCGAAATTCAGCCCCTTATAGCGCGCAGTGATCCCGTCAACTGTCAGCACTGGTTCGGATGTTGGCTTCTTTTCTTCATGTTCGATGGAGCGGACCGAGACCAGCGCCTTGGTATACTCTTCCTGCGGGTTGTTGATGATCTGATCGGTGTTGCCGTACTCGACCGTGTTACCCATGCGCAGAACCATGATGTCGTCGCTGACTTGCGCAACGACTGCCAGATCGTGGGTGATATAGAGCGCGGCAACGCCGGTATCACGAATGGCTTCCTTAATGGCCATCAGAACATCAATCTGGGTGGTTACATCCAGGGCAGTTGTCGGTTCGTCGAACACGACCAGATCAGGCTCAGGACAAAGCGCCAGCGCTGTCATACACCGCTGTAGCTGACCACCCGAAACTTGGTGCGGATAGCGATCACCAATATTGTCCGGATCGGGAAGCCCCAGCTTGGCGAACAGTTCCCGCGCGCGGGCTTCGGCCTCTTTACGCGAAAACTTCTTGTGCTCCACCGCGGCTTCGATCACCTGATCCATGATCTTCTTGGCTGGGTTGAACGATGCTGCGGCGGATTGCGAAACATATGCTACTTCGCCTCCGCGCAGATTACGGATATCGCTATGCGGGGTTTTCAGGATATCGCGCCCGTTAACCCAAACCTCTCCGCCGGTGAGTTCAACACCACCACGGCCATAGGCCATTGAGGCCAGACCAATGGTGGATTTACCGGCCCCGGATTCACCGATCAGACCCAGCACCTTGCCGCGTTCAAGGTCAAAGCTGACCCCGTGCACGATTTCGATATCATGGGGTTTTTCACCCGGCGGATAGACGGTCGCGCCGATTTTGAGGTCGCGGACCTTGAGAAGGGTATCACTCATCCCCGGCCTCCTTTCAGCGATGTGGTACGGTTCAGGACCCAGTCAGCAACAAGGTTGACCGAGATGGCGAGGGTCGCGATGGCAACAGCCGGATATAGCGCCGCGCCGATGCCATAGACGATACCGTCTTTGTTTTCCTTCACGATTCCACCCCAATCCGCCAGCGGCGGTTGGACGCCCAGACCCAGGAACGAGAGGGTCGAGATAAACAGAACCATAAAGATGAACCGCAATCCGAACTCGGCCACCAGAGGCGACAGAGCATTGGGCAGGATTTCCCGGAAGATGATCCAGATACGACCCTCACCGCGCAGCTTGGCAGCCTCAACATAGTCCATCACATTGATATCCACAGCGACTGATCGCGACAGGCGATAGGGGCGTGTGGCATCCAGCAGGCCCATCACCAGGATCAGGATCGGGACAGTCACCGGGACAATCGCCAGAATGACCAGCGCCAGGATCAGTGTCGGGATCGACATGACCAGGTCAACCGCTCGGCTGAGGACCTGATCGGCCCAGCCACCAAGAACAGCGGCCAGCAAGCCCAGCGTGGTGCCGGTGGCAAAGCTGAGGATTGTGGCAGCAGCAGCGATAAAGATGGTCGTGCGCCCGCCATAGATCATGCGAGTTAGCAGATCGCGCCCGATATTGTCCGTACCCAACAGGTGTTTGGCACTGGACGGTTCCCAGACATCACCGACCACCTCAGCCATGCCGTAAGGAGCGATCAGGGGTGCCGCGAGCGCCACGAAAAAGTACAGCCCGGTGAAAAACAGACCGATCATGGCCGAAATAGGAAGATTCTTCATCATTTCGGGTGCCTCAGTCTTGGATTGGCAAGGATGGACACGATATCGGCAACCATGTTCAGCCCGATATAGACCGCAGCGAAGACAACGCCGCAGGCCAGAACCACAGGCACGTCACGCTTGGTCACCGAGTCCACAAGATATTGCCCCATGCCAGGGTAAACGAACACCACTTCGACCACGACGACGCCCACGACCAGATAGGCCAGGTTCAGCATAACAACGTTGACAATGGGCGAAATCGCGTTGGGGAAGGCATGTCGCGCGATGACCTGAAAACTGGACAAACCTTTCAGCTCAGCCGTTTCGATATAGGCCGACTGCATCAGGTTTAGGATTGCGGCGCGGGTCATCCGCATCATCTGTGCCAATACCACCAGCGTCAGCACAAAGGCCGGCAAGGCGATTGCATAGAGCTTTTCACCGAAGGACATCGAATCGTTGATCATCGCAAGCGAGGAAAACCAGCCCAGTTTTACGGAAACGAAATAGATAATCACGTAGCCGATCAGGAATTCGGGGATCGAAACCGTGGTCAAGGTCACAGCCGAGATCAATTTGTCCGGCATACGGTTGCGATAGCGGACGGCCAACAAGCCAAGGAAGATAGCGAGTGGTACGGAGACGACGGCGGCGGCACAAGCCAGGAACAGCGTGTTGCCCAGGCGCTTGCCGATGCTTTCAGCGATATCCAGTTTGTTGGTCATCGATTGGCCCAGATCGCCTTGAACGATCCCGCCCAGCCATTCGGCGTATCGGGTCAGGGCAGGGCGGTTCAGCCCCATTTCCTCACGTAAGTTAGCAAGAGCCTCAGGAGTTGCGGACTGTCCCAGGACGGCTTGCGCGGCGTCTCCGGGCAGGGCTTCGGTCAGGCCAAAAATCAGGGCCGAAGCGCCAAACAGCAATAGGAGTCCCAGCGCAAGGCGCTGGGAAACCAATTTGATGATAGGATGCATGATCCGTGGTCCTTATCAGGAGAACCACATCTTGCGGGACATGTTGCCGTTCATCATCTCTTGGGTCGGGTCGCTTTCCCAACCTTCCAGCTGATTGCTGACACCTTCGACGAAATCATTGAACATCGGGCAGATTACGCCGCCTTCGTCGCGGACCATCATGCCCATCTGTTTGTAGATGTCTTTGCGCTTGTCATTGTCCAGCTCGGCGCGGGCTGCAAACAGCATCTCGTCAAAGGCCGGAACCTTGAACCGCGTGTCGTTCCAGTCTGCGGTCGACAGATACGCGGTCGAATACATCTGGTCCTGCACCGGACGGCCACCCCAGTACGAGGCGCAGAACGGCTGTACGTTCCAAACCTCGGACCAGTAACCATCGTTGGGTTCACGCTTGATTTCCAGCGGGATACCAGCCTGAGCCGCGGTCTGCTGGAACAGGGCGGCCGCGTCCACCGCACCAGGGAAGGCGCCATCAGCGACCTGCAGAATGATTGGTGAGCCGTCATGACCCGACTTCTTGTAATGCTCAGCTGCTTTTTCGATGCTGAATTCACGCTGCGGGATCGAACCGTCAAACAGCGGGTAGGCCGCGTTGATCGGCATGTCATTCCCAATCGAGCCATAGCCACGCAGAACCTTGTCGACCAGATCCTGACGGTTAATCGCGTGTTTCAGGGCCAAACGCAGTTCATTGTTATCAAACGGTGCCGTGTCGCAATGCATGATAAACACATAGTGGCCACGGCCTGCGGTTGAATGCACAGTCAGGTTCGGTGCGCGACCCAGCAGATCAGCAATCTTGGGCTCAACCCGGTTGATCGCGTGGACCTGACCGGATTGCAGCGCGGCGGTCCGGGCGGTAGCGTCATTGATAACAACCACTTCGACGCTGTCGAAATTGCCGTAATCGCTCCAGTGGTTGGCGAACTTTTTGAACACGTGGCGGACGCCGGGTTCGTTGACTTCCACTTGGTAAGGGCCGGTGCCAACCCCTGCGCCAGGATTTTCCATGCCGCCATCCGGCTGGATGATCAGATGATAGTCTGCCATCAGATAGGGCAGGTCGGCATTTGGTTCATTCAGCGTAACCTGGAAATTGTCGCCATCAGCCTTCATCGATTCGATGCCGCGCATGATTCCCAGAGCACCGGATTGGGAATCCTCGTTCGAGTGACGCTCCATGGTTTTCAGCACGTCTTCGCTGGTCATGGTCTTGCCGTTGTGGAATTCCACGCCCTGACGCAGTTTGAAGGTCCAGACCCTGGCATCCGCGCTGCCTTCGACGCTTTCTGCAAGGCGCGGTTCGATCGATCCATCGGGCGCAACCTCGACCAGTTGGTCGCCGAACTGCTTGCCGTTCTGGAACGGAACCGAGCTGGCATAGGTGGCCGGGTCAAGCGAGTTGGTGGATTCCCCGCCCTGCAGGCCAAATTTCAGATCACCGCCCTTTTTCGGGCCAGCCGCGCGTGCAGCATCGGCAAACATTGTGCTGGCCATCGCAGCAGACACACCAAGTGCTGCAGCTTTCCCCATAAATTCGCGGCGGGTCAGCTTGCCAGCTGTAACCTGCTTGGCCATGTGAGTGATTTGTTCGTTCATTCAGATATCTCCCAGTGATTTATCTCGTCAGCCCCTGACGGGTTTTTTTATTGACGCGCCAGTCAAGTTAGGCGCAATTCGGTTGGTCGAGCAAGAAAAAAGTCCGGCTCAGACCTGCTTGAATTTCACATATGATTACGCGGTACGGTATCCTCCTTAGTCTTTGAAAATACCAAACTGCCGTTTTCAAATGCCTTGAGTTCAGCACAGAGGTAGAAGTTTCCGGCGTCTGACCACATTTCGCAAGATGTTTCTGTACGCAGATCTGTGCCGTCACGGATTATCTCTTGTGTCCAATGGCAATATCCGCGCGCAGATAACGGGTCATCAGGGCGAATCGACCAACGTTCAAAGGCTGTTCCGCCATGTGTCAGGCCGTGGTGGTTGTTTGTAACAAGGCCAAAGTCATCTTCTATAATCAGATGAGTTTCCCCCGAGTTCATGTCAGTTTCGACCTGTCGAGAGTTCCGGCTGTCTCGGACAGTCGTGATGTCGTGTGCGGCCTCGGCATCCGGGGGAGGGAATACATATGCCTCGCTCGCCGCGTGACGGATGGGCAGCTTGATTTGGCCCTCGGTCAGATGCAGTTCTGCAGACTCGGGCGAAGGCCAGATCAGCGGCCAATAGGCGCTGGATACCGCAATCCGCAAGTGGTGTCCCTTTGGCACCCGATAAGCGATATGGTCCAGATCCAGCGTGACCTCGTAAACCTTGCCAGGGACCAATTCGGTCGGTTGCGAATGGGTATCGCGATGGCACAGGTTAAGGACACCGTATGTTATGCGTGTTGTTGCCCCATCGGGATGGACGTGATTCAAGCGCACGGCCATCTGGGCATAGGGACGGTCGGCACTGATGTGCAGGCATATTTGCGGCGCGCCCACGATGTTCAAATCATTGGCCAGTGGGGCGCTGTCGAAACAGGCCGAAAATGCATCATCCACACGCTGATCGCCCGGCATATCCGGCCCCAACCAGATGGCGCAGTATTCTCCGCCTTCCATCCCGCAGGTCTGGGGGGATCGGATGCACGTGTCCAGGGGTCCGGGTTGGTCCAGCCCAGCATTAGAGATATTCAGAGTTTGAATAGGAAGATGCGAGGTCGCGCCTTTATCCTCGGTTATCCAGCAACCGGGCCGTTCCTTGTACCAGCGCTGGGGGCGTACCCCATCCATAAGATAGGCGCGATAGTCGGGTTCCTGGTCGACGCCAGTATCCTGGCCTTTCAACCAATGGTCCCACCAACGCAGGGCTTCTTGCAGAAATCCGATTCGGGGCTCCGGAACAGCAAAATGCGGATACTTGTGAACCCAAGGTCCGACGATCCCCTTGACCGGAGAATCAAGCTGTTCAACCAATAAAGGCACCGTATTCTTATAGGCATCACCCCAGCCGCCAACAGCCAAAGTCGCCGCCCGGATAGCGCTGAAATCCTCGCAGACTGACCCGTGACGCCAATAGGCATCCCGAGTCTGATGGCGCAACCAGACAGAGGGCAGAAAGGGCTCGTTCTCAAGGCGGTCCAGCCACAGCTCGCGCCAGTTCGGACGCAGGGCCGGATCGGGAGCGCGCGATGAATAAGACCACATGGTCGCGCCCCAGCCGAGATTTTCGTTCAGCAGGCAGCCACCCTTGTAGTGGATGTCGTCCGCATACCGGTCGGCGGTCGAGCACAGCGTGATAATCGCCTTCAGCGCCTCTGGCTGTAGTGCCGCCACCTGCAATGAATTGAAACCGCCCCAACTGATCCCCATCATTCCTACAGAACCAGAGCACCACGGTTGCTGCGCCAGCCACTCGATAGTTGCAACTGCATCGTCCAGTTCCTGCTGGGTATACTCATCCTCCATCAGCCCTTCGCTGTCACCATTGCCGCGCATGTCCACGCGGATGCAGGCGTAGCCGCGCTTGGCAAACCATGGATGGGTCAGGGCGTCTCGTGTCGCAGTGCCGTCGCGTTTGCGATAGGGCAGGAACTCCAGAATGGCAGGTACAGGGTGGCTTTCTGCATTCGCCGGCTTCCATATCCGGGCTGAAAGCCGGCACCCATCCGGCATGCGAATGCCGATATCTGGCAGGTCTTCGATGTCGAGTAGCGAATTGTCGGCTGGATTCATTCGGTCAGTCTCGGGGCCAAAAAGGTTTTGGTGCAGGTGAAAATCGTCAAATCAGCTTCGGATTGCGACAATAAGGTCCATTACGTTGGTACCGGTCGGTCCGGTGACGAAAAGAGCATTTACGCGTTCCAGATAGCTGCCGCTGTCAGCATCCCGCAGCGCCTTTTCCGCACCATCGCCCCAGGTGGTCCCGTCAACAATCGCCCCCGCGGCCTGGGTCGGCCCGTCGGTGCCGTCGGTGCCCCCGACAAGCAGCGTCAGCCCAGCAATACCCGCGATTTCTCTGGCCAACGCTAAAGCGAGGGCCTGATTGCGCCCACCCTTGCCTGGATTTCTGGGCAGCACGACAGTTGGCTCTCCACCGAAAACCATGACGCCTTCGGGCATATTGCGCAGCTGTGGCCCCAAACGGGCTGCTATGCTTTTCAGGTCATCGTGCAGGCATTCCTCATTCGCTAAAACGGGTGCGCCCTCGGCCATGGCCTGTCGGACGGCGGCAGCACGGGCATGCTTGTTCGATGCAACGATGCGAGCAACTCCCTGAAAATCGCGCGGCTCAGGAAGTGCGCCAATGCCCGATCCGATAACGTTCAGGTCATCGCCGGGCACATCGGAAATCGCCAGTACAGTCGCCTTCGCTCCTTTGAACTGGGCCAACAGGCCAGACCCTTTGATTTGGGACAGTTTGCGCCGTTCGGCGTTCATTTCAGAGATATTCAACCCTTCCGACAGCAGTTTTCGGTTTAACTGCTCCAGATTCGCCAGCGTTTTGCCGGGTACAAGGTCCTCGGCCAAAGACGAGGCCCCGCCCGAAGCCAGCAGCAGCAAATGCGAAGATGATCCCATCGACTGGACCATCTCACGCAGTGCGCGGCCCGCTTGCAGACTGCGGATATCAGGAACGGGATGAGAGGCCTCGATCACCCTGACATGGTCAGGCAGGGCGTCCCCGTGGCCATCCTTGGTGACAACCAAAGCGGGGAGGGGGCCGAAATGGTCCAGCGTTGCGCGGGTCATCGCCGCCGCAGCTTTGCCGACAGCCAGAATTTGGTTGGGCTGCTCTACATCGTTCAAGGCGGATAACGTCGCCGCATATCCACCAACCGCGTCAACCCCGGCCTGCCATATTCGGGTTGCCTTTTGCCTTTGCTCCATCAGCTTTCGACCCAGATCGTGACCGGTCCGTCATTGACCAGTTCCACGGCCATATCCGCCCCGAACTGGCCGGTTTCGACAGGGACGCCAAGACCACTTAGCCGATGCGCGAAAACCTCATACAAGCGTTTTCCAACCTCTGGCGGTGCGGCTTCAGAAAACCCCGGGCGGTTCCCGCGCGAGGTATCAGCGGCAAGTGTGAACTGGCTGATTACTAGGGCCGAGCCGCCCATATCCAGAACCGACCTGTTCATCTTGTCGGCCTCATCCTTGAATATCCGCAGCTTTGAGACCTTGGCAGCAAGCTGTTCGGCCTTTTGTTCGTCGTCTCCTTGCATCGCGCAAACCAGTATCAGCAGGCCCGGACCGGTTTGTCCGATCACCGTACCCTCGACCGAGACTTTTGCCAGCGAGACCCTCTGCAACAGCGCACGCATTTGGTTCCTCCATTTGATGGTCAGTCGACCCACTCGACAAACGCGTCGGGCGCGGCGCGACTGGTTCTAAACCCGTTGGCCGGGTGGTCTTTGTCTGCAAAGCCGAAAGAGATCGCACATAGGATCAGACGGTCATCCGGGATGTTGAAATATCGATGCAGAAAAGGGCCATAGCTGGCCACTGCGGCCTGCGGAATTGTCGCTATGCCCAGAGCCTGCGCCGCCAGGGTGAAGGCCGTAACAAAGCCACCACAATCCATGGCGCCATAAGCGCCGAGTTCCGTTGGGCTGGATATGATTGCACAATGGGGCGCTCCGAAAAGGGCGAAATTCTCCATCATCTGCCGGGTGGACCCGGCGCGATCTCCGCGTTCAACGCCAACGGCTTCGTAAAGGGCCCAGCCGCATTCACGGCGTCGTTCCTGGTAGATGCCCGAATAGGAGGCAGGAAAGGGCAGGTCCGGGGATGGCGTGTCCGCGATTACCTCATCCTGCAGTGCCTTCCGAAGCTTATCGGTCTCTGGCCCGCTGGTGATGGTCACGTTCCAGGGCTGCGCATTGCACCAGCTTGGAACGCGGGCTGCGCTGGTCAGGATCTGATTAATCTGATCCTTTGGCACCGGGTCAGAAAGGAAGGCGCGGCAGGAATGCCGTTGATCCAGTAGATTGTTCAGAGCGGATAGTGTCACACAGGCCTCCCCATCGGCGTTGACAGGGCGCAGGATGATGTCAGACCGGCGGATGTTCAAGGGCTGATGCGGTCGGCAGGGTCACTGTTGACCGGTTGCCACCAGATAGCCAACACCGGCTGCCACCAGCAGGCCAAGGCACACGGCGACCGAGATTTTGAGCGCTGACCAGGGACGTTCACCCTGAACGCGCCCGGTGCGGCCGTTGACCACAAACCTGTAGGTCTGCCCCCGATATTTGTAGGCGGCCATCCAGATCGGTAATAGGACATGCTTGAAGGTCACATCCCGCACATCGGTCTCAACCGCATGAACGCGCTGCCGATCGCCACCAATATCAAAGCGTACATCCCGTTCGATCACGCGGGACATATGTGCGCGCGCTTCGGTGTAGCCGTCATTCAGTTCGACCGTATAGGCCTCGGCCCGAAAACCGGCGAGGTACTCAGGCTGATACGGTTCCAACGCGGGTAAATCCCAGGGTTCCAGCGCGTCGGTGTACTTCTTGGGCAAAGACTGGGATGCCAAAACCAGAACGTCATCAAAGAACCGTGCGACCCGGCCCGATTTCGGGGACCATCTCACCTTGGCGACCCTTTGCTGTACACGCTTGCCATCGCGCATGACACTGCGTGTTTCATAGTAAACTATGCCGCGCTCGCCCCGATATGTGGATTTCGTATCCGCATCGAAGGTCCAGTATGGAACATAGATACCCTGCATCTTGCGCCCTTTGCGGGCATAATCCTTCAACCCGTTTGGGGCGAACCATAACCGTCCCAGCCAGTCTCCCATCGCTTTATGCGCAGTGCGTTCATCCAGCGCAAAGGGCAGCACGCCGCGGGGTTTGATGTGACGGCTGATGCCGGTATCCGTCACTACTGGGGTTGCGCAAAAGGGGCATTCGGCTGCGTGCGTAGCCGGGTCGAATTCAACCTGAGCCGCACAGTTGGGGCAGGTCAGAACACGCGTTTCCTCGATCTCATCGTCAGGCAGCTGATCCGAAAGCGCACTGTTGAAATCCAGCTCTTTCAGGCTGGCACCGCCCCACGGTCCGGCGCCAATCGCCTCGGAGTGACCGCAATGGTCACAGGTGAGCGTACCATCATCGGGATTGAACCGATAATCCGCCCCGCATTGATCGCAGGGAAAGCGGTATTCGTCTACAATGTTAGGGTCGGTAGGGGCCATTGAAGCCTCGAATTTGCGTTATCGGCCAGAGGACAGTCGCATCCGGTTCAGCACCCCGTCCCGTTTGATGAAATGATGCGAGATGGCAAAGGCAGCGTGACCTAATGCGACGAACAACAGGGCATTGCCCACGGTTTCGTGGACCTCACCAGCAACGTGGATACCCCCGAACCAGGCCAACATGCCGAAGATTGGCACCGCGACCATCAGCGCATAAAGCAAGAGATGTCCCAACTTTGCTGCAGTCGCCATCAGGTCCGAGCTCTCCTCAACCGGGGTAGGCGCGCCCTGTCGCCACCGAAGAAGGATGCGGACCAGGATCAGCGTAAAGACGATGCAGCCAAGCCAGACATGAGGGGTGGCCCCTTCTGTCCAGACCGTGTTGCCCTCTAGCCGGGCATGCAGGGCGCGTCCCATGCCATCGCTGCTGATCCATTCGCCGATGATGATCACAGCGATCAGCCAGTGCAATACAATTTGGGGCTTTGAGTAGCGGTCCAAAGTAGACATTCGTTTGCTCTTTCAGAGAGGTTGCGGATACGCGTTAAACGTTGCTGCCTAAGCTTTCCGTCACTTCAGGCTCCGGGCGGGGGCGGCGGCAAGATCGTGAACAACTGCGCCAGTTCCTGTACCTCACCCGCCTTTTTCCATCCGTCCTGACCGGCGGTCCAGACATGGGTGTCACGGGTGATTTCTCCGTCTGTCGCCATGCGGCCCATCTTGGCCTTGGAAAATGGCCCGCTGGTTTGCCCGTCAACGGCGATATGCCAGACATGTTCCACTGGCGGTGGCGGCGGAGGCGCCGTATGCGCCGCAGGTTGCTGGGCAGCGGGGGCGGAACCGCCCCACGGGCCGCTCGGCTGACCCGCTGCCATGTTCGACATCTGCTGTGCCATGGCCATGCCCATTCCCATGCCAAGGCCAGCGCCCATGCCACCTCCCTGACCGGGATTGTTGGCCGCGGCTGTCATCGCCTCAGCGGCTGAATACTGGGTGAATTTACCCAGATCACCAGCCAGCCCCATCGATGTCCGCTTGTCCAGCGCCGCTTCAACTGCGGGTGGCAGTGAGATGTTCTCGATATAAAATTCAGGCATCTCCAGCCCGTACCCGTCCAAGACCGGGGTCACTTCTGCCGCGATCAACTTGCCCAGATCGGCGGTATTGGCGGCCATGTCCAGAACTGGAATGCCTGATCCTGCGATGACCCGGCTGAATTCCTGAACGATGATATTGCGCACCTGAAAGCTGATCTCATCCATCGTGAACTCACCATCGGTGCCGACGATTTCGATCATGAATTTTGCTGGGTCTTTGACCCGGGTTGTATAAGTACCGAAAGCGCGAATGCGGGTCGGTCCGAATTCCGGATCGCGCAGCATGATCGGATTCTTGGTGCCCCATTTCAGGTCATTGAAGCGAGTCGTGTTGACGAAATAAATCTCGGATTTGAACGGAGACTGAAAGCCATGGTCCCAATGCTGCAGTGTCGTCAGGATCGGCATATTGTTGGTCTCAAGCATATAGAGACCGGGGGTGAAAACATCCGCCAGCTGCCCCTCATGCACGAAAACGGCCGCCTGGCCTTCGCGCACGGTCAGTTTGGCGCCGTATTTGATCGCATGGCCCTCGCGTTCGAACCGCCAGACCATCGTATCGCGGGTGTCGTCGACCCAGTGGATGACGTCGATGAACTCGCCGGTCAGAAAATCGAAAATACCCATTTGGGGTCTCCTTATCTTGGGCTCACAGCTGCTGGCCCATCAGTTCGCGCGCAATGATCCGCACCACGGGACGCGCGTCTTCGACAGCCACGCCAGGCTCAAGACGCGGGTCATAGAGCATTGTCAGTAATTTCTCGTCATGGCTGGTCAGCAGCGCAAATTCATCGTCATCATTAAAGATGGATGGTCGCGCAGCGTTGCTGTCATTGGAGAGTCCCAGCCCCTGCGCCATTTCTTCGTGGATGCAACTGCGCCGCAGCATATCAGGCAATTCAGCACGGATCAGCACCACCGCCCGAACAAATCGGTGCAGGGACCGGTTGGTCGGAGACGCGATGACAAAACAGTCAATATTTGAACGCGGGTTTGCAACCAGGTCAAGCAATGGCTGATCGATGCCAGGTACAAGCTGTTTCAGGCGGGAGACCACGTATGCACTGTCATCCTTTCCCGCGAAAAAGACATGGAAATTTGCCTTGCGGGTAACGACAGACATCGGATGACCGGTCACTTTGGACAGCCGCGCGGTAAAGATCTCGACCTGTTCGGCATCCTTTGCCCGCATTTCGGGGGACACAGACGGTGCGAATTCTGTCTGAACACGGATGGGGGTGGACCATCGGCTAAGCTGGCCCTCGGTCGAATATGTGGTCGCGGTGACGGCGTGATCTGGATACTCGTTGAAAAAGGCAATCGCCTCGAAATTGCGCTCCAGATCGCTGGCATCATAGGGAGTGTCCGGCCCGCCGCCATCGCTGCGCAGCATACCACGCGTCAGCAGGTCACGTTCTACCCGCTGATAGAACCGCGCCAGATCCTGACTGGCCGCAGATGGAGGTACATAGGCATTAGGGGCAGGCGCTGGGGGGGCTACGGGGCGCGGTTGAGGGGCAACCGAAGACGTCAGGGCCTCGTCGCAGTTGGCCAGCGCCAGCAATGCGACCAGACCCAATACGGGCTTCAGATATCCCTGTGACCGCACCTTCAATCCACCATCAGCCCGGAACAGCTGTTCCGGCGTTGTCACCGATACCGTCCTTGCGCGCTTTGGCTGCGGCCAAAGTGTCGCGCAGTTCGGTTTCCATCTTCTGCAGCTCTTGCTCGGCAGCGGCGCGTTTGGCCTTGCCTTCATCCGCAATCTCCAGGCTTTCATTGATGGTTCCGATCAGATCGGCATTGGCCTGTTTTACGGCCTCGATATCAAAGACACCGCGCTCCATTTCCTGACGGATCACCTTGTTCGACTCGCGCAGGTTGGCGGCATTCGCGGTCAGAAGGTCGTTGGTTAGGTCATTCGCATCGCGCACGGCGGCGGCGGCCTCGGCGCTGCGCTGAATGGTGACGGCTTGTGCCAGCTGGGTTTCCCAGAGCGGCACGGTGTTCACTAGGGTCGAGTTGATCTTGGTCACCAGGGATTTGTCATTTTCCTGAACCAGACGGATCGAGGGCAGCGACTGCATGGTGACCTGTCGCGTCAGCTTCAGATCATGCACCCGGCGTGCCAGATCATCGCGGGCAGCGCGCAGATCGCGCAACTCCTGCGCTTTCATCACCTGATCCTCTTCAGGCGCGGCCTGAACCTCGGCCTCTTTCTGAGGAATGTCCTGACTGTCCAGCTCGGTCAGCTTCTCTTCGCCGGCCGCGATGTAAAGCGCCAGCTCATCATAAAAGCCCAAGGTTTTTTCATACAGGATGTCCAGGGACTTGATGTCCTTCAACAGCGTATGTTCATGCGAAAGCAAGTCATCCGTGATCCGGTCGATCTGGCCTTGAACCTGTTCGTATTGGGCGGTGAACTTGGCGAACGGGGCGGCCTTGCCCAACAGTTTTTCCCACCAGCTACGCTCGCGCCGCACGTCGAGTTCGCTGACCGAGAAACCACGGATCGTGGTCACGATATTACGCAGGCTGTCACCTGCCGGACCGACATCCTTGTTGCGTACATCCGCCAGCATCGCCTGGCTGATTTCCTGCAACTCGGCCTGCGCACCCGAGCCGAAGGACACGATGGAATTCGTGTTCCCCATGTCGATCTCGCCCATGCGTTTACGAATTTCAGCACCTACAGGCTCGTCGGCCTCTTTCAGAAGGACAATTTCCGCCGTGGGGTCGGGCAGGGCGACGGCGGTCACTTCCTGTACCAGCGTTTCGGCTTCGACCGCCTTGTTCTTTACTTCCTCGGACATGGGGTAATCCTCTCTGTATACTTTGGGCCGGTCAGTCCAACCGAACGCCTTCGCGCTGCAACCGTTCGCGCAGCACGTCAATTTCAACCGTCAGATCGCTGCGGTCATCCAATAGCATCTTACGGGTCCTGGCAGAGAAATTCTGTTCCAGGTCATCCAGTAGAGACGAGTAATTCTGCAGCGACTGTGCATCACGTGTTCTGGCATAAACATCCGAGAACTTTACCGTCGCGTCACGGGCACCCTGCAGATAGACGGTCAGGTATTTTCTTGCTCCGGCCAGATCGCGCGGGTCTTCTTCGACGGTGCGAAACAAATCGCGGGCAGTTTCCTGAAATCGCTCGACCCGCGCTTCGATCCGGCGGTCCCCAGCACGTTTGATGGCGTCGGTCATTTCGGTCAGATGCGCCTCAGCGTCTTCGACTACCCGTGCGACACGGTCCTGCTGAAAGGTATCGATGCCTTCCATGCCTTTGTCTGACATAGGGTCCAGGCCGAAGGAAACGGAATGCAACACAGCAGCGGCGGTGCCGAATAAAACCGGGGCGATGAGGCTGGCGTCAGACACGGTTGCCGCATCGAGAAACTCGGATCGGTATGAGGCCAACCCGGCCCCAAGGCCGGTCAGAACGCTGGAAAATATCTTGCGGGGAATGGCCGGGCGCCGGGCTGTGCGCCGTGCGTTATAGGCCGCCTCTGCCCGCAATCCTTCGCGCAGCAGAAAGGCCGCCCCGGTCAGCAAACCAGCGGCAACAAGTCCAATGGTCATCCCGATCGCACCGTCGTTCAGCGACAGAAACACCAATGGAACAGCCGGGATAAACAGGATATTAGCTCGCGCGCCAGCCGGTTCTACGCGCGCGCCATCAAACTGACCGCGCGCCGGTTGATCTGTCGACGAATCTGAGTCGTTTGGGCTGTATTTGCCGCCAAAGCGTTTGGCCATGTGCTTACAGCCCTCCCAGTAACCCGGTGCAGACGCCGAACAACAGAACCAACAAGGCCACGTAAGCCAGTTTTTGTACTCCGGACCCGGACATGATGCTCCCTGAGTTTCTCTTTGCGGAAAACTTAGGGGATGCGCGGCCCCGGCGCTAGGGGGAAGGTTACCTAACCCTTATCATTTGCGAGATTTCTTGCCGATCGGAGGCCGTTTGCGCTGTGGTCGTGCAGGGCGTTTGGCCGGAGCCTCGGGCTCAGCCTCAAGACCAAGCTGATCACGCATGACCCGGCGGCGAATTTCCTCGACCTCTCCGGGTTTCAGTTTGCCCAACTGAAACGGGCCGTACGAGACGCGCAGCAACCGGTTCACGGCAAAGCCGATATCCTCGATCGCGCGGCGGATTTCGCGGTTTTTACCTTCGCGCAGGCCAATGGTCAGCCAGGCGTTTGCGCCCTGTTGCCGATCGAGTGTTACATCCATCGGTTGGAACCGTTCACCCTCGATCACCAGCCCCTTTCGGAGCGGCGCGAAATCCTCGTCTTTTGGACGCCCGTTTACACGGACGCGGTATCTGCGCAGCCATCCGGTGGCAGGAAGTTCCAGCTTGCGCTTGATGCCGCCATCATTTGTCAGCAACAGCAACCCTTCCGAGTTCAGGTCAAGCCGCCCGACGCTCATGACGCGGGGCATGTCCTCGGGCAACTTGTCGAAGATCGTCGCGCGGCCTTTTTCGTCCTTCGTCGTCGTAACCAGACCGGGTGGCTTGTGGTACAGCCAAAGACGTGACGGTTCCGGCTCGGACACCGGCTTGCCGTCGACGGTGATCTTGTCTTTGGCGGTAACGTTCAGCGCGGGGCTGTCGATCGTCTTGCCGTTCACAACCACACGACCTGCTTCGATCATGCGTTCCGCTTCCCGGCGCGAGGCGACGCCAGCGCGGGCAAGGACTTTGGCGATCCGGTCGCCTGGAGGAGGGGTATTAGTCATTTGCAGCCCATAGCGCATCCCGCCGCCTTGCGAAAGGCAGGTTTCTGATGCAGTCAGAGGCATGGAGTTCAGATCGTACATGGATATCGCGCTTGAGCAGGCGCGCGAAGCCGGTGAACGCGGCGAAGTTCCGGTAGGGGCTGCTATCGTGCTGGGCGACCGGGTTGTCGCCGTGGCAGGCAATCAGACACGCGAGTTGAACGACCCAACCGCACATGCCGAGATACTGGCCCTGCGCGCCGCCTGTGCTGCGACCGGATCGGAACGCCTGATTGACCACGACATCTATGTCACACTGGAACCCTGCGCGATGTGCGCCGCGGCTTTGGCCGCCGCTCGTGTTCGGCGGATCTATTACGGGGCCTCTGATCCCAAATCGGGTGGGGTAGCTCACGGGGCGCGTGTATTTTCCCATCCACAGTCGCACCATAAACCCGAAGTGTTTGACGGTATTGCCGCCAAGGATTGCGAAGCCCTGCTGCGCGAATTCTTCACCAAAAAGAGGGCCAGTAAATAATCTGGGTTGGGACCGGCCTGCGGTGCTAGGGTTCGGCCCAGTCCACGCGATAGACCGTCTGTGGCCCACCGAACCCCTTTAGTTGAGCCGAAATCGGAGCGCTGAACTGCAGCCCGGCGGTCGCGCCCAGCAGCAATCGGGTAACGTCGGTGACAAGAATTTCATTCGCGCCACAAAGGCCAGTCACCCGTGCGGCCTTATTGACCACCGATCCAAAGAAATCCTCGTCCCGCTGAATGACATCGCCGGTATGAATGCCAACCCGAAGACCCAAGGGTATATCCGACTGTAGGGCCGCATTTTCCCTTTGGAATTCGGTCGCCGCTTGGATCGCGTCGTGGACAGAGGAGAAGATCGACATCGTGCCATCCCCAAGTGATTTGACCAGTCGGCCGCCATGGGTGTGAATCAGATTTTCAGCCAGATCGAAATGGCTGGATATGAGCGCGGTCCATTTGTGATCTCCGACCTTACGCGTAATTTCAGAAGAACCCGCGATATCAGTAAACATGACCGATGCCGCGCCCTCTTGTTGATCCTGAGTGAATTCCTGCCGAGCTGCCGCGATCAATGCGTTCAGCGCTTCATGCTCGATCCCGATTTTCTCCATGTTCGAAGTCGGGTTGGAGACATGCATCTGGATCATCTTCCAGACACCGTTTTCAAGATGCAATACAAAGGTGAACCTATGGAGTGTGGCTTTGCCGTTTGATGTGAATGCAAGTGTTGCATCGCAATGGGCCCATCCTATGTCACCGCATTCAAACGCCTCGAGCGAATGTTCGTCCCAGCTGAAATCCGGAATTTCGCGGGTGTGGTCGGCAAAGCCCTGGCGGAACACCTGTCCGGACCAGCTTTCGCCATCTGCCGACCCCTGATACCGCAGATGTTCAGATGACGAGAGCAGGTTCATCAGCGCGGCGCGATCCTTGAGGCGAACCGCATCATTCCAGCGCCGTATGACAGCGACCAGTTCTGGAGAGGGTGTTACCGCGTTACTCATCAAGCGGCTACAGCTTGATGGCTTGCATCAGCTGCGGTTCGATCACCTCGACACCCGGCAAACCGTCCGCCAGCACCTGCGCGGATTGCTCCAGAATCGGGAAGGTCTTGTAATGGCAGGGAATCACGGTTTTGAAATTGAAATAGCGCTTTGCAGCATAGGCGGCGCCTTTCATGTCCATGGTAAAGTGGCCCCCTGCGGACAGGATACCTATATCGGGTTTATAGTAATCCCCCATCCAGTCCATATCGGCCATGATATCGGTGTCGCCCGAAACATAGAGCATGTGCCCCTCGGATGAGATCATGAAACCGACCTCGCTGCCGCCGGTGCGCAGCCCGTCTGGGGTCGAAAATGTCGAGCTGTGCGAGGCGGGTACCATCGAGACCATAACACCGTTCAGGTTGACCGTGCCGCCTTTGTTGAAGCCGACTGTTTCCAGACCTTCGGCTTCGCTCCAGTACCCCATCAGGTCATACTGACCGACCGCGGGGACGTTCAGATGTTTGGCCAATGAGACAACGTCAACAACATGATCGAAATGCGTGTGTGTCAGCAGGATATGTGTCGCGCCTTCCAAAGCAGCGTCATGCTGATCTTCAGGCAAAACGGGGTTGCCGGTCAGCCATGGGTCGATCAGCAGTACTTGTCCTGCTGTTTCAATGCGAAAGCTGCCATGCCCAAGCCAGATGATATTCATGAAAAGCACTCCCAAATGAACTGTTGGCAGCAGACTAGCATCGGGTATGTAAAATTTCATGGATTGGTTTCGGGAAATTGACAGCTATTGCGAGCGTTTATCGCCTGCCTATTGGGCAGAGCCGATAAATGCGGTTACGAATGCCGCCTTTTTGATTGCGGCTTTCATTATGTGGCGGCGGGTGCGCGGGCCGGGGATGCCATTGGCAAAAATGCTTGTGGTTATCCTGGTCGGCATCGGAATTGGCAGTTATTTGTTTCACACCCATGCACAGGTCTGGTCCGCGTTGGCGGATACTGCACCCATCCTGCTTTTTATTCTGACCTATATTTTTGCAATGAATCGCGACGTCTGGCAGTTGCGGCCGCTTTACGCGTGGATCGGCGCGGCCCTGTTTGTGCCATATGCCGCTTTGACGATTCCGGTGTTCCAACTGTTTCCGGGTCTGGGCGGATCGGCCGCCTATGCTCCGGTGCCGCTATTGATCCTGATTTACGCCGTCCTGTTGTCGAAACGCCTGCCTGATACCGCCCGCGGGCTGGCGACCGGCGCAGTGATCCTGATCGTGTCGATTACCTTTCGCGCTTTGGATGCACCGATTTGCACGCAGTTCCCGACCGGTACGCATTTTCTGTGGCACATCCTGAACGCCACGATGTTGGGCTGGATGATCGAAGTCTACCGCAGGCACCTAAGCCTTGCGTCTCAGGCCTGAAACGCAGCAGCCAGTTCTGCGGGCAGGTCAAATTCGGCAAGAACCCTGGTGCGTGCATCGGATGACATCTTACGCGCGGTTTTCTCGACAATGCTGAGGATTTTTTCCTGCGAGTGCTTTTCGGCGAAGGGAGCGAAATACCATTTGAGGAACACAAAACAGGCCACATCTTCCAGCGCCTGCACCTCGTTGTCACGTTTGATACCCTGCTTGCGCACCATGCGTCCGGCGTCTTGGATTTCGTTTTCTTCAAATCCGCACTGCTTCATCAAGGTCATGACGGTTTGCGCATGGTGTTCGCCCTGCGCCTTGCGCCAAGCCAGATACCCTGCGCGCCCTTCGGGATATTCACTTCGGGCCAGCTTCCAGCGTTCAACATGTTGCCCGCGTGCGGCGATCTCAAGCGAGTTCGATGCATCGGGAAAAAGCCTGGCCAGTTCAGCGCTCATGCGTTGTCCGTAAAGCAACGCTGCGGGTTGGCCGTTCTCTAAGGTTGGATCTTGGGTGTTGGCTGCGTCGATTGCGTCCAGGACTGCCTGTTTTCGCGCGCTCATACTATGCTCCGTGGGCTTGCCGGAAATCCGGCGGTGTGTTCGGACGCATCGTAGCGAGTCGGCAAATCAAACGCAGCAGTCAAATGCGAAATTCCGGGTCGGAGAGGGGGATCCGACCCGGACGAAGTTGTGGCGTCAGTTACCCAGCTTCGTTTTGTCCTGTGTAACTGGTTCGGAAACCTGATCGGGGAAAGACAGGTCGCGGGTTAGCGAACCCATGGTGGGTCCGAATGCCTGAGCTTGCGTAGCAAGAACAGTAGTGGCCAACACAAATGCGGTCATGAGCGTTTTCATCATCTTACTCCAGTTAGTGGCTGTGCCATGCTGTAAGAAGTGAACGGCGCAGTTCACTTTTTCAAGGCGAATTCTGAACTAATTGGTTTACTTTTGTGCATAGGCGCTATGCATTTTTGTATGGCTAAGCCACCTCCTTGCATAGAAGGGGCAGAACAACCGCCTGCTACCCTTGCGACCGAGGCATCAGACAGGTAAATGCCCCCTGACGCATATGAGGTTTTCCGATGTCGATTGACCAAAGCACCGCCGCAAAGGTGGCCAAACTGGCCCGGATCAAGGTCGAGGATGACGCGCTGCCTGCGCTGGCATCCGAGTTCAACACCATTCTTGGGTTCATCGAACAGTTGAATGAAGTGGATGTCGACGGTGTCGAGCCGATGGTTTCGGTCGAACCGATGCGCCTGAAGCGCCGCCAGGATGTGGTCACCGACGGCAACCAGCAGGACAAGGTTCTGGCCAATGCCCCCGACGCACGCGAGGGTTTCTTCGCAGTCCCCAAAGTGGTGGAGTAAGACATGAGCGAACTGAACAAACTGGGCCTGGCCGAGGCCCGCGACGCGCTGCGTGCCGGTGATGTCACCTCGGTTGAGCTTACCGAAGCCTGCTTGACCGCCATTGATGCCGCCGATGCGCTGAACGCTTTTGTCCACAAAACGCCAGAGCTTGCGCTGGAACGCGCCAAGGCTGCGGATACGCAGATCAAAGCAGGGGATGCCCCGTCGATGTGCGGTCTGCCGATCGGCATCAAGGATCTGTTCTGCACCAAGGGCGTGCCCTCGCAGGCGGCCTCGAAGATTCTGGAAGGCTTCAAGCCGGAATATGAATCCACCGTTTCGCAGCAACTGGCCGACGCCGGTGCCGTGATGCTGGGCAAGCTGAACATGGATGAATTCGCCATGGGCAGCAGCAACGAAACTTCGGTCTATGGCAATGCGGTTAGCCCGTGGCGCCGTGGCAATGACGACGCACAGCTGACACCGGGCGGGTCCTCCGGCGGATCGGCTTCGGCGGTGTCGGCTGATCTGTGTCTGGCCGCCACTGGCACCGATACTGGCGGCTCGATCCGTCAACCAGCGGCTTTTGTCGGGATTACTGGCATCAAGCCGACCTACGGCCGGTGTTCGCGCTGGGGCATCGTGGCCTTTGCATCCTCACTGGATCAGGCCGGGCCGATGACCAAGAATGTCCGCGACGCGGCGATCATGCTGGAAACCATGTGCGGTCATGACCCCAAGGATTCCACCAGCGCCGAGTTGGCCGTCCCGAATTTCGAGGCTATGCTGACCGGCGACATCAAGGGCAAGAAGATCGGTATCCCCAAGGAATACCGGATGGACGGCATGCCCGCCGAGATCGAAAAACTCTGGGCAGATGGCGCTGCGATGCTGAAGGACGCAGGGGCCGAGATCGTCGACATTTCGCTGCCGCATACCAAATACGCGCTACCCGCCTATTACGTGATTGCGCCTGCCGAGGCGTCCTCGAACCTGGCGCGCTATGATGGTGTCCGCTATGGCCGCCGCGCGCAGTTGGGCCAAGGCGACGGCATCACCGAGATGTACGAGAAAACCCGCGCCGAGGGCTTTGGTCACGAGGTTCAGCGCCGGGTTATGGTCGGGACATATGTTCTGTCGGCGGGTTTCTATGACGCCTATTACAACCGCGCCCGCAAGGTCCGCACGTTGATCAAGAAAGATTTCGAGGACGTTTTCGCCGCCGGTGTTGACGCCATCCTGACCCCGGCCACGCCTTCGGCGTCGTTCGGTCTGGGTGAAATGACCGAGGCGGATCCGGTTCAGATGTATCTGAACGACGTCTTTACCGTGACGGTCAACCTTGCTGGTTTGCCGGGCATTTCGGTTCCTGCAGGTCTTGATTCTCAGGGTTTGCCGCTTGGTCTGCAGCTGATTGGCCGTCCATGGGACGAAGGCGATTTGCTGAACACAGCCTATGCGCTGGAAAGCGCAGCGGGCTTTGTGGCCAAGCCGGGGAAATGGTGGTAATCCTCTGATCAACAAGACAACGTAGAACGGAGCAGCTGAATGCGCTTTACGATTCTGATCCCCGCAATCGGGTTGCTGGCCGCCTGTAACACGGTGGCTCCGGTTCAGGGTACAGGGTTCAACACCCCGACTTATCAGGCGCAAAGAGAAGCTGAGCTGGCAGGGCAGGGCGGCACTGGAAGCCCTCTGCCGGAACCCTATGAGGTCTCGCAACGACCTCTGGGGTCGTCGACATCGGGCGCGGATGGCGCTGACCTGGCCACGGCCACTGCCGCCGCGCTTGCAAGCACCTCGACGCAGGCGACCGCCACTTCAGTATCCGTGCCGACTGCCAGCAACAGCGGCATCTCTGACGAACAGGATTTTGCTGCGGTTTCTGAACGTCGCAGTATCGAAACCGATGCTGCTCGAATCGAACAGAACAGCCAAACCTATGAGGTTGTCGCCCCAACCGCGGTTCCGCAACGCGGAGCGGATGGTCAGCCAAACATCGTCCAATACGCGCTGAGCACATCCAATCCGGTCGGTGCCCAGCTTTACAGCCGTGCGGGGTTCAACCTGCAGGCCAAGGCACAGCGGAATTGCGCGAAATTCCCATCGGCGGACCAGGCGCAGATCGAGTTCCTGTCAAATGGCGGTCCCCAGAAGGACCGCAAGGGGCTGGACCCTGATGGCGACGGATATGCTTGCGGCTGGGATCCCAGCCCGTTCCGCAGTGCCGTCAACAACTGATCCAAAGCCCATCTGGCACCCATCCCCCAATTTCGGAGATCGCCGGGATGGGCTGACGCCGTCTTTGGTGGTTCTCCACTACACCGCAATGGACAGCGCGCAGGCTGCGCTGGATCGCTTGTGTGACCCGGCCTTCGAAGTCTCTGCGCATTACCTGATCGGTTCCGATGGCACGCTTTGGCAAATGGTGCGCGAAGAGGACCGGGCCTGGCACGCCGGAGCAGGGGAGTGGCGCGGGCGAACCGATATCAATTCGCGTTCGATTGGGATAGAGCTGGATAACTCAGGGCTGGTTCCGTTTTCGGAGCCGCAAATGGCTGCTTTGGAGAACTTGTTATCGGATATTCAAGACCGTCTGGGAATCCAACCATGGAATGTTATCGGCCATTCGGATTTGGCCCCCCAGCGAAAACTTGATCCTGGTTCCAAGTTCGATTGGGATCGCCTTGCGCATCTTGGGTTGGCCGTAGGGCCTACTGTCCTCAAGGGTATTTGCCTGGATCAAATGCCTCCAGATGAGAAACACTTCGCATTTATTGCGATGAGAGTAGGCTATCCAGAGGCCAGCACCGAGGATTTACTGAAAGCGTTCAGAAGCCGGTTTTCTCCGGTGCGGCGCGGCCCGCTTTCCAAGGAGGATATGGGTGATATCGAAAGATTGGCAGGGTTCATGGAACATCTTGACGGTATCCGAGCGGAAGTTTAGTCGGGTCTTTGCGCGGAGGGCCGGATGGCTGCTGGGGCGTAAGCCCGAGAGGAAAGTCCGGACTCCACAAGACAACGGTGCCGGGTAACGCCCGGGCGGGGCAACCCGACGGAAAGCGCCACAGAAATCAGACCGCCATGCGTGCATGGTAAGGGTGAAACGGTGGGGTAAGAGCCCACCGCGCCCCTGGCAACAGGGGTGGCACGGCAAGCCCCACCGGGAGCAATGCCAAATAGGGTCCCCACGCGGGCAGGTCGGCGTCCGCCGATACCGCCGCTAAGTGCGTCTTGGCCGAGAGGGACCGGGTTGGCAGCTTGAGCCGTGCAGCAATGCACGGCCTAGAGGAATGGTCATCGAAGGGGGCAACCCTGGAACAAGATCCGGCTTACAGGCCCTCCGCGCGTTAATATTGCTAAGACGAATCGCGTTGTTCCACAGCTGGGTCACGGTTGGAGTCATCCTTTGATACAGGTCTTGCTGTGGCTGCTGAGCTGGCATCCCTTGTGGCCGAAATGGCCGCGTTAAGGTCTGCGATAAGCTGGGTGCAGGGACGATCTTGTGTTTTGATGAAATCTGCGCCGATCTACCCGAATTCAGGTTGACTCGGCTGCATGACCGGGTAAAAGCGCACGCTCATAGGAATTCAACCGAAAGGCCCCTGCCTTTTCGGACGCAGGAGATAACCATGGCGAAGCCGACGACAATCAAGATCCGTCTGAACTCGACCGCGGGCACGGGCCACTTCTATGTGACCAAAAAGAACGCGCGCACCATGACCGAGAAAATGACCGTTCGTAAATACGACCCGGTCGTTCGGAAGCATGTCGAGTACAAGGAAGGCAAGATCAAGTAATCTGCCGTCCAGCTTGGACAGAATGACAAGGGTCCTGTTTCGACAGGGCCTTTTTCGATTGCGCGACGATGTTTCATACCTGAATCTATCGGCTCAAGGCAGCCGGAGCGCGCTTGGAGGCCGTTGCAGCGAAGCATCAGCAGCCGAGGCATTCGTTTGCCCGCTGGGTTGCTTTTTGGAATGTATTGCAACTACGCTTGAGCTAACCGTTCCAAAATGTTGGCCGTCATGAAAAAAATCTTGTTATCCACAGCAACTATTCTGGCTCTCGCAGCCTGTGAAGACCCCTATAACCGCGAGGGTGTTGGCTTTACGGGCATTGATGGTGAGCCGCGGAGCATCAGCGAAGTGCCGGGTGCGGCGGCGTTTGTTCCAGAGTCCACCAATGTTCCGGCAGAGTTGGCAGAGCTGCCCCCGGTCCGAGTTTCAACGGACGAGACCGATCCGGGTAAAATTGCACGTGTTGCAATAGAAAATGGCGCGCGCAGCGATACCAGCGCAGTAGTCGTTTCCGGCTCAGATACAAACCTGTTCCTGAGCACTGTTGAAGTGAACGGAACGCTTTTCGGCGTCGTGCGTACCGAAAATAGCCGCACCAGGGTTCCAAATACGATTGGTGCAAACTTTGGTACTGGCGCTGAACAATTCACTGGCTGCTTGCCTGTCGGCGACGTTTATCGCAAAGGTTCAGAAAAGCGCAGTTCCGGATTTGCTGTTCAGTTGAACTGCAGTTAAATTCATATTACTGTGGAATTGAAGGGCCTCTCATCGTCAGGATGAGAGGCCTTTTTTGTTGCGGCATTTGAGCCTAAAGCCAGTGCGCTAACCAGAAAGAACAAAGGCGGACCAATCGGCCCGCCTTTGACATTTTCAAAATGGTTGGTGGTCCGGACTATTCACGGCTTCCAAACAACTGCAGCAGGAACATGAACATGTTGATAAAGTCCAGATACAGGCTCAGCGCGCCCATGATGGCTGCTTTGCCCAGCCATTCCTGATCGCCGGTATGTGCCATCTGCAAGTAGGTGGTTTTGATCTTCTGGGTGTCATAGGCGGTCAGACCGGCGAAGATCAGAACACCCAGAACCGAAATCGCGAACGTCATTGCAGACGAGGCCAGGAAGATGTTCACGACCGAGGCAACGATCAGCCCGATCACACCCATGATCAGGAAGGTGCCCATTGCGGACAGGTCTTTCTTGGTCGTGTAGCCGTACAGGGAAAGCCCTGCGAAAGCGATTGAGGTGATCAGGAAGACCTGAATGATCGACTCGCCGGTGAAGACCAGGAATATCCAGCTGATCGAAACGCCCATGACTGCGGCAAACAGGTAGAACACTGTTTGTGCCGTTGCAGCCGACAGGCGGTTGATGCTGGCGCTGAAGCCAAAGACAAAGGCCAGCGGGGCAAACATGATGACCCAGCGCAACGGCGAGGCGAACAGCGAATACCCAAGCGACGTCAGATATTTGTCAGAGCTCAGCTGTGCCGCAGCCGCCGAAGGGTCGGTTGTGGTTGCCAGGCCAGCAATAGCCCAGGCTGCTGCAAAGGTGATCAGCATGCCCACGGACATTGTGCCGTAGACTTTGTTCATATGGGCGCGCAGGCCCTCGTCAATCTGGGCAGCGCGCGTACCGGTCGCCGTCCGGATCGTGTCAAATTGTGCCATTAAAAGGTCTCCCTCCACATATTCTTTTTGCGTCCTGATGTCAGGCCGCGCTCCTCGCAAATATCGGCAAGTGCGGGCTGTGTTTCAAGGGTTTAACGCGGGAAACAGGCTAAAACACGCAACAAAAATGGCGGCTTCGAGGTGTCAGCCGCCATTCAGTGGTAAAAGTAGTGGATTAGGTTCATTTTTGCCAGAATTCCGGAGCATCCCATATGCGGCGTTTTGCTTCGGCTTCGGCCTCTTCACGGGAAATACCGATATCGAGAAGGGCGCGGTCGTCCAATCTGGCGAGCTGACAGCGTTGGCGCCGTAGCGATAGCGCATCCAGAACAGAAGTGAGCTTAAAGCGCTGCCGTGGTTTGCAATATGTTGAAGCTGTGATTTGCGTCATAGCCTTGTCCTTTCGGTTTTGCTGATGTGTTGTGCCTATTGCATCAACTTCCTTGATTTATATGGAGAGCTGTGACACATTTTGAAAATGAATATTATTGAACACATCCATAAGGAATCGTGAAGATGCGAAATCTGGACATCACCACTCTCCGCTCCTTTGTGGCAGTTGCCGATCAGGGTGGCGTGACGCGGGCAGCCGGTTTCCTGCACCTGACACAATCTGCCGTATCGATGCAGCTAAAGCGGTTGGAGGAGCTTTTAGGTCTGGAGCTGCTGGACCGAAGTGGCAGAACCATCGCGCTGACAGCATCGGGCGAACAGCTTTTGGCCTATGCCAGACGCATGATCTCGTTGAATGACGAGGTGATGTCCAAGCTGACGGATCAGGCCTATGAGGGCGAGGTCGTTCTTGGTGTGCCGCATGATATCGTCTATCCGGCGATCCCCCGGGTGCTGCAGCGATTCAACGCGGATTTCCCACGCGTCCGTGTGCAGCTTATCTCCTCCTATTCGCTGCAACTGAAGGATATGTTTAAGCGCGGAGACTGCGATTTGATCCTAACGACCGAGGCGACAGTGGGGCAGGGGGCCGAGACGATTGCCGAGCTTCCTTTGCGCTGGATTGGTGCGCCGGGCGGGTCTGCCTGGCGAAAACGCCCCATTCCGCTAGCGCTTGGGCGTCGGTGTCTGTTCAGGCCGCAGGTCATTGCTGCGCTGGACGCGGCTGGAATTCCCTGGGAGCTTTCGGTGGAAACCGAAAATGACCGTACTATCGAGGCAACGGTCAGCGCCGATTTGGCGGTTCATGCCATGCTCGAAGGGACAGAGGCCGCACATCTTGCCCAGATCGATTCGGGTGGCGTCCTGCCCGAGCTTCCTGCGCATATGATAAATCTGTATGGCGGCGAAACTGGCCGCGGAGCCGTGGTTGAGGCGTTGGCGACGCTGGTGCGCCAGAACTTTCGTTTGCTTGGGGGGGTGCCGCTCAAAGCCGTTGTCGGTTGATCATCCCTCAGGGGGTTATGACGACTTTCCCGGTGGCCGTCCTGTCGCGCAGCATGGCCAGTCCGCGTTCGGCTTCGGACAGGGGCAGAACATGGCTGATATGCGGTTTGATGTGGCCCTCGCTATGCCAGCGAAACAGCGTTTCAAAGCTGTCCGTCACAATCTGAGGCCGAAACTTCAAGTAGCCTCCGATGTAGAGCCCGATGACTGTCAGGTTCTTGACCAGTAGGTGGTTGGCCGGAATTTGCGGCACCTCACCGCCTGCAAAGCCAATGGGCAAGATGCGACCTTCGGGGTTGGTTGCGCGAAAGGCGGCTTTAAACACATCGCCGCCGATCGCGTCATATACGACATCCGCGCCTCCTAATGCCTGGACACGGGCGCGGAGATCTTCGGATGCGTCGATCAGATGATCGGCCCCGGCCCTCTTTGCCACCTTGAGTTTCTCACTGCCGCGCGCCTGCGCAATAACCGTGGCGCCCATAAGCTTGCCGATCTCTACCGCCGTCAGGCCGACGCCACCTGCCGCACCGGTCACCAGCAGGGTTTCGCCGGGCCTGAGCCGCGCACGATGATCCAAAGCAATAAGGCTGGTGCCATATGTGATCTGAATTGCGGCGGCGTCTTCAAAGCTCATAGAGTCAGGGATTGCGATTGCACGATCGGCTTCGAACACTCCGAATTCAGCAAGGCCGCCCTGGCCGGAATAGACAGCGACGCGGTCACCCGGGTTTAGGTGGCGTACATTGTTTCCAATTTCGCGAACAATCCCTGCGACTTCCATGCCCAAGGAAAAGGGCGCCACCGGGGTGTCCTGATACGTCCCCTTCTGCATAAGGAGATCCGCAAAATTCAAACCGCAGGCTTTGATTTGAATGCAGACCTGGCTGTCGCCGGGTTCTGGCGGGTCAATATTGCAAAGCTGGGCCTTGGCCCCGTTGGTCTGGATATGAAACGCCAGCATGATTTGGCTCCGTCTTTTCGGGCATAGGTCAGTGCTGTCGTGGTCTTGTCAATCTGTTACCCTGCTGAAGACCCCGTTAATCCGGTGTTGATCAGGTGATTGTTTCCAGATCGGAATCAACGTGTGCGCGGTATTCACAACACAACTATAAACCATTGTTTGTGGAATCAGATTCAACCTTCTTGAAAAAAGCGCCAAAAAACGTAATAGTGCGCTATGGTGCTGATTTGGGGGGCATGTTCCAAATTAGGGAGTAGTTAAGTCGGGCTCGCTAATGTTGCGGTAACAAAGCATGTTGCGCACCCGTTTCAGTTGTGTGTGTAAGGGAGGATAGTACCAATGACCCATCACGTCGATGTCCATGTGGGCAAACGCGTCAGGCATCGCCGCTGGCTGATTGGCATGACCCAACAGCAGTTGGCACAGCAAGTTGGTATCAAGTTTCAGCAAATCCAGAAATATGAAACCGGTGCCAATCGAATCAGCGCGTCTCGTCTTTGGGACATTGCCGAGGCATTGGATGTTCCCGTCAGTTTCTTCTTTGAAGGCCTGGAAGAGGTCGAGAAAGGAAGCTCGGATAAGAAATCGGTTCCTGCAGACCTTATGGGCGACAAAGAGGCCCTGGATCTCGTCCGCTCTTACTATGCCATACCGGAAAACCAGCGTCGCCGCTTGTTCGAGCTTGCGCGCGTTCTGAGTGATGTTGCCTGATTTCGCGGGTTGACTCTGATCCTGACGGAACGCACGGGTAGCGTATGGATAAGATGTCGCTGAGTGATCTTGAAGTAGCTGAAGAAATGGCCGACGCGGCGCGTGCGGCCATTCTTCCTTTTTTCAGGCAGTCTAATCTTGAGACTTCGAATAAGCTGGATCAGGGATTTGATCCGGTCACGGTCGCCGACCGCGCAGCTGAAAAAGCCATGCGCGCGGTTTTGGCCCGTCATCGGCCCCGAGATGGAATCTTTGGCGAGGAATATGGGCAGCACGAGGGGCAAAGTGGCCGCACCTGGGTTCTGGATCCGATCGACGGCACCCGAGGGTTTATCAGCGGGACACCGACTTGGGGCGTTCTGATTGCGCTTAGCACGCAGGACGGGCCAATCATGGGGATCATCGACCAGCCGTATATCGGGGAACGCTTCATCGGCTCGGCGGATATTGCGCGAAGCCATGGTCCTACGGGCGATATGTCCCTGAAGACCCGTTCAACACCTTCTCTGGACCAGGCAATTCTGTTCACGACCTTCCCCGAGGTCGGCGCGTCGGAAGATCGTGCCGGGTTTGAGGCGGTGTCGCAGCATGTGCGCCTGACCCGCTATGGGATGGATTGCTATGCCTATGCCTTGCTTGCGGCGGGGCAGGTGGATTTGGTGATCGAGGCGGGTCTGAACGCCTATGACATTCAGGCGCCAATCGCTGTGATCCAAGCCGCCGGCGGTATCGTCACCGACTGGCAGGGCGGCCCCGCCCATGAAGGTGGTCGGGCTCTGGCGGCGGCAAACCCGCAGATCCACGCGGCGGCGCTGGAAATCCTGCGCAAATTCTAAAAACTGTTGCGGCGGACTGGCAGGCCGATTAGCCTTAATCCGGCTGGTTCTTGTGCCCGTTTTCCGCCAGCTTTTGCACTCCATGCATGAAACGGGCGATGCAAGGAGAGCAAGATGACTGATATCCTCATCAAAAATGCAGACACGATCCTGACCATGGATGACCAGCGCCGTGAGCTTTCTGGCGCGGATATTCTGATCCGAGATGGGCAGATCGAACAGATCGGCCACGGGTTGCAGGCAACCGCAGAGATCCATAATGCAAGCGGATGTGTGGTGACGCCCGGCCTCGTGAACACGCACCACCATCTGTACCAGACCCTGACCCGCGCCGTGCCTGGCGGGCAGGATGCGCTTTTGTTCGGATGGCTGAAAACGCTCTATCCGATCTGGTCGCGATTTGGCCCCGAAGAGATGTTCGTATCCGCCCAGATCGGTTTAGCCGAGCTGGCGTTGACGGGATGCACGCTCAGTTCCGACCACTTGTATCTATATCCGAACGGTGCGCGTCTGGATGACACTATTGCTGCGGCTGCCGAGGTTGGCCTGCGGTTCCACCCAACACGCGGCGCCATGAGTATTGGTGAAAGTGATGGTGGCTTGCCGCCGGATTCACTGGTCGAAGCCGAAGCAGCTATTCTCGAAGACATGATGCGTGTGGTCGACGCCTTTCATGACCCGTCAGAGGGTGCAATGTGTCGGGTCGGGCTGGCACCTTGCTCACCGTTCTCTGTCAGTCGTGACTTGATGCGAGACACGGCCATTCTGGCCCGTGACAAAGGCGTTATGCTGCACACCCATCTGGCCGAAAATGACGAGGATATCGCCTATTCTCAGGAACAATTCGGGTGCCGTCCTGGTCAATATGCCGAGGATTTGGGATGGACCGGGTCAGACGTTTGGCACGCCCATTGCGTGAAACTGGACGGGGCAGAGATTGATCTATTTGCCCGGTCCCGGACTGGCGTGGCGCACTGTCCCTGTTCGAACTGCCGGTTGGGCTCGGGGATTGCCCCTGTACGGTCGATGCGAGATCGCGGCGTGCCTGTGGGTCTGGGCGTCGATGGGTCGGCCAGTAATGACAGCGGCAATCTGATCCTCGAGGCGCGGCAGGCCATGTTGTTGCAGCGCGTCGCCAGCGGTGCCGATGCCATGTCCTCTCGCGAGGCGCTGGAGATTGCCACGCGCGGCGGGGCGGATGTCTTGAACCGACCTGATTGCGGCCGTCTGGCTATCGGTAAGCGTGCCGATATAGCCATTTGGGATACGCGCGGTATTGAAAGCGCGGGCAGTTGGGATCCAGCCGCCCTGTTGCTTGCCGGACCGACGAGGGTAAAGCACCTGTTTGTCGAAGGTCGTCAGATCGTGCGGGACGGGCAGATCGCAACGCTGGATCCGCCCCGGGTGATTGAACGGCAGAACCGATTGGCCCTTGCCTTGCAATCCTAGGTCCTGACAGGTTGACCTGCGATCCAAACCTCGGCAATCGCCCTGTCATCGCCCATCATGATGGTGGGAAAGAGGGCCTCCCACAAATCATCGGCGCAGGCCTCGCGTTGCGCGATGGCCGGGGTTGAGGCGAGGTCGAGCACAATCAGGTCGGCCTCCATCCCCGGGGCGATATTGCCGATGCTGTCATCCAGCCTCAGCGTGCGGGCCGACCCGACGGTGCCCAGCCACAGCAGTTGCGCGGCGTGCAGCGGGGTTCCGCGCAGCTGTCCGATCTCATAGGCCGATGCCATCGTGCGCAGCATCGAGAAACTTGAACCGCCACCAGTATCCGTTGCCAGACCAACCCGGTGTCCGTCGCGCATCAACCCTGCCATGTCGAACAGGCCTGACCCGATAAAGGTGTTTGAGGTCGGACAATGGATCAACGCAGCGTCGACCTCACGCAGTCGGTCGCGTTCACGTGCCTCAAGGTGGATGACGTGGCCATACAGGCCGTTGGGACCAAGCAAGCCGAACTTTTCATAGGTGTCCAGATAATCGCGGGCCTCGGGAAACAGCTCGCGTACCCAGGCAATTTCATCTGTCTGTTCGCTGAGATGGGTTTGCATCAGGCAATGGGGATGCTCTGCCCATAATGCGCCCATGGCCTCTAGCTGTTCGGGTGTGGAGGTGGGTGAGAAACGCGGCGTAATCGCATAGGACAGGCGGTCGACCCCATGCCATTTCTCAAGCAGAGTCTGGGATTGGTCATAGGCAGTTTGCACGGTATCTCTCAGGCCATCGGGTGCGTTGCGATCCATGCAGGTTTTGCCCGCAACCACACGTTGACCGCGTTGTTTGGCCGCAAGGAAAAAGGCATCAACACTCTCGGGATGGATGGTGCAATAGCTGCACATC
Organism: Ruegeria sp. CDSA193; assembly: GCF_059611885.1. Taxonomy (NCBI): domain Bacteria; kingdom Pseudomonadati; phylum Pseudomonadota; class Alphaproteobacteria; order Rhodobacterales; family Roseobacteraceae; genus Ruegeria; species Ruegeria sp. CDSA193. Next base: position 241,488 of record NZ_JBXWPN010000006.1, on the reverse strand, counting down.
GTGGTGGTGCCGTGTGCCGCTGTCAGGTCCAGATACCGGTTGGCAATCTCAGAGGCATAAGCTGCATCGCCGAATTTCATCTCTTCGGGAAAGGTATAGGTGTTCAGCCAGTCGATCAGGCGTTTGCCCCAACTGGCGATCATGGCGGTCTGCGGATAATGCACATGCGCATCAACAAATCCTGCAAGGATCACGTGCTGACCATGATCCACGACTTTTGCCTGGGGGTGGGCATTGTTCAGACTGTCGGCATCCGATACGCTGGAAATCCGACCGTTTTCGATCAGAACCGCTTCGCTGATTTTGACAGCCTCGGTCGGTTCGCCCTCGAACGGGGTGCCAGTGAAACTCAGGACACGCCCTTTCAGCAGCGTTTTTTGCGCCATACTCATTCATCTCCGCCTGTCTGGGACTGCGAAACAGCATAGGGGCAGGAAAGTTGTCGGTAAATCGGCGCATTGTCATTGTTTTCCGGTAGCTGCTTCTTCTATTTAGGGGCCAATGGGCGAACAGAGCGGGGGCAGATATGACAACAGGTACTAACGAACCCGTAAGTGAACCGACTTCTGATGATGACGCCTATGCGCTGGATCGTCGAACGGTAGCATCCATTCTGTATGCAGTTGATGTCGATGACCGCGACAAGCTGATCGAATTGATGGACCCGCTGCACGCTGCCGACATCGCCGACCTTCTGGAACAGATCAACCCCTATGACCGCGCCCGGTTGATCCGTCTGTATGACAAAGAGTTCGACGGCGATATTCTGTCTGAACTGGACGAAGGTGTCAGGGAAGAAGTTATTGAAGTCCTGCGTCCCGATGTTCTGGCGGATGCCGTACGCGACATGGAAAGCGACGATGTCGTCGATCTGCTGGAAGACCTTGAAGAGCCTCAGCAAGAAGCCATCCTGGGTGCCCTGGAGGATTCCGAACGGATCGCCGCCGAACAGGCGTTATCCTACCCGGAAAACTCGGCCGGACGGCTTATGCAACGCGAAGTCGTCATGGCGCCCGAGCATTGGACAGTTGGGCAGGCCATTGACTTTATGCGTGCCAATGACGGACTGCCAGAACAATTCTACCATTTGGTTCTTGTTGATCCGCGGCTGAAGCCAACAGCACAGGTAACACTTGGCAAACTCATGGCCACCCGGCGCGAGGTGCCTCTGCACGAAATTGCCGAAGAAGAGTTCTATACCATTCCCGTCGATCAGGATGAAGAGGACGTGGCCTATGCGTTCAATCAGTACCACCTGATCTCGGCCCCAGTGGTGGATGGTGACGGACGGCTTGTTGGTGTGATCACCATTGATGACGCGATGGTGGTGCTGGATGAGGAATACGAAGAGGATATGTTGCGCCTAGCCGGTGTCAGCAACGAAAGCTCGCTGTCCGACAGTGTGGCCGCGACCAGCAGGCGACGCCTGCCATGGTTGGCGGTAAACCTGTGTACTTCGATCTGCGCCTCGCTGGTGATTTCCCAGTTCGAGGCGGCGATTGATCAGTTGGTGGCATTGGCCATTCTGATGCCGATTGTGGCCTCGATGGGGGGCAATGCGGGGACACAATCGCTGACCGTCGCAGTGCGAGCCCTGGCAACGCGCGACCTGACAGGTGCGAACGTAATGCGGGTGATCCGACGGGAACTGCTGGTGGGCATGTTGAACGGGCTGTGTTTTGCCACCGTTCTGGGCGTGGTGGGAATGTATTGGTTCGGCTCGCCGTTGCTGGGTGTCGTGATTGGCTCCGCTCTGGTCGTGAACATGGTGATCGCAGGCTTTGCAGGTACGGTAGTACCGGTCGTGCTGGACCGGATGGGTATTGACCCGGCGCTGGCGTCAGGAACCTTTGTGACGACAACGACGGATGTCATGGGATTCTTTATCTTTCTTGGGCTTGCCAGCGTGGTGCTATTGTGACCGATCTGACCGAAATCAAAGCTGCCGCGCGCAAGGCGGCCTTTGCCCGGCGCAAATCTGCGTTTGATGCAAATCCGCCGGGTGCCGCCGGGCGACTGTCTGAAATTCTGGCCGGGCACCGCGGAGTACCCCTGTCGGGTTATATGCCCATCCGGACCGAGAGTGACCCGCTGCCCGCCATGGCCGAGGCGTCCGCTTATGGCCCGGTGGGCGTACCGGTTATTCAGGCGGCCGGGCAGCCGCTGAAATTCTCTCGTTGGACGCCCGAAGGCAGGCTGAAGGATGGCCCGTTTGGCGCCAAAGTGCCCGAGGTCGATGACTATTTCGATCCCGAAATTCTGATCGTTCCGCTGGTGGCATTCGATGCAAATGGAGGGCGTCTGGGTTATGGGGGCGGGTTCTATGACCGGACATTGGAAGGGCTGCGCGCGAAACGCCCGACTCTGGCCATCGGTTTTGCCTTCGATGCGCAAGAAGCAGACGGGCTGCCGCTGGAATCGACGGATCAGCCGCTTGATATGGTAGTAACTGAAAGCCGTGTGTTGACCTTTTAACGAAGGTATCAGCCCTGGTTTTTAGCGCGAAAATATTCCCAGGCATTTTTTTCGGTGCCATCAGGCAATATGCACACGCCGGTCTGGCCATTCTCTCCGTCCCGAATTTCATACCGCCCACCGCTGTCGATGCAATAGATGGCCGAGGGGTTTGGCAGCTGTGGGTTTGAGTTGACCGCTTGCTCTTCCGAGCAGGCAGCAAGGGTGGCACAGACACCAAAGGTCAGACCGATCCGAAACATAAAGAATCTCCTAAATAAAGAGTTTTGCCGTTCATTGGGTCAGCTTAACGGCTTGTACTTGCGAATTGCCACACTTAGACGGTTTCTATGAGGATACTTTTTCTGGGTGACGTTATGGGCCGCGCTGGACGCGCGGCTGTTCAGCAACATCTGCCACGTCTGCGCGACGAATGGCGGCTGGATTTCGTGGTGATCAATGGTGAGAACGCCTCGAACGGAATGGGTTTGACCGGGGATCATGCCAAGCTGCTGTTAGATGCAGGGGCGGATTGCCTGACGCTGGGCGACCACGCTTTCGACCAGAAGGACATGTTGCAATTCATCGAGAGCGAACCGCGCATTGTGCGCCCTGTTAACTTTGCCAAGGGTGCTCCGGGGCGCGGGCATCGTCTCTATACCGCCCCTGGCGGGCGCAAGGTTCTGGTCGTACAGGTGCTGGGGCAGGTCTTTATGAAGCGGCCCTTCGATGATCCGTTTTCGGCGATCGAGCCAATTCTGAAGTCGCACCCGCGCGGTGGGCAGGCGCAGGCGATCATCGTCGACATGCATTGCGAAGCCACATCCGAGAAGATGGCGATGGGGCATTACTGCGACAAGCGCGCCAGCCTGGTGGTCGGGACGCATACGCATGTGCCGACCGCAGATGCTCAGATCCTTCCGGGGGGAACGGCCTATCTGACTGATGCTGGGATGTGCGGGGATTACGATTCTGTCATTGGTATGGAAAAGCTGGAACCGATGCGCCGGTTCATCACCGGCATGCCCAAGGCGCGGTTTACGCCTGCAAATGGCGAAGCAACGCTAAGCGGTGTGTTCGTGGAAACCGATGATCGCAATGGTCAGGCAAAATCCGTGCAAATGGTGCGCGTTGGGGGTCGCTTGCAACAAGCCGGGCTGCAATAGCGCGACGTTGGGCTTGCCCTGCTGCCCGCAATACGGGAAACTGCCCGACGGGCGCGCAAGCTGGGCCAGGGTTCGGACTGAATACCACGAATGCAATTTCTTCAACTGACAGAAACGGGCAGCGCGATCGTGGCGCTATTGGTTGTCGCAGGCATGTTTGTCATGTTCCTGCGCGAGGCTTACCCGACCGAGGTTGTCGCCATCGCGGGCGTTGCCCTGATGCTGGTGACCGGTATCCTGCCCTATCAAAGCGCGTTGGCAGTTCTGTCCAATCCTGCGCCATGGACGATTGCGGCGATGTTCATCGTCATGGGGGCTCTGGTCAGAACCGGGGCATTGGATTCCTTTACCGCAACTGCGCAGAAACAGGCGCAGGTTAACCCGCGTATCGCGATTGCCATGCTGATGGGGTTTGTGGTCTTGGCCTCGGCGGTGGTGTCAAACACACCCGTGGTCGTCGTGATGATCCCGGTTTTTGTACAGATTGCCCGCACGTTGAACGTGCCGGCCTCGAAACTGCTGATCCCGCTCAGCTATGCTGCCATCATGGGGGGGACGCTGACACTGATCGGCACCTCGACCAACCTGCTTGTGGATGGTGTCGCGCGATCTCAGGGTCTGGCTGCATTCACGATTTTCGAAGTCACGCCCTTGGGCATCGCAGTGGTGATCTACGGCATGATCTATCTGCGCTTTGTTGCGCCGCGCCTGCTGCCTGAACGCGATAGCATGGCCTCGCTTCTCAGTGACCGGTCCAAGATGAAATTCTTCACCGAGGCCGTCATCCCGCCTGACAGCAACCTGATCGGGCGCGAAGTGACAGGAGTGCAACTGTTCAAGCGTCCCGGCGTACGCCTGATTGACGTGGTCCGCGGGGACGAGTCTTTGCGGCGCAACCTCAAAGGGGTGACGCTTGAAGTTGGGGATCGCGTGGTCCTGCGGACCGAGATGACCGAGTTGCTGAGCCTACAAAGCAACAAAGAGTTAAAGCGTGTTGATCAGGTTTCTGCGGTCGAGACCAAAACGGTCGAAGTGCTGATCACACCGGGGTGCCGTATGGTTGGGCGAACGCTGGGCGTGATGCGCCTGCGCCGCCGCTATGGTGTCTACGTACTGGCGGTACATCGGCGGAACCAGAATATCGGTCGTCAACTAGACGACCTCGTGGTGCGAGTCGGGGATACTCTGCTGTTGGAGGGATCGCCTGCCGATATCCAGAAGCTTGCCGCTGATATGGATATGGTCGATGTGACACAGCCCTCGGCGCGGGCGTTCCGCCGCAATCACGCTCCGGTGGCGATTGGCGCATTGATCGGGATCGTCGTATTGGCTGCTTTAGGTGTGGCGCCAATTCTGCTGCTGTCCATTCTTGCGGTCGCTCTGGTTCTGGTCACCCGCTGCATAGACGCGGATGAGGCGTTTTCCTTTATCGAAGGGCGACTTCTGGCATTGATATTCTCGATGCTGGCCATCGGGGCCGCGCTTGATAAGTCCGGGGCGGTTTCCCTGATCGTCGATGCAATCGCACCTGGGCTTAGTGCGCTGCCACCGTTCCTGATCGTTTGGGCCATCTATGTTTTGACCTCGGTGCTTACCGAACTCGTCTCCAACAACGCCGTTGCGGTAGTGGTCACGCCAATCGCAATCGGGTTGGCGCAGGCCGTCGGCGTAGACCCAAGGCCGCTGGTAGTTGCGGTGATGTTGGCGGCATCTGCATCCTTTGCGACACCAATCGGATATCAGACCAACATGATGGTCTATGGTCCGGGGGGATATCGGTTTGTCGATTTCATGAAGGTTGGCATCCCCTTGAACCTGACGGTCGGGCTGCTTGCTTCGTTGCTTATTCCGATCATCTGGCCGTTGTGACACCGGCGCGAACCCGCCGGTTTTGCGCTGACGGTCTTGTAAAGGCTGATCCAGACACAATCTTTTCCTCTAGAACTTGGACGAAAGGACAGGATTATGCCTTTTCCAAAATTTGGTCAGTTGATCGTAATGGGTGCGATTATGGTGGCGCTGATTGGCAGCGATGTATCGGCTGGTTCGGTGACCGGTACCGCCTCCTACCGCGAACGGATTGCCGTGCCTGAAGACGCGACGCTATATATCGAGCTGCAGGATATATCGCTTGCGGATGCGCCAGCGGTAACGCTGGCTGCGCAGCGCTACGTGCTGAGCGGGGTGCCTGCCGAGTTTGAATTGACCTATGATGATGCTCTGATCCGTGACGGGATGACCTATGCGGTGCGGGGGGCAATATATCGTGGGTCACAACTGCTGTTTACGACCGACACGGTGTATCCGGTCCTGACCAATGGTGCGCCGGATACAGCCGACCTTTTGTTGGTCAAGACGGACGGCCCCACGTCGGCGGGGCTGGAAAACACAAGCTGGACGGCGATTGGTGTGGATGGGGCCGTGCTGAACAGCGAACGCGCCCCGCAGCTTGAGTTTGCGCAAGGCGGTGCCTTTAGCGGCTCAGGCGGTTGCAACCGTTTCACAGGGCAGGTCGAAATTTCCGGAAATTCGCTTACGTTTCCAGGCAATATTGCGGCCACTTTGATGGCCTGCCCGCCCGAGATGGAGCAGGTCGAGGATCAGTTCTTTGTCGCCCTGCAAAACGTGGCCACTTATGCGGTGGCAGGCAATAGCCTTGCGCTGCTGGACAGCGCAGGCGACCCGGTTCTGAAATTCATACGCACGCAGTAATCAGGCCACAGCGCGCGACCGTCCTGCGTTGCGCCCGGAAAAGATGCAGCCGCCCAGAAATGTGCCTTCCAGCGCGTTGTATCCGTGATAGCCGCCGCCGCCGAAACCGGCGACCTCTCCTGCGGCGAACAGCCCGGGAACGACCTGACCGTTTGCACCGATCATCTGACTGTCGAGGTTGGTCTGCAAACCGCCCAGCGTTTTGCGCGTCAGCATGTGAAGTTTGACCGCGATTAGCGGCCCATTGGCAGGATCAAGGAACTTGTGTGGTTTGGCGGTGCGGATCAACCTGTCACCCCGATAGTTGCGGGCCGCCAGAATAGCCGCCATCTGCGCGTCCTTGGTAAACGGGTTGTCGACCTGTGAGTCCCGCGCTTCGATCTGGGCGCGCAAATGCGCCTCATTGATCAGATCGCCACCCAATTGGTTCATGCCGCTGACCAGTTCGGTCAGAGTGTTGGCAACGATGAAGTCTTCCCCGTGTTGTTTGAAGGCCTCGACCGGCGCGGTGGCTTGCGATCCTGACAAAATGCGCTGACGGATAACCTCTTTCCAGCTGCCCGAGGTGAAATCCGGGTTCTGTTCCGACCCGGAGAGCGCAAATTCCTTTTTGATGACTTTCTGCGTCAGTACAAACCAGCTGTATTCATAACCGGTCTTTAGGATCTCTTTCAGCGTGCCCAACGTGTCGAACCCCGGCAAACAAGGGGGCAACAGACGATTGCCGCGCGCGTCAAACCACATAGAGCTTGGGCCGGGCAGGATACGAATTCCGTGCGATGGCCAGATAGGGTTCCAGTTTTTGACGCCCTCGGTGTAATGCCACATCCGGTCGCCGTTGATCACATGTCCACCGGCCTTTTCGCTGATGGGGATCATGCGGCCGTCAACGTGGAACGGCACGCCCGCGATCATGTCTTTGGGTGGTTCGCCCAGGCGGTCGCGCGGCCAGTTCTTGCGCACCATTTCGAAATTGCCACCAATACCGCCCGAACTGACGATGACCGAAGGAGCATAGACCTCGAATTCCCCGACCTCTTCCCGGTTGGTCTTGGCGCCATGCGCGGCTGCGTCCTCAGCCAAGACCTCTCCCGAGACGCCTTTGGCACAGCCGTTTTGCATAATGATATGGCTGACTTGGTGGCGGAACTTCAGCTGGATCAGTCCTGTGCTGACATGTTCGCGCACGCGACGGATGAAATGTTCCAGAACACCAGGGCCGGTGCCCCATGTGATGTGGAACCGAGGTACCGAATTGCCATGCCCATCGGCATAAGAACCGCCACGTTCGGCCCATCCAACCACAGGAAACCATCGCAGCCCCATATCGTGCAGCCAAGGCCGCATTTCACCGGCGGCGAATTCGACATAGGCCTCGGCCCATTTGCGGGGCCAAGCGTCTTCTTCGCGGTCAAACTGCGCGCTGCCCTGCCAGTCACGCAAGGCCAGTTCGTGGCTGTCCCTGATGCCCATCCGGCGCTGTTCCGGCGTGTCGACCATGAACAATCCACCGAGGCTCCAGAACGCCTGACCGCCGAGGAAATGACCGGGTTCCTGATCCAGTATGATCACCTTTTTTCCGCGGTCGCCTAGCTCGGCCGCGGCCGCAAGCCCGGCCAGCCCAGCCCCAACGACAATGGCATCTGCGGTGTTATTGGTCATGTTCTTTCCTCTCAGCTGCGGCGCAGCCAGGCGATAAATGGCAGGGCGACGACATACATCAAGATACCATAGACGGCCGATGGCAGAGCAAGAGGGCTTAGCCCGTTTTCCGTGCTGGTAATCAGCGCTGCCAATGTGATGCCAAGAGTCGAGTTTTGGATGCCAGCTTCGATCGAGATCGTCTTGCTCTCGTTCCATGACAGGTTCACAGCGCGGGCCAGTCCCAGCCCGATCAGCAGCAGCGCAATGTTCAGGGTGATCAGCGCCGACCCCATCAGCCCCAAATTTTCGACGAACATTTCCCAGTTCCCGGCCAGCGCGGCGAGAACGATCAGGACGAAAAGAATCGAAGCCAGTTTGGACAATGGGGCATCGACCCGCTCTGCGAATCCTTTTGCGAAATGCCGTATACTGACGCCGATAGCGACGGGCAGGGTGGTGATCAGGAACATCGCTATGGCCAGCCCGGTGATCGAAACCTCGGGTGCGTCCTCGCCCATGAAGTGATTGATCGACCATGCGGCCAATACGGGTACCGTCACCATCGACAGCAAGCTGATGATGGCTGTCAGGCTGACGGAAAGAGCGACATCACCCTTGGCCAGTTTAGTCAGGATATTGCTGGTAACACCGCCGGGGCAAAAGCTGAGGAGCATAACACCGACTGCTATTTCCGGTGGCAGTGCAAAGAGTTTGACGGTCGTAAATGCCGCAATGGGAAGCAAGATCACCTGGCAGAACGCCCCTATCGCAAAAGGGTATCGTCTGCTGACAACCCGGCGGAAATCGGCGATCTCAAGCCCGACACCCAAGGACAGCATGATTGTGGCCAACGATAGTGGCAGGCCGACATTAATAAGCAGATCCAACTACAACTCCTCCCAAAGCCGTTCGGACCAGCGTAAGCGAGGGTCAAAGCCGCAGGCAACCGCGCCGTAGGGTCAGCCGTAGCGTTGGGCGAACCTGCGCAGGATTTCACCGGGCAGAGTGACATTCGCGGCGTGGCAAATGTCGATCAGACGCTGCGCATCTTCGGGCGGGAAATAGCCGTGGTGTTTGTAGATGGTGATACGTTCTTCAAAGTCGCGGGCATCTGCCTCGGGGTGGAACTGTGTGGCATAGACATTCTGGCCCCAGCGGATCATCTGGAACGGGCAAGGGTCCGAGGCAAGCAGATGCACGCACCCATCTGGCAGGGATTGCACAGCCTCTTTATGGCCCACAAAAGCATCAAAACTCTGACCCAGCCCCGAGATCAGTGGATCGGTCGCACCGTCCTCTGTCACGTGGCAGGTCGAGGGGCCGACGGGCTCTCCGAACCGGTCTTTACTGACATCGCCACCCAGATGCGCGGTAAGAATACCCAGCCCATAGCAGCACCCCATGAACGGATGATCGCGCGCGGTGATCTGCGGCATCAGGCCCATGATCGTGGCTTCGATGCGGGCATCCATGTGCGACTTTGCAGTCGGATCATCGCTGACACAGCCGGGGCCGCCGCCGACGATCACTCCGGCATAATCTGTCACGTCCAAACCCTCGGGCAGGTCTTCGCAGTCCAGCCGGATGCGATGAGTTTGATCAGGACTTAGGTCGGTCTTGTCCAGAATCGAGGCATATTCGGCATCCGACGCATCGGTTTCCGGGCGTAACTGCAGGATCAGAAATTGTTTCATGGAACGGCTCTTACCCGTCACAACGGCCAGAACACAAGGATGGCGGGTATCGAAACCGCAATGATCAGGATTTCCAGCGGCAGGCCCATGCGCCAGTAGTCTCCGAACCGATAGCCACCCGGACCCAGAACCAGCGTGTTGTTTTTATGCCCGATAGGCGTCAGGAACGCAGCCGAGGCTGCAACGGCGACCGTCATCAGAAACGGGTCGGGGGAAACCTCAAGTGTGCGGGCCATCTGAATGCCGACCGGGGCCGCCACAATCGCCGTGGCGGTGTTGTTCAACACGTCCGACAGGGTCATGGTGACCACCATCAGAACGGTCAGAATAGCCCATGCAGGCAGGCCGTCAGTTAACTGGATCAGCGCATTGGCGATCAGTTCGGTGCCGCCCGAGGTTTCCAGCGCGCTGCCCAGCGGGATCATCGAGCCCAGCAAAACGACCACCGGCCATTCGATGTGAGTATAGAGATCCGCGATTGGCATGATCTTGGTCAGCACATAGGCAACCACAACAAGCCCCAATGCGACCGGCAGGTAGATCAGCCCAACACTGGCCGCCAGCACCGCGGTGGCAAACAGGCCAATCGCAAGCCACGCCTTTTCATTGGCGGTGACGTTCAAACCACGTTGGGCCAGCGGTAGGCATCCCAGCCATTCGGTCACATCGGCGCTGCGATCACGCGGGCACAGCAACAACAGGATGTCGCCAGCCTCAACCTCGGTTTTGCGGACCTGTTCAGTGATGCTGCGGCCCTGGCGCGAAATGCCCATCAAAACGGTGCTCTGCCGCCATGCCAATCCCAACCCCTGCGCCGTACGCCCGGTGATGCGGGCGTTTTCGGTCACGACAACCTCGACGACTTCCAGCCCGTCGCCTTCAGCGGTCAGAAGCTCCTGTCGACGTGTGTCCGAAAAATCCAGCTTCAGCGCCGCGCGGAATTCATCCAGCGCCTCGGGGCGGGCCTCAAGCACCAGCGCGTCACCCTGATTCAGTGTTGCATGGGCCGACCGGCCATAGCGGCGCTTGCCGTCGCGGATCAGGCCGATGATGGCGACGTCAGATTTCTCGGCATCTTCATAAAGCTCGCTGACCCGTTTGCCGATCAACGGCGATTCCGGTGGGACGGTTAGTTCTGCGATATATTCGGCCAGCGCCTCAGAGGTTTCGGTTTGCGGTCCCCGGTTCGGGATCAATCGCCAGCCCACCAGTGAGACAAAAGCAAGCCCGGCAATCGCAGCAATGCCACCCACAGGGGCGAAATCGAACATACGAAAGGGCTCGCCCAGAGTTTCTGCGCGGATTGAGGCGATGATGATGTTCGGTGGCGTGCCAATCAGGGTCGCCATCCCACCCAGAATTGTTGCAAAGCTGAGCGGCATTAGGGTCAGGCCGACAGCTCGTCCGGCTTTTCGTGCGGTCTGAATGTCGACCGGCATCAATAGGGCCAAGGCAGCGACGTTATTCATGAAGGCGGACAGAACCGCCCCGATACCGCCCATCAAGGCGATATGGGCCCCAAGGCCGCGTGACGCGTCAACCAAGGATCGCGTGATCAGGAATACCGCACCGGACCGGACCAGTCCGGCCGAAACGACCAGAACCAGCGCGACGATGATGGTCGCCGAGTGACCAAAACCGGCAAAAGCGTCATCGACGGGCACGACACCCAACACCACTCCGACCAGAAGCGCGGAAAACGCAACAAGATCATAGCGAAACCGCCCCCAAAGCAGCATTCCGAATACGGCGGCAAAGAGAGCGAAAAGTATGATCTGATCTGTCGTCATACCGCCAACATACTCGCAGAAGAAGCCGTCGCAAGCCGGTCTCTTGATCCCATGGCCCGCAAACGTCTATATGGGCGCCAAATACGCAATCACTATCACGAGGACGCACCATGGCAGGCCACTCCAAATGGGCCAATATCCAGCACCGCAAGGGACGTCAGGACGCCGCGCGGTCCAAACTGTTTTCCAAGCTGTCAAAAGAGATCACCGTTGCCGCTAAGATGGGCGACCCCGATCCCGACAAGAACCCGCGTCTGCGTCTTGCGGTGAAAGAGGCCAAGTCGAACTCGGTCCCCAAAGACGTGATCGACCGGGCGATCAAGAAATCGCAAGCAGGCGACGGCGATGACTATGAAGAAATCCGGTATGAAGGCTATGGCCCCAACGGCGTGGCCGTCATCGTCGAGACGATGACCGACAACCGGAACCGGACCGCATCGACCGTGCGCTCGACCTTTTCCAAGAATGGCGGCAATCTTGGCGAGACCGGTTCCGTCGGATTTATGTTCGAACGCAAGGGTGAAGTGGTCTATCCGGATACGGTTGGTGATGCCGACACCGTGTTCGAAGCGGCCATCGAGGCAGGCGCGGAAGATGTTGAAAGCTCGGACGAAGGTCATATCATCTGGTGCGCCGACACCGATCTGAACGACGTCTCGAACGCGCTCGAGGCCGCGCTGGGTGAAACGGAATCCACCAAACTGGTTTGGAAGCCAAGCACCACGACCGAGCTGGGGCTTGAGGATATGCAAAAGCTGATGAAGTTGGTCGATGCGCTGGAAGATGATGATGACGTTCAGCGCGTCACAACCAATTTCGAAGCATCGGATGAGGTGATGGCGCAGCTTTGATCTGCCCCGCATCCTGAGATTTGGAAACCCGGCCCTCAGGCCGGGTTTTTTTGTTGGTTGGAGGATAGGGCTATTGGCCGATCAGGTTCGAACTCATAGGCTGGGTCGAATAGCTGGAGCAGCGAGTCAAAGTGCAGATGACCGAACCCCAATCTGAATTGGCCAAACGTAATGTGCCCGTCCTGACCGGGCAGAGCATTCTGTCCCAGGTCGCCTGGACCCTTGGCAGCCCGTCCATTGTCTTGCCGTTTCTTGCGGTTTCGCTGGAACTTCCGATGTTCATCGCCGGTGCGCTGGTTTCAATCCGTATGGTCGGCAGCATGATCGCCGATGTGTTTCTGGCCCAGGTGATTGCGCTGCGCGAACGGAAGAAACGCAGCATCGCGATGACCGAGGTTGTGATCGGGGCGTGCCTTGTCATGGCTCTGGCAGCGGCGGCGACGGGCAGCGTCACGTTGACGGCAATATCCTTTGTTGCAGCATTTTTTGTGATCGGTCTGGTGGATGAGATCCAGACATTGCTGTTCACAGACCTGCTGGGCGACCACGTTCAGTCCAGATCACGGATGATCATGCGATACCTGCAGTTAGGGGCCGGAGGGCTGGCGGCCATTGGTCTTGTGCTGTTGGTCCACCAGATCACGCTGGGCAACCCTCCGTTTGCGCGGCATTCGGTTGTGATTGGGGTGTCAGTTGTGTTCTTCCTGCTGTCGGGCCTATCCATCCTCGCGATGTCCGAGGTCCCGCATCACAGAACTTCCGACGCACATGAGGGCGAAAGCAAAAGGCATTGGTCCGAATATCTCACTGACATTTTGTCGATGTTCAACCACGCCTGGTTCCGGCGCTATATGGTGATGCGCCTGCCGATTGTGGTTGTTGGCCTGTCGGTTCCGTTCTTTGCCCTGATGGCGGCCGAGGCGCATCACAGTTCAGCCAGGGGTCTGACCGCCATGATCATTTCCTCGGCCTCTGGATATCTGGTTGCGGCACCCCTGTGGCAGTTCGTTAACCTGAAATCCCACCGGGCGGTCATGGTCTCAGGCACTCTGATGGTGGCCCTGACCGGAGCAGGGCTGCTGGCGGTCCATTACCTCCATATCGATCATGAGGTGCACACCCATGCGATTGCCCTGTTTGTGGTGACCGTGGCGGTCACGGGTATCAGCAGTGCTCGAAAGCTGTATTTTCTGGATGTCGCCCCGTTTGATCAGCGGGTCAAAGGCGCGGCTGCGGTGAAAAGCATCTCGCGGATTGTTGCGGTCATCGTGTCGGCGGCGCTGGCAGGTCTGGCCCATATGCACGAGGTCTCGGCGGCGGTTGCGATCATTGTTGCGGTCAGCCTGTTCGCGGCGTTCGCTTGTTTCTGGGTGGTGACGCCAATTCCCAAATCACCCGCGCCGACCTGATCCCCCGTTGCTGTTTATCGCTGAATAAGCCCGTCGGCGGCCGCGCGCTTTACTGCGACGGTCAGCGGCGACAGGGCCGAGGATAAGACCCGCCCGACCTGCCAGGTCAGCGGCACATCAAGGGGTGCGTCTGGTATCAGAGGGCAGAGCCGACCATCTGCCAGAGCCTGCTGGACTAACCCTGTCGGGTTCATTCCCCACCCAAGACCGGCAATCGCTGCATCCACAAACCCGTGTGAGGATGGCAGAAAATGCGATGGCGGGGAAATGTGGTGCCCAAACTCTCTCGCAAACCAGGCTTTCTGAAGACCGTCCTTTTGATTGAAGGTCAGGCACGGTGCCATGGCAAGGCTGCTTTTGGTTACACCGTCCCGGAACCATTTATGCATAAAACCTGGGCTGGCCGTTGGAATATACCTGAAATCCCCAAGTGGATGGGCATCGCAGCCAGAGACCGGTTGCCCTCCGGTGGTAACAGCCGCGCTGACCTCACCGCGGCGCAACCAATCGGCCGAATGGTCCTGATCATCAATTACCAGATCGAACAGCAATTCATCTGTTTGGGCCATCGCAGCGATGAACCATGTGGCCAAACTGTCTGCAGGAATTGCAATGCGCACCTGGGTCGGGCCAGAGGTTCCCTCCAACGCAAGTTCACGGGCCAGCTGTGCCTCAAGCAGCCCGATATCCTCGGCGTATCTGGCAATGCGCAAGCCGGCGGGTGTCGCTGTGCAGGGCGCACCACGAGTGATCAGAGCGGCGCCTATCCGATCCTCTAATGACTTGATCCGCTGCGATATCGCCGAAGGCGTCACCGACAGCTCTGTGGCGGCGGCGTCAAAGCTTCCGTGGCGTAGAATGGCCGAAAGTGCGGCAAGGTGATTGGGATCCAGCAACATTAGCAGAGCTTAACCAGGTGTAACTTCTTTAATTTGATAATTCGACTGACTGGCTCTAGTCAATCAAATCGAACACAGGAGGTTTCATGTCCGCATCTCTGATTTCCGGATTCGCTCTGGGCTTTAGTCTGATTTTGGCCATTGGTGCGCAGAACGCCTTTGTCCTGCGTCAAGGGCTGCGCCGCGAACATGTTTTTGCCCTATGCCTGACCTGCGCCGTATCGGATGCCATTCTGATTGCGGCAGGGGTTGCCGGGTTCGGAACGCTTGCTCAGACTGCTCCTTGGTTCGAGCCGGTCATGCGCTATGGCGGGGCTGTGTTTCTGACCTGGTACGGGTTGCGCAGCCTGCTATCGGCCTGGCGCGGCGGGTCTTCCATGGATGTCAGTGAAGGGACACGTTCAAGTCTGAGGTCTGTCCTGCTGACCGTGCTGGCATTCACCTGGTTGAATCCGCATGTCTATCTGGACACGGTGGTTCTGATCGGGTCGATATCTGCACAATATGATGACCGGTTGGCCTTTGCTATTGGAGCGATGCTGTCCAGCTTTGTCTTCTTCTTCTCGTTGGGCTACGGGGCAAGGATTCTGTCGCCGGTCTTTGCCCGCCCAAGGGCATGGCAGGTGCTGGATGTTGTTATCGGTTTTGTCATGCTGGCGATTGCGGTCAAGCTGGTGGCGATCTGAGGTCTTGTTCCCACCTGTGTTTCGGTGTTGAACCGTTAACATGACAACTCAACCTAACACCTATCGGCCATTGGCGGGAATGTTCTGGATGTTTTCCGCCGGTCTGTCCTTTGTTGTCATGACTGCGCTCGTCAAATCTCTGGGCACCTCCATGGACCCGATACAGGCCGCATTTCTGCGCTTTGTCTTTGGGTTGGTGTTCCTACTGCCAGCGTTAAGGCTGATCGTTACGACACCTCTGACACGTAGGCATCTGACACTGTTCGGCATCCGCGGGGTGGTTCACGCCATTGCCGTGATGCTGTGGTTTTTTTCCATGACCCGAATTCCGTTGGCCGAAGTCACGGCCATGAACTACATGACGCCGGTCTATGTCACATTGGGTGCTGTGCTGTTTCTAGGCGAGAAACTAGCCTTCCGCCGGATTGCCGCCATAGGTGTCGCATTGATCGGTGTCGCAATTATTCTCCGACCTGGGTTTCGGGATATCTCGGTTGGTCACGTGACCATGTTGGGCACTTCGTTGACGCTTGGTGCATCCTACCTGCTGGCCAAGATGCTGGTGCGAGATCTGCCGCCCTCGGTCGTAGTTGCACATATGTCCATATGGGTGACGATGGCGCTGATACCTTTCGCCATTGCCGTGTGGTCCCCTCCAAGTCTCCATGATTTGGGTGTGCTGTTTCTGGTTGCCTGTTTTGCCACACTTGGACACTATCTGATGACCTTGGCCCTGCAGGCCGCCCCTGTAGCAGTGACGCAGCCCGTCACATTCTTACAGCTGATCTGGGCCACGCTGGTTGGGGCGTTGGTTTTCCACGAAAGCGTAGATTTGTGGGTGGTCGCCGGGGGCACGCTGATTCTGTTGGCAGTCAGTTTTATTGCCTGGCGCGAGGCCGTGTTGAACCGCAGCAGCCTGACGACCCCCAGTATTGCACCTAAACTTTAGCCGATTTCTGCCGAAAAAACGTTATTAATTGACGAGTCAATAAAAATCTCCTAGCGTTTTTCTATCAAAAGCAGTTGAGGGGTACGGATGCCGAAACTCGGAATGGAGCCAATCCGCCGTGATGCGATCGTAAAGGCAACGATTGCTGAGCTCGGGTCGAAAAAATCCCTCGATGTAACCGTCAGCCAGATCGCAAAGCGGGCTGGCATGTCCAGCGCGCTGGCACATCACTATTTCGGCGGTAAAGATCAGATTTTTCTGGCAGCGATGCGCCGCATCCTGTCGGATTTCGGGGCAGAGGTCCGGTCCGAACTGAAAGCAGCCACGCCAAGTGGACGCGCGCAGGCGATCATCCGGGCATGCTTTGCCCCATCCTGTTTCACGCCGGATGTGACGGCAGCGTGGATGACGTTCTACGTTCTTGCGCAGACCAATGACGACGCTCTGCGATTGTGGCAGATTTATCAGGCCCGTATCCGGTCGAACCTGGTTTATGCGCTTCGCCCGCATTTGGCCGATCCGGTTGAGGCGGCCGGGAACATGATCGCCTTGATCGACGGACTTTATATCCACGCCGCGCTGAGCGCCCCGGAAGAACCGCAACTGGCTGTAAACCACGCGATGCGCGTGCTCAGCACCTTGCTCGAGGCTGAGAAATGACAAAACCTAATATTCTGATCCTGATGGTGGATCAGTTGAACGGGACCCTTTTTCCTGACGGTCCTGTCGATTGGCTGCATGCGCCAAACCTGAAAAAGCTGGCCGAACGATCCACGCGATTTGCGAATGCCTATACGGCGTCGCCCCTGTGCGCGCCGGGTCGGGCCAGTTTTATGTCCGGTCAGTTGCCGTCGCGCACTGGTGTCTATGACAATGCCGCCGAGTTTGGCAGTGATATTCCGACATATGCCCACCATCTGCGCCGTGCAGGGTACTATACCTGTCTGTCGGGCAAGATGCATTTCGTCGGGCCCGATCAGTTGCACGGGTTTGAAGATCGCCTAACCACCGACATCTACCCCGCCGATTTCGGCTGGACCCCGGACTACCGTAAACCAGGCGAGCGGATTGACTGGTGGTATCACAATATGGGTTCGGTCACGGGCGCAGGTGTAGCCGAGATTTCCAACCAAATGGAATATGATGACGAGGTGGCCTATAACGCCAAGTCCAAGCTATACGATCTGGCCCGTGGCAAGGACGACCGTCCATGGTGCCTGACTGTAAGCTTTACCCACCC
This sequence comes from Ruegeria sp. CDSA193, assembly GCF_059611885.1. Classification (NCBI taxonomy): domain Bacteria; kingdom Pseudomonadati; phylum Pseudomonadota; class Alphaproteobacteria; order Rhodobacterales; family Roseobacteraceae; genus Ruegeria; species Ruegeria sp. CDSA193. The sequence goes on along the minus strand of NZ_JBXWPN010000006.1, from coordinate 223,994 downwards.
GCATGATCCCTATGTTGCACGTCGCAAATACTGGGATCTGTACGAAGATTGCGAGCACCTTCTGCCCGAGATTGCCGACCTTGGTTATGATAATCAGGACCCGCATTCGAAACGGATTTTTGACGCCAATGACTGGCGCAGCTTTGATATCACTCAAGAAGATACCCGCAAATCACGCCGCGCCTATTTCGCCAATATCTCGTATCTGGACGACAAGGTCGGCGAGATACTCGAGGTGCTGGAAACCACGCGGCAAGAGGCGATCATCCTGTTTGTCTCGGACCATGGCGATATGCTGGGTGAGCGCGGGCTGTGGTTCAAGATGACTTTCTACGAAGGGTCATCCCGCGTCCCGCTGATGATCTGTGCACCCGATCTGCCAGCGGGCCGGATCGACGCTCCGGTTTCGACCATAGATGTGACGCCGACTTTGGGCGCTCTGGCCGGTGTCGATATGGAAGAGATCGCGCCCTGGACAGATGGCGAAAACCTTGTGCCGCTGGCCAAGGGTCACGAACGCAGTGCGCCGGTCGCAATGGAATATGCGGCCGAGGCCTCTTATGCGCCACTGGTGTCCTTGCGCTATGGCAAATGGAAATACAACCGATGTGCGCTAGACCCTGATCAACTGTTCGACCTCGAGACGGACCCTTCCGAGTTGGAGAACCTCGCAGACAGGCCAGAGCATGCAGGAACGTTGCAGACCTTGCGTGCCAAGTCCGATGCCCGTTGGGATCTGGATCGGTTCGACGCCGAAGTTCGCGCCAGCCAGGCGCGTCGCTGGGTCGTGTACGAGGCGTTGCGCCAGGGCGGGTATTATCCGTGGGACTACCAGCCCCTGCAGAAAGCATCTGAGCGGTACATGCGTAACCACATGGATCTGAATATCGTCGAGGAAAGCCAACGCTTTCCACGCGGAGAGTAACAATCCGAATTAACAAGACCCTCTCCGGTCAGGCAGAGATTTTTCGATGAAAAATCTTGGCTCCGGTTGAGAATGGAGACCCGAAAATGGAAGCAGATTTCGTCATCGTCGGCGCAGGTTCCGCAGGCTGCGCGATGGCATATCGTTTGAGTGAGGCCGGTGCCTCGGTTCTGGTGATCGAGCATGGCGGTACCGACGTCGGGCCCTTCATCCAAATGCCCGCCGCGCTAAGCTATCCGATGAACATGTCGCGCTATGACTGGGGCTATCAATCCGAGCCTGAGCCGCATCTGAACAACCGCCGCCTGGCCTGCCCGCGAGGGAAGGTGATCGGCGGATCCTCTTCGATCAACGGAATGGTTTATGTGCGCGGCCACGCCCGGGACTTCGATACCTGGGCCGAGATGGGCGCGGATGGCTGGTCTTATGCGGATGTGCTGCCGTATTACAAACGGATGGAGACCTGGCATGACGGCGGTCATGGTGGTGATTCCGCGTGGCGGGGCACAGACGGGCCGCTGCATGTGTCGCGGGGCCCGCGTGCGAACCCGCTGTTCCAGGCCTTTGTCGATGCGGGCCAGCAAGCCGGGTATGAAGTCACGGGCGACTATAACGGTGAAAAGCAAGAAGGTTTCGGCCCGATGGAGCAGACCGTCTGGAAAGGGCGGCGCTGGTCGGCGGCAAATGCCTATCTGCGGCCTGCGCTCAAGCGCGAGAACTGCGATATCGTGCGCGGTCTTGCGACCCGGATTGTTCTGAAAAACGGAAGCGCTGTTGGTGTTGAACTGATCCGTGGCGGCAAGACAGAGGTCATCCGCGCCCGCCGCGAAGTGGTCATCGCAGCCTCGTCCATCAATTCGCCGAAACTTTTGATGCTGTCTGGAATCGGCCCGGCTGCGCATTTGGCTGAGCAGGGGATCGGAGTTGTTGCAGACCGTCCGGGGGTTGGCGCAAATCTACAGGACCATTTGGAGCTGTATATCCAGCAAGCCTCGCTTCAGCCGATCACGCTCTACAAACACTGGAACCTGGTCAGCAAAGGCCTGATCGGGGCGCAATGGCTGTTCACCAAGACCGGCCTTGGTGCCTCGAACCAGTTCGAAAGCGCGGCCTTCATCCGATCAAGGCCGGGTGTCGAATACCCCGACATCCAGTACCACTTCCTGCCGATGGCTGTGCGCTATGACGGGCAGGCTGCGGCCGAGGGGCACGGGTTCCAAGCACATGTGGGTCCGATGCGATCGGAATCACGGGGTGCTGTGACATTGCGCTCGGCTCGACCCGAGGACGCACCTGTCATCCGGTTCAATTACATGAGCCAGGAAAAAGATTGGGAGGAGTTCCGCACCTGTATCCGCCTGACGCGAGAGATTTTCGGGCAAGAGGCGTTCAGACCCTTTGCCGGGAAAGAGATTCAGCCCGGTGCTGCGGTACAAACAGATGAAGAGTTGAACGCCTTTATCGCTGAGCATGCCGAAAGTGCCTATCATCCCTGCGGCACCTGCAGGATGGGACGGGCGGATGACCAGAACGCGGTTGTCGACTCCGAAGGCCGGGTGATCGGCGTGGATCGGCTGCGTGTGGCGGACAGTTCGATCTTTCCGCAAATCACCAACGGCAACCTTAATGCGCCGTCGATTATGGTGGGCGAGAAAGTCTCGGATCATCTGCTGGGCAAAGATCCGTTGCCCAAAGCCAATGATCAGCCTTGGATTCATCCGCAATGGGCCTCGGCGCAGCGCTGATTTGATCCGCGTCAAAGCGGGGGGAGTGGGACCAATATAGACCTGAATCGCAACGCATTTTCTAAGGAGCGAACAGGAATGTCCCACACCCCGCACGAATTGGCCGAAGAGTTTCCCGACAAGGTCGAATTGATCAGTCAGCTTAAACAGTCCGATGCGCATTTTTCTCGGCTGGCCGAAGAGTATCACGAGGTCAATCGTATCGTGCACCGCGCGGAAACTAACGTCGAGCCGATGGAGGACCTTGCCGAAGGCGAGCTGCGCAAGAAACGCGCCGCATTGAAGGATGAGATCTGGGCGATTTTGTCGAACGCTTAAGGGTTGGGCGGGGGCATTGCCCCCGTTTCGGCTGGCCGCGGTTTTAGGCCGGGTAAAGCTCAGGTGACTTCATAGGGTAAGGTTCCGCGGGTATGAGTGTCGATGGTGAGGCGACGTTCCAGCGGAGGAACTGAGCGTTGGTGGCAGTTCTGGCGTTCGCAAATCCGGCACGAGATACCTATGGGCTCGTAGGCACTGGCGTTTGAAATATCCAGATTGTCCGCATAAACCAACGCTTCGGCGTGGCGGACCTCGCATCCCAGCGCAATCGCATAGCGCCGGACAGGCGCTCCGTACGAACCGCCCGATTTCGAAACATCCCGCGCCAGCGAGATATAGCGGACCCCGTCCGGGGTTTCGGCAAGCTGCCGCAGGAAGTGACCCGGAGTTTCAAAGGCGCGGTGCACATTCCACAACGGGCAGGCACCGCCAAAGCGCGCAAATTGCAGGCGCGTGGCGGAGTGGCGTTTTGTGATCGTTCCGGCCTGATCCACCCGAACAAAGAAGAATGGTATCCCCTTTGCACCGGGGCGCTGCAGCGTCGAAAGCCTGTGGGCCACCTGTTCGATGGATGCTCCAAAACGATTGCTGAGCAATTCCAAATCATGGCGGTAAAGCTGGGCTGCACTGAGAAATTCGCCATAAGGCATCAGAGAGGCGCCAGCGAAATAATTCGCCAGGCCGATCTTCGCAATCGCGCGCGCCTCATCACTGTGAAATTTGGCGAAATCCAGTGTCGCTTCAAGCAGCTTGTCCTGATTGATTAGGGATACCTGCAAGAGCAGCTGAAACACTTGTGTTTGCGGTGCAATCCGTGATGACAGCAGCAATGTTTTGCTATCCGCATCGTATTTCCGGGTTTCTTCGATATCCGGGAACTGAACGCGAATACCGTTTTCACCCAAGCTTTCGATTGCGGCGGCGCGAATTCCGCCTTTGTCCTGGGCGCGGCCAGAAAATCGTTCTGCGGCCCGGTCAACCGCGTCTATGTAGTTGTCGCAATAATGGAAAAAGTCTCGCACTTCTTCCCAGGGGCTGGCCTGAATCTGTGCGTCTTCACGTCCCAGGGCTTCGTCCAGCGAGGCCAGCCTTTCATGCGTCTGGCGATACGTGCGGTGCAGGGCGATAAACGCTCGGGCCATTGCGGGGGCGTTTGAAGCTGTTAGGCGCAGATCAGCGAGCGGTGGCATGGCGTCATCAAACACGGGGTCCGCCAGCGCCTCGCGCAGGTCTGAGACCAGACGTTCGCTGTCGCCAGTGCTAAGTTCGGTCACGTCCATGCCGAATTCCTGCGCCAGAGCCAGAACAACCGTGGTCGAGATCGGGCGGTTGTTATTCTCCATCTGGTTCAGATAGGGAAGCGAAACCCCCAGTTTGGCTGCGAATTCCTTTTGTGTCAGCGTCAGGCGCGTGCGCATTTCACGCAGTTTTGCACCAGCATAGAGCTTTTGGGTCGCCATGGCGTACCTTTGCAACTTTTCTAATCTTGAACGCTAGCTTTGCAAACCGTCCTGCGCAAGGCGTGTTACAGGCCCAAATACCGTTCGCGCCGGATCACGATGGCAATAGCAACGATGGCAAATGTTGCAGAGGCCAACATCAGCCACAGCAGCGGCATCGCGCCTGTTTCATGGGTTAGTATTGCGCCCGTGAGCGCGCTCAGGCCAGCTCCGCCGCCCAGCATGATGGCCCCGCTCAGCCCAGATGCTGTCGCGGCCAGGTGCGGGCGGACGGACAGTGCGCCTGAAGTTGCGTTTGGAATGGTCATACCATTGCCCACACCAACAATGGTCATGAACCCAAAGAAGCTGAGAACCGAGCCGAAGCCCGTAAGGAACACGATAGTCGACAGTGCAACGCCGGTTGCGTTCATCCAGCACCCCCAAAGAACCATCCGGTTCACGCCAAAGCGGACAGAGAACCTGCCGCTGAAGAAGTTGCCGAAGAAATAACCCACCGCAGGGGCGCCGAAGTAAATGCCCAGTTCTGACGCTGTTAGGCCGAACAGTTCAGTCCCGACGAAAGGCGCGCCGCCCAGATAGGCGAAAAAAGCGCCCGACGACAGGGCTGAGGCCATGGAATAGCCCCAGAACCGAGGGGATCTGAGCAATTCCGGGTATTCACGAAACTGCTGCAGCAAGGTCAGCCCGCTTTTGCGGGATGTTTCTCCGAAGTCGGAATAGGTCAGCATTAGCGCCAGTAGGCCCAGCCCGAAAGGAAGCCAGAAATTTGCCTTCCAGCCAAAGCTCTCTTCCAGAAAGCCGCCGATGGCAGGCCCGATCATTGGAACAATGGCCATTCCCATGGTGACATAGCCGATCATTGAAGCGGCTTGATCTGCTTCGTAAAGGTCTCGCACCGCTGCGCGGCTAAGGACCATTCCAACAGCTACGACCGCTTGAAACATCCTGAAGGCCAGAAATACTTCGGCGTTCGGGGAGTAGATGCAACCCAGTGTCGCAATCAGAAACAGAACCAATCCCCAGAGAATAACCGGCCTGCGGCCCACCTTATCTGCGATGGGGCCGATCAGAATTTGGATTACTGCGCTGATCATCAGATACAGAGCGATCGACAACTGCATGACTTTGTAGTCTGCGTCAAAATACGCGGCCATATTGGGCAGGCTGGGAAGGAAAAGATTCAAGCTCAGTGCTGACAGCCCGGATAGCATCACAAGTGTGGCAATGGTGGGGGGCGAACGACGCGCTGGCGAAAAAGTAAACTGCATGGTTCACATGTATAGTGACGGTTTTTGGGATTGCCATCCGTGACCGTGTCTCAGTGCGAAACTTTGCATGTTTACAATTACCCGGAACTGTATTTTCAAAGATTTGCAAATTTGCCGAATGAGGCTTTGGTCTGAACGAAACTAGGTATAGTGTCGCGCCAAATTTCAAAGGGGATCATCGTTATGAAAGACATCCTTTCCGAGCTTGAAGGCCGCCGCAACGATGCACGGCTGGGGGGTGGGCAAAAACGTATTGATGCGCAGCATGCGCGGGGAAAGCTGACCGCACGCGAACGCATAGAGCTGTTAGTGGATGAAGGCAGTTTCGAAGAATTCGACATGTTTGTCAGCCATCGCTGCACGGATTTCGGGATGGAAAATCAAAAGCCTGCAGGCGATGGTGTCGTCACCGGATGGGGCACAATCAACGGTCGTATGGTCTATGTCTTCAGCCAGGATTTCACCGTTTTCGGCGGGTCTCTGTCGGAAACCCACGCGCAGAAAATCTGCAAGATCATGGACATGGCAATCCAGAATGGTGCTCCGGTGATCGGCATCAACGATTCGGGTGGTGCGCGAATCCAGGAAGGTGTGGCCTCGCTTGCGGGTTATGCCGAGGTGTTCCAGCGTAACATCATGGCCTCGGGCGTGGTTCCGCAGATCAGTGTGATCATGGGCCCCTGCGCCGGTGGCGCCGTCTACAGTCCGGCGATGACCGACTTTATCTTTATGGTCAAAGACACCTCGTACATGTTTGTGACGGGCCCCGATGTCGTCAAGACAGTCACCAATGAGGTTGTAACCGCCGAAGAGCTGGGCGGTGCATCGACCCACACCAAGAAATCTTCGGTTGCCGACGGTGCATTCGAAAATGATGTCGAAGCACTGGCCGAAGTGCGCCGTCTTGTCGATTTCCTACCGTTGAACAACAAGGAAAAACCGCCCGTTCGTCCCTTCTTTGACGAGCCGGGCCGGATTGAGGCTTCGCTGGATACGTTGATTCCGGACAACCCGAACACGCCTTATGACATGAAAGAACTCATTGCCAAAGTGGCGGACGAGGGTGATTTTTACGAAATTCAAGAAGATTACGCCAAGAACATCATCACGGGCTTTATCCGTCTGGAAGGTCAGACCGTAGGTGTTGTAGCCAACCAGCCGATGGTGCTGGCCGGCTGTCTGGATATCGACAGCAGCCGAAAAGCCGCGCGCTTCGTCCGGTTCTGTGATTGCTTTGAAATTCCGATTTTGACACTGGTCGACGTGCCGGGCTTTTTGCCGGGAACCTCGCAGGAATATGGCGGTGTGATCAAACATGGCGCAAAACTGCTGTTTGCCTATGGCGAGGCGACCGTTCCGAAGGTCACAGTGATCACCCGAAAGGCCTATGGCGGTGCCTATGACGTGATGGCATCCAAACATCTGCGTGGCGATTTCAACTATGCCTGGCCCACCGCCGAGATCGCGGTGATGGGGGCCAAAGGCGCGACCGAAATCATCCACCGTGCCGATCTGGGCGATGCCGAGAAAATCGCACAGCACGCTCAGGACTATGAGGACCGGTTCGCCAATCCGTTTGTGGCTGCGGAACGTGGATTCATTGATGAGGTGATCATGCCGCATTCGACCCGCCGCCGCGTATCGCGAGCTTTTGCAAGCTTGCGTAACAAGCAACTGAAAAACCCCTGGAAAAAGCACGATAACATTCCGCTGTAAGCTGAAGGTCGCGGGGCAGGTGCTCTGGTGTGCCTGCCTCTCGGCACGTTGGTGTAAAGACCACCAAACGGCGAATTTGACTTTGAGAGCAAAGCTGCTAAATGAAATGCCTTATTGGACATAGAAAAGCGCGAGCCAGTAGGCATGCGCGCGCGATCCCGGAGAGAGGAGCTCGCCTTTGGTGGGTCTGGGATCGCGCCTTATGTCTGGCAATTCTCTGTCTTGGTTCGCCTACATTCGCTGAAGCATTGGTGCCGGTGCCCTCTGGGCAGCCTGTACATCTGAACGACGTCCTGCTGGACAACAATCCGGGCGAGTTATGGCTGCGCTTTCGGTTCATCGCGCCAAAGATCGGCTCGGATGTGGGACGCATTGGATATGATGTCGCCACGATCGACATGGAGCACCTGTGTCAGACGCTGGCCGTGGCCTATGTCGCGCACCACAAGCTGGAACCAGCCAGGGTTGTGATTTCCCTGTCGAACAAGCCGATAGATTTTGGCCATACCGCGCCGGATGCCACGCAGTTCTTCGAAGCGTATCTTCTGCAGGATTCCCAATGTGTCTGGGACGGAGGGATTTGAGAATGGTTGTCAATTACCACAATTTCTGTGCATTCCCCTTCGCCTCAAAGGACCTTAGCGAAGAGGCGCTGAAATGTTGAAACATCGCGGATTTCCCGGCCGTCTGACCGGGACGGATTATCAATTCACTATCAGACGGGCCAACCCAAAGGGTGTTACCCCACTGACAACGCGTGAACGGTTCCGGGATCGTAAACCTGCTGATCGTCGCGCGGATGCAGCGTTTATCGAGGCCTTGTGGGAGCATTTTGGCGACCAGCCATTCGAACGTGGCAATCTGGATGCCGGTCGCCTGAGCTGGTTTTTCGGGCGTGAGGTCATTCCGGCGGAGGATCCGTTTGACCCCGCCAGCTATGATGCATTGCTGGTCATTGATCCGAGCGTGGCCAGAGCCTCGTTTCCTGACATTTTCGGCGGGGATAGCTGAAGGTGATCGACGTCGTCGCACATAAACGCCTTGAAAATTCCAACAGGGTTTCTTTGCCCCGGTTGGGCCAAGAAGGATATGTGCGCTGTGCAGATCGGGCGCGTGACAATCGCGCAAAATACCTGAGGGAAAGGGCGCAAACTACTGATTCTATGGCGTGTATCACCCGTGGCTTGGTGGCGGGAGAACCATCAAGGCTTGGGCAGGAAAAAGGCCAGTCGGCGGGGGTTGGCCGCGGCGACTTAGGATCAAATTCTTCAGGTCATGTGATCTCAGGTAGTGTTGATAAAACAAAGGTTTGCGTAACTGTCGGGGCGCGAATTTCACCCTGCTCAACCAAAGTTCACGCGAGCGGAATCGGCGCGTTTCTGCGCGATATTTCGCTGAATGGGCAGATTCTGGCCGGAAATTTCACCACTGGCCAATCCCGGTTTGCAGGTGCAACCGGGCCGTGCATGGTGAGCGGGTCGTGCGGCTCTACTTTGCCTGCGTCGCACGCGCACCTACTATTCCGTACCCCTTCCTTCCGCGGGCAGGCTTGTGGTTTTCACAATGTCCTGCCCGCGTTTTTCTTTGTGCAAACTTCAGTCATTGGATGGCATAAAACTGCGCAAATGGGCATTTCGGTACGCTCGTTATTGAATAACAGTGGCGATTTCCCGCATCTGGCTCTGAAATTGTTAAAAAACCAAAAAGGGCAGACATCATGCGAATCTCGAAAGTCATTCTTGCAATGGCGACCTGTGCAGGGCTCGCGGCGTGCGGAGACTCGACCGGCGAGCAGGCGTTGCTTGGCGGCGGAGCCGGCGCCGTTGGCGCGGCAGTCGTCAGTGCCGACCCGCTGTTGGGTGCCGTGGTCGGCGCGGCAGGCAACGTGCTTTACTGCAAGACCCAGAACAACTGTAGATAACGAAATCTTCGGGGCCCCCGTCGCCCCGACCGTCATCGCGCGACACGCCGTCGTGGGGCCATTGCCCCGCGGCGGCGTTTTGCGTTTCCAGAACTTCAAGACAGAGGACGTTCCATGTTCAACAAGATCCTGATCGCCAACCGGGGCGAGATCGCCTGCCGGGTTATCAAAACCGCCCGCAAGATGGGCATCGGCACGGTCGCCATCTATTCTGACGCGGACAAGAACGCCCTGCATGTATCGATGGCGGATGAGGCGGTGCATATTGGCCCACCGCCTGCAAACCAGTCCTATATCGTCATCGACCGGGTGATGGAGGCAATCCGTCAGAGCGGCGCGCAGGCGGTTCACCCGGGGTATGGTTTTCTGTCGGAAAACTCGAGATTCGCCCAAGCTCTGGATGCCGAAGGCGTGGCCTTTATCGGCCCTCCGGTCGGTGCGATTGAAAGCATGGGTGACAAGATCACCTCTAAAAAGATCGCGCAAGAGGCCGGCGTCTCTACGGTTCCGGGCTATATGGGCCTGATCGAAGACGCCGACGAGGCCGTCAAGATTTCGAATGAGATCGGATATCCGGTCATGATCAAGGCCAGTGCTGGCGGCGGTGGCAAGGGTATGCGGATCGCATGGACCGACGACGAGGCGCGCGAAGGGTTCCAGTCCTCCAAGAACGAGGCCGCGAATTCCTTTGGAGATGACCGGATTTTCATCGAGAAATTCGTGACCCAACCCCGTCACATCGAGATTCAGGTTCTGTGCGACAGCCATGGTAATGGCATCTATCTGGGCGAACGCGAATGCTCGATTCAGCGCCGAAACCAGAAGGTTGTGGAAGAGGCGCCATCGCCTTTCCTGGACGAGGCGACACGCAAGGCGATGGGCGAACAGGCGGTGGCCTTGGCCAAGGCTGTGGATTATGCCAGCGCTGGCACGGTCGAGTTTATCGTTGATGGTGACAAGAACTTCTATTTTCTGGAAATGAACACACGCCTGCAGGTGGAACACCCGGTGACCGAACTGATCACCGGTGTCGATCTGGTCGAACAGATGATCCGCGTCGCGGCCGGTGAGAAGCTGTCGATCTCCCAGGACGATGTCACACTGACCGGCTGGGCGATTGAAAACCGTTTGTATGCCGAAGATCCTTATCGTGGCTTCTTGCCGTCCATTGGTCGTTTGACGCGCTACCGCCCGCCGCAGGAAACTGCCGCTGGTCCGCTGTTGGTAAATGACAAATGGCAGGGTGAGGCCCCCAGCGGAGAGGCCGCCGTTCGCAACGATACCGGCGTCTATGAAGGCGGCGAGATCAGTATGTATTACGATCCGATGATCGCCAAGCTCTGCACCTGGGCCCCGACCCGTGATCAAGCGATTGAGGCGATGCGAGTGGCGCTGGACAGTTTCGAGGTCGAAGGCATCGGGCACAATCTGCCGTTCCTGTCGGCAGTGATGGATCATCCGATCTTCATCAAGGGCGAGATGACTACCGCGTTCATCGAAGAACAGTACCCCGATGGGTTCCAGGGCGTAGAGCTGCCCGAGGCTGACCTGCGCCAGATCGCAGCTTCCTGCGCCGCCATGCACCGGGTGGCTGAGATTCGCCGCACCCGTGTATCGGGCCGGATGGACAACCATGAACGCAAGGTCGGCAAACGCTGGGTCGTGACCCTGCAGGGCCAGGAATACGCAGTTCAGGTGAATGCCGATAAAGAGGGCGCGACGGTCAAATTCGAAGACGGCGCGACATTGCGCGTGGCCTCGGAGTGGACGCCGGGCGACCAGCTGGCGGTGCTGGACGTAGACGGTAGCCCGCTGGTTCTGAAGGCCGACAAAATCTCGGGCGGGTTCCGGATCCGCAACCGGGGCGCGGATATGAAGGTGCATGTGCGCCGTCCGCGTCAGGCGGAACTGGCCAAGCTGATGCCCGAGAAACTGCCGCCGGATACCTCGAAACTTCTGCTCTGCCCAATGCCTGGCCTGATCGTGAAGGTCGATGTCGAAGTGGGCCAAGAAGTGCAGGAAGGTCAGGCGCTGTGCACCATCGAGGCGATGAAGATGGAAAACATCCTGCGCGCCGAGAAAAAAGGCACCGTTGCCAAGATCAACGCAGGCCCCGGCGACAGCCTCGCCGTGGATGATGTGATCATCGAGTTTGAATGATCATGACCGTGCGTTTGACATATCCTGCAAGGGAACCGGCGGTCGCCGCCGGGGCCGTCGGGTATGGGAAACGCGTTCAGCCGCCCTCGCGCCGTTCACGGATTTCGCGTTGGCGCAGGGGGGTCTTGTCGATGGAGCGACCGATTTCACGCACGCTCCAAGGGGAAGGCTTGCGCAGTTTGACCACGCCGTCCTTGTCGACAAACACCATCTGGAACCCGCGCGGGCGCAGTTTTGACCGGATGGGCGAGCGGGCGTCAGGGTCAGTGTCGATCAGAACGACCACATCGCGGTCGCGCATGACGTCCTCCCCTTCCAAAAGCATGTCGACCTGCTGCTGGAATCGCGGGTCAGCAGGTGTATCGGCAAAGACAACAATGGGCCGCTTGATCCACAGATATTCGCTGAGCTCGCTATCCCCCACAGGGCGGACAAATTCATCGTCAGCCGGGGCTGCCCCGTCAGCTGCCAGGGCCGCCAGTGGAAATAGCGCCGAAAAAACAAAGGCTAGCGTTCGTGTCATTGGGCCTCCTGTTGGATTGAATATAGTCCCTGTGCGCACGAATGCGACCAGCGAAATGCACGCAGCCCATAAAATATTGCGTCCCATCCAATTCCAATGGGCGCAACCACGGATGATAACGCGCGGGCCACGCCCTTGCGCGACCCGAATTGAGAAAAGGATATCGCAATGACCAATAGGAAAGACTGGCAGGCGCTGGCCGAGAAAGAGCTGCGCGGTCGCCCGTTGGACGACCTGACAAAAGAGACGCTGGAAGGCATCGCCGTCAAGCCACTCTATACGCAGGAAGATACAGCTGATCTGCCACATATGGGCTCCATGCCCGGGTTTGGGCCGTTCACGCGCGGGGTAAAGGCAACAATGTATGCCGGTCGTCCCTGGACGATCCGCCAATATGCGGGGTTTTCCACCGCCGAAGAATCGAATGCCTTCTACCGTCGCAATCTGGCGGCGGGTCAGCAGGGGGTCTCGGTGGCTTTCGATCTGGCCACGCACCGCGGATATGACAGCGACCACCCACGCGTTGTCGGCGATGTGGGCAAGGCCGGTGTGGCCATCGACAGCGTAGAGGACATGAAAATCCTGTTCGACGGCATCCCGTTGGACAAGGTCTCGGTCTCAATGACCATGAACGGTGCCGTGGTTCCTATCCTGGCAAGTTTCATTGTAGCGGGTGAGGAACAGGGCCACGACAAATCCGTCCTGTCCGGCACTATTCAGAATGACATTCTGAAAGAATTCATGGTGCGTAACACCTATATCTACCCGCCTGAGCCTTCGATGAAGATCATCTCGGACATCATCGAATATACGTCGAATGATATGCCCAAATTCAACTCGATCTCAATCTCGGGCTATCACATGCAAGAGGCCGGGGCGAACCTGGTGCAGGAGCTGGCCTATACGCTGGCTGACGGGCGCGAATACGTTCGTGCAGCGACACAGGCCGGAATGGATGTCGACAAATTCGCTGGTCGCTTGTCGTTCTTTTTTGCCATTGGCATGAATTTCTTCATGGAAATTGCCAAGCTGCGTGCGGCCCGTACCCTTTGGCATCGGGTGATGACCGATTTCGGCGCGAAATCCGAGCGCTCTAAGATGCTGCGGACCCATTGCCAGACCTCGGGCGTGTCGCTGCAAGAACAAGACCCCTATAACAACGTGATCCGCACCGCCTATGAGGCGATGAGCGCGGTTCTGGGCGGCACCCAATCGCTGCATACTAACGCCTTGGACGAGGCGATTGCGCTGCCCACCGATTTCTCTGCTCGCATTGCACGGAACACGCAGCTGGTCTTGCAAGAGGAAACCGGGGTGACCGATGTGGTCGATCCGCTGGCCGGGTCTTTCTATGTCGAAAGCCTGACCAATGAGCTGGTCGAAAAAGCCTGGGCTCTTATGGAAGAGGTCGAGGAAATGGGCGGCATGACCAAGGCCGTTGCATCCGGCATGCCAAAGCTTCGGATAGAAGAAAGCGCCGCCCGACGGCAGGCGATGATCGACCGGGGTGACGAGGTAATCGTCGGCGTCAACAAGTACCGCAAGGAACGGGAAGACCCGATAGACATTCTGGATGTCGACAACGTGGCTGTCCGCGAGGCGCAGGTGGCACGTCTGGAACGCATCCGTGCCACGCGCGATGAGGCTGCCTGCCAAAAGGCGCTGGACACCCTGACGACCACCGCCCGCGATGGCGGCAACCTGCTGGCCGCTGCTGTCGAAGCCGCCCGTGCCCGCGCATCCGTAGGAGAGATCAGCATGGCAATGGAAAAGGAATTTGGTCGCCACCGCGCCGAGGTCAAAACGCTGGCGGGTGTTTATGGGGCCGCCTATGAGGGCGACGAAGGCTTTGCCGCCATCCAGAAGTCCATTGAGGATTTTGCTGAGGCCGAAGGCCGTCGCCCGCGCCTGCTGGTAGTCAAGATGGGGCAGGACGGGCATGACCGGGGAGCCAAGGTGATCGCCACAGCCTTTGCCGATATCGGCTTTGACGTGGACGTTGGCCCGCTGTTCCAAACGCCGGCCGAGGCAGCACAAGACGCGGTGGACAATGACGTCCATGTCGTCGGCATTTCGTCTCAGGCAGCCGGGCACAAGACGCTGGCCCCGCAGCTGGTCGAAGAACTGAAAAAGGCCGGGGCTGAGGATATCATCGTCATCTGCGGAGGTGTCATCCCGCAACAGGATTATAAGTTCCTCTATGATCACGGGGTTAAGGCGATCTTTGGTCCGGGTACGAACATCCCAGAGGCGGCACAAGATATCCTGCGTTTGATCGGCGAAGCCAAAGATTGAACCGGATCACAAGATTTTTCGTCGAAAAATCTTGTGATCCGGCGCCTTTGAGGAAAACATACGGCCAGACCCTTGCGGTCTGGCCGTTTGTCTTTTTGGGGGGCTTATTCGTGTTACTTGATCATCTGGCGGTTGCTGGCGAAACGCTTGAACAGGCTTCGGCTCATGTCGAACAGGCGCTGGGCGTCCCCTTGCATGATGGGGGCAAGCACGAGAAATTCGGAACTCATAACCGGTTGTTGGGCCTGCGGGACGGTTTGTATCTGGAAGCCATCGCGATTGACCCCGATGCACCCAATCCGCAAAGAACCCGCTGGTTCGATCTAGATCGGTTTCAGGGCGCTCCCCGCCTGACTAACTGGATTTGCCAGGTTCCGGATATCGAGGCCTCGCTGACGGTCTTTCCGGACGGAGTCGGTCAACCGATCGACCTAAACCGTGGCGCGCTGCGTTGGCGCATGGCGGTGCCTCCCAATGGGCGCCTGCCGTTTGATAATCTTTTCCCGGCGCTGATCCAGTGGCAGGGTGACCTTCACCCGGCAAACATGCTGAACGACAGTGGCTGCCAGCTGCGCCGCCTAGTCATCTACCACCCTGACGCGCTGGACCTCGCCAAAGCGCTAGGCCCGTTAGAGCGTGTTGAGTTTGACAGCGGTCCGGCGGCGTTGCGTGCCGAAATCGACACACCGCACGGGGTACGGGTATTGGAATGAACATCCGGCAAGCCCAGCCAGAAGATGCACCCGCTGTTGCGGCGATCTGGAATGCGATCATCCGCGATACGCTGATCACATTCACCACTGAATTGCGCAACGATGACGCCGTTGCCTTGGATATCGTCTCCAGGGGGGCGGCGTTTCTGGTGGCCGAGCGTGACGGCGTTGTTCTGGGCTTCGCAACCTATGGTGCGTTTCGGTCAGGGCCGGGCTATGCCCATACGCGTGAACACTCGATCCTGTTGGCACCGCAGGCGCGGGGCCAGGGGATAGGCCGCGCATTGTTGCAGGCCTTGGAAGCCCGCGCACAGATGGACAATGTTCATGTTCTGATTGCGGGCATTTCCTCGGCCAACCCTGCGGCCATCGCTTTCCATACGGCTGCCGGATTTACACAAGTGGGCCTGATGCCCGAGGTGGGGTTTAAATGCGGTCAGTGGTTAGATCTTGTGCTGATGCAGAAAATTCTTGCCCCGCAGTGATCTGTCGCACCTGACAGTCGCGACAGAGCGGGTTAGGGTGCGCTCATGTCGATTTGGACCCGTATATCCGATGCGCTAAGCGCGCTTGCACAGGGCGAAAGCCTGACGGCCGTGTTCGAGAAACTGCGCACGCCGCCGGAACGCTCGGTCGCCTTTGCGATTGCGGTCATCGCCCTGGGGGCTAAGATGGCCAAGGCCGACGGGCAGGTCACGCGAGACGAGGTTACTGCCTTTCGGGATGTATTCCAGATCGCGCGCGAAGATGAGGCCGGTGCAGCTCGAGTCTTTGACATGGCGCGCACCGATGTCGCCGGGTATCAGGAATATGCCAGCAAAATTGCCTATATGTTCGCAGAAGACAGCACCACCTTGTGCGACCTGATGGAGGGGCTGTTTCATATCGCAATGGCTGACGGGTTTTATCATCCCAACGAAAATAAGTTTCTGGAAGATGTCAGCCGGATATTCGGTCAGACCGATGCTCAGTTTCTGGCCTTACGCGCACGGTTTGTACCGGATGCACCAAAGGATCCCTATACGGTGCTGGGTGTGCCGCGGAATATGCCTCTGCCCGACATTCGTAAGGTCTGGCGACAACTTGTACGCGACACTCATCCCGACGCCATGATGTCACGAGGCGTTCCGGAAGAGGCCATTCGTCTGGCCGAAAAAAAGATGATCGACATCAATCGCGCCTGGGATGAAATCAAAGGCGCGCAGGCCTGAACCGATGCGATTGGCAACCTACAATATTGAATGGTTCGCCAATCTCTTCGACCGGCAAGACCGCTTGATCGTAGATGACAGCTGGTCCGGCAGATACAATGTCACCAAAGCTGAACAGATCGAGGCCATCGCAAAAGTGCTGACGGCAATCGATGCGGATGCCGTGCTGATTGTTGAAGCTCCGAATACTGGTAAGACGCAGAACACGGTGCGTGCGCTGCAAGGGTTTGCCGAAGCGTTCGATCTGCGCATAGGAAACGCGATCATGGGGTTTCCGAACGATACCCATCAGGAACTTGCGTTTCTTTTCGATCCTCAGATCCTGTCATTGCGCCATGATCCCAAAGGAAACAAGGAAGGAAAAGGGGCTGCCCCTCGTTTTGATGGCGTTTTCAAGATCGACCTGGATATTGATGCAACCGAGGATCATGTGCGCTTTTCCAAGCCGCCAATGGAGTTGTCAGCGCAGACGTCAGGCGGGGCGACGTTTCGCCTGATCGGAGCGCATCTGAAATCCAAAGCCCCGCATGGGGCAGAAAGCCGCGATGAGGCGATCCGGATATCCATCGCCAATCGACGCAAACAGCTTGCACAGGCTGTCTGGTTGGGGCGGCGAGTACAGGCGCATATTGCGGCTGACGAGCATGTCATCCTTTTGGGCGATCTCAACGACGGGCCGGGCTTGGATGAGTTTGAAAACCTGTTCGGGCGCTCATCTGTTGAAATCCTGTTGCAGACCGGTCTGTTCGATCCGCATGCGGTGATGGCAAATGAGGCTGAACCCGAAATCTTACCCTCGTCCGCGCGCTTTGTGCGCCGCGACAGGGCTGATCATCTTGAGGCGCTGTTGGACTATGTCATGATCAGCGAAGGGCTGCGTGTTAAGCGCCCGAAATGGCGCATATGGCATCCTTTCCAGGACCCTGCATGCTATGCCTCGCGGGACCTGCACGAGGCGCTGCTGACAGCCTCGGATCACTTCCCTGTCACGCTGGATATTGATCTGTGACCTTTCATCGCCGGCGTGGGCGACTTATATCTGAAGCATGAAAAAGTTCATTTCAATATGCGTGGTCACAGCGGCCATGGGCGTTCCGGCACAGGCAGAGGACGACACAGGCAAATCCTTGATGGAACAAGGGGCTGAGTTGTTCTTTGAAGGGCTGCGTCAGGAAATGGAACCCGCGCTTGAGGATTTGTTGGGGCTGGCAGATCAATTCGGCCCCGCGATGCAGTCGTTTTTTGAGGAAATGGGACCGGCCCTGGCGGAACTGGCCGCCGAAGTGCAGGACTGGAGCGTTTACGAGGCTCCGGAAATCCTGCCGAACGGGGATATCATTATCCGCAAAAAGCCGCCCGAGCCCGAGGTTGAGCCGGAAAAACCCGAAAATGAGCCCGAAGGCGAGATTGATATCTGAGGGTCAGCCTTTGATGATCAAGCGGGGTTCGGATTTCAGCGTGCTTGCCAATGAGTTCAGTCGTGCTTCGGCCACTTCGCTAAAGAGAGGGGCTGCGGCTTCGGGCAAAATCAGCTCTAGCTGACGTTTTTTAGGGTACAGCCGAAGCGTGCCCATCGTGGCTTCGTTCTGCATCCACAGCATTGCACCAAAGCGCATGGCTTTGCCCAGAATCTCGGCCTGTTCCTGATCTTTTTCGCCCAACAAGTCATAGAGAGGGGTAAACCGGTTGCCCTCACGCTTGTTGCGATACCTGTGCTGCAGGGCCAGCCCGATATAGACCCGTTCGGAATGCTTTAAACCGCCCAAGTTGGCGCGAGTTACGTAATCAAAGCAGGTTTCAGCTCGGTAATCCGGATGGGCGCGCCAACTGACATCGTGCAAAAGACACGCAGCCTTGATCAGCCTGACCCGCGCGGCCGGCGCGGATTTGAACAGAGGCATGACGAATTCGAACAGATGTTTGCCAAACCCGGGCAGGCGGGCATCTTTGGCTTCGGAAAAATAGCTGGCTTCGATCAGAGGGTCACGATCGCGCAGGATTTGTGGCATCTGTTCGTAAAGCAGGCCTTCGCGGATACCATAGCTGGAAACGGCAATGTCCTTGGGTTTGAACGTTCGCACCAGTCGCGCAAGCACATCCATCGCATAAGGGATCAGCGCCATCCGAGAACCCGAGACGCCTGCCAGACTGCGCAGTTTTTCCGGGTCACCCTTTTCGATGAATTTGATGGTCTGATGCACCTGCTTTGTCGTCATCCGATATTCATGCAGCACGTTCAGGGGATATCCCCGGCGCAGCATGTCGAGCCTTGCAAAGGCCCGCCAGCTTCCGCCCACCAGAAACAGACGATCGCGCTGAGGGCCCATCTGGTCGCGCAGGTTTTCCATCGTCTCCTTGATTTGCGCCTTGCGCGCGCGACGACCGCCCTTGATATCCCGCAGCTTCAGCGGACCCAGGGCCGATGACAGGCGACGACCAACGTCTCCACCACCGATCTCGGCCAGCTCCATCGAGGACCCGCCGATATCACAGATCAGACCATATGCACCGGGCCAGCCCAGTAAAACGCCCTGAGCGGACAGGCGTGCCTCTTCCCCGCCGTCGATGACCGAGACCGTCAACCCGGTTAGTGCGTGAACTTCGGCACAGAAATCCGGGCCATCCTTGGCCTCTCGCACGGCGGCGGTGGCCACGACGTGCAGCCCCGGCAGACCCAGATCGTCTGACAGCCGGGAAAAACGCTTCAACGCAGCCAGGGCACGTATCCTGCCAAGCGGGTTCAGGCGGCCGGTCTCGGACAGGCCCGCGCCAAGCTCGCACATGACTTTTTCATTGTAGAAATAGGCAGGCGATCGCGCCGCACCATCAAAGATCACCATCCTGACCGAGTTCGACCCTACATCAACAACGCCGACGCGCGACAGGGCGCGGGCCTCGGGGTTGTCAAACAACGGCTTTCCGAAAGGTCCCCAGTCGGGAATGTTGGTATCTACGGCTTGATCCATATCTCGTCCAGATATTCCAGGCTTAAGATGCGAAATCACCGGGGACGGGTCAATCGCTGGTTTCGGCATCTTCCAGTTCCGCACTCAGTACCCGTACGGCCAGAGCCCGCGTGATGTCTCGTTTCTCGGACAGCGCCAGTTGATCCAGCAGCGCCACAGTGCTGGCGGCGGTTTCGAAACGGCGATCCATATGTTTGACGAGGTAAGCGATGACCTCGGGTCCGGGGTTCAGCTGTCGGTCTACGAACAGTTTGGCCAGCACGGCGCCTAGCAGCGCGTCATCGGGCGGGTCCAGCGCAACGTGATGTGCGCCTTCGATCCTGCTTTGCAGGTCAGGCAAGGGCAACTGCCAGAAATTTGGCGCAAGGCGCCCGGTCATCAACAGGGCGTGGCCTTCTGCCAACACAAGATTGTGCAAATGGAATAGGGTTTTCTGCTGGTCGATATCGCCAGCAATCATGGGGACATCTTCCACCGCGATCGGTGTTTGGGCGAGGTCAGGAACCTCATCGTGCTTGATCTGCGAGGCCTGCACAATTCGACCACCGGTCTCTGCCGCCCACACATGGGCCAGATGTGTCTTGCCCGCGCCAGCAGGTCCGCTGAGCACCAGTTTATTCCCCGGCCATGAGGTGGCCGAGATCATGGCCACAGCCAGAGCATTTGCGGGCGAGACGAAAAAATCCTCGCGCCCCAGCGCAGTCTTGGCCGGTAGATCAAAGCTCAGCTGTAGGGCCATTCAATCGTCTTCCTGGTCCATACCCACAAGGCCAGTATACAGACGGCTATCCAAATAGATCGACGTGGCAAAGCGCGCCAGAACGCCAAGCGCTGCAGCGACCGGCACCGCGATCAGCATCCCGACAAATCCGAACAGGGCACCAAAGACCGACAATGCCAGCAACAGCCAGACCGGATGTAACCCGACCGAGCTGCCGACGAGCTTTGGCGTCAGAAAATTGCCCTCGGTCACCTGACCCAATGCAAAGACCGCTGCGACCAGCCCAATTTGCGTCCAGTCTCCCCAGAACTGGAACAGTGCCAAACCAATGGCCAGTGAGCCCCCGATCAGGGCGCCCAGATAAGGGATAAACGTGACCAAGCCGGCGATAAACCCAACGACCAGCCCGAACTGCAGTCCGACGGCCATCAGCGCGACGGCGTAATAGGTGCCCAGGATCAGGCAGACCGTACCCATTCCACGTACAAATGAGGCCAGAACGCTGTCAATCTCACCAGCCAGCCGCTTGATGGTGGGGGCGTGGTCGCGGGGCAAAAGCTCTGCGATACGAGCAATCATGCGGTCCCAGTCCAACAGCATGTAGACGGTGACCACTGGGACAATCACCAGCAGAACCACCACGTTGATGGCTGATCCAAGCGACGCAGCGACAGATTGCAGGACATCACCAGTTTTGGACTGAAGCGTCTCTCCCAAGGACACCAGAAACTGGTGCGTGTTGGATTCGCGGTCCAAAAGCGACGGGAATTGCTGTTCGATAAACCCTCTTAGCTGCTTGAGAAGGCTGGGCATAACCTCGACCAGGTCGATCAACTGGGTGATCAGCGCCGGAACGACCATCAGGATAAGCAGTACGAAACCCAAAACGCCGACAACCGTGATTACCCCGGTAGCGGCCATGCGGGACAGGCCCAGCTTTTCAAGCCTATCCGCAACAGGATCAAGGAAATAGGCAATCGCGCCACCGATTACAAAGGGCAGCAATACATCGCCAAGTGCCCACAACAGCAGTACAATAACCACTGCGGCGATGCCCCAGTACCTGAGTTGATCTCTTACCGGCAAAGCCATGGCTGTCCCCTTGTTTCGGCACGTGCAAATGTTCTTGGCGTATGCGGCCTCACGATGCAAGCGCTTCATGACCCGCCAGAATCGCGCGGGGCTAGTCGCTTAACGTGCCCAGTTCAGGGGTGGCTTCATGGGCTGTTTCGTCGGGCCAGTTGGTGCGCCAGATTTCGGCAGACCAATGGCCGCAATGAACGGATGGACGGTCAAAGCCGGGCAGAGGCGTCAAAAGCGGTTCGACAACCACATCATGCCGCGGCACCGCGAAATACGGGAAGGAATAGCGTTCTTGACCCGATCGGTTGACCACTCTGTGAGGGGTGGATTTCAACCGGCCACCCGACCAAAGCTCTAGCATGTCGCCGATATTGACGACAAATCCATCCGGCGGGCAGTTGGGTGTGATCCAGCCGCCACCGCGGGTCTGAACTTCAAGCCCGCCGACCGGGTCAGGTGCGATGATGGTCAGCGCATCTGTGTCCTTATGCGGGTGGATTCCATAGCCGGTATCGTCCGGGGCCTGAGGGGGATAGTGCAGCAGGGACATATTGGTCATAGGATCATGAAACGCGTCTAGCAGCTGGTTCGCAGGTAGCTTCAAACCCATCTCCAGCGCGCCCAGCAGCATATGCGCGACACCGTCCAGCTTTGACCAGTAATCCAGAATCACTGCCTGTGCCCGTGGAACATGGCGGGGCCAGATATTTGGGCCATAGAGGGCACAATCTCGGCGGATGGGCGCATCCAGGTCCACCTGATAATGCAGCTTGTAGCCTTCGTATTTATCCGCTTTGCCTGACCCGTCATTCGGGGTGAAAAACCCCATCGGGATAAAACCGCGATAATTCTCGCGTGTGATCGCCTGATCCCATTTCGCATCATCGTCGATGTCGAAAATCGCCCGGACGCAAGTGCGCATGTTGTTGACGGTGTCCCGCGAAACGCCGGTGCCGGTAATCGACAGGAACCCAATCCGGGTGCAGGCATCCATGACTGCCTGAACGGTTGCGTTGAAATCGGGGTGACTGGAGTCACCCAGCGGAGCAATGTCGATTGTTGGGATGTGGTCCATCAGCGTATCCTCACGCCTTGCCGTGCCAGTTCTTTATGCACCGGGGCAAGGTTCAATTTATCGAGGTCTTGGTTGCTTTTGAGTGAAAGCGCCGCAGCAATCCCCGCACCCTGACCCATGACCGCACAGCAAGCCATGTTGCGCGTCGCCGCATGGGCAACCCGGTCCGCCCCATGTGACCGGCCCGCGACCAGCAGGCCCTTGGCCCCTTTGGGCAGCATCGACCGATAGGGGATATGCATGTACCGACCAGTCGTGGGCAGGATCAGAATGCCATAGCCGTCGATGAATTCGGGATAGATGCCGATGGTGTCTTCGAACCGGCCCTGATGGCGGGCATCATCCTCGGTCATGTTGTACACCGCGTCGATCTTGCGGGTGTCGCGAATGCCGATGGTCATCCCGAAATTCCGCAGCCGGGCGTTCTCACACCCGGGCATGAACCGGCGCAGCGCCTCGATGGCGAGCATTGACTGACGCCGCCCTTCGATCTCACCGCGGGTCATGCTGTCGGGATCGGTGCCATCGATCTCGGCCAGATGAATCAGGTTCATATAGGTCAGCTCACCGGTGTCATGCATCGCGCCCCAAGTGCCCGCGATGGTGTTCAGATGTGCTGGGATCAGCCCCTGATCAATCGCCTGCTGGAACGGTTTGTGCACAAAGGGCGAGTACATGTCGTCCTCTTTACCGCTGGTCTCAATGTTCCATTCGCCACCACCGCCCCAATCCTTATAGGTCTGGGGGTCGGCCTTGACGCCTTCGATAAAGGCGCGCTTGTCGACGCCCGCCAGATGGAACATGACCGAGGCCGCCATCATGTCTTCGCGTGCGGTCTTGTGCGTGGGCGCACCGGCGCGATGGGCGACATCTGCGTCCCCGGTAGCGTCAATGATAACCTTCGCCAGTATCGCCTCGCGCCCGGCTTTGGATTCGGTGATGATGCCGGTGATCCGGTCGCCGTCCATGATCGGAGCCACGAATTGCCGGTGCAGCATCGGGTGTACGCCCGCCTCTTCGACCAGCTTGTCCGCGACCAGTTTAAAGCCTTCGCTGTCCAGCTCATAACTCAGAGATTGGCTTTCCGGCACGGCCGCGCCCATGTCCCTGGCGCGGATTTCGAATTCCATGCCGATGCCGCCAGCCTCAACCGTTTGTTCGTGGCGATACCAGGCAAAGCCTTCAACGCCGACAGCGGTGATATTGCCGCCCATGCAGCCGAAGCGGTCGACCAGCGACACTTCGGCTCCGGCCCGTGCGGCCGCCAGCGCTGCGGCCAGACCTGCAGGCCCGGAGCCAACGACCAGAACGTCCGTGGAATGGACAACGGGGATCTGACGGGCGGGTTCTTGAATGGTCTGCATGGGCGCCTCGGTGACTTTACATTGCCGCCACATTTGACGCAGCTAACTGGCGGGTCAATCAAAAAACCGACAGGCCTGTGGTCGTAAAACCCCAATGCGTGATTGCCCCCGGCGGGGCTTTGGCATAATCACCTTTGAAGTCGAATTTTACCTCTAAAGGTCAAGCCATGCGCCTCAGCCGTTACTTTCTGCCCGTTCTCAAGGAAAACCCCTCCGAGGCTCAGATCGTCAGCCACCGGCTGATGCTGCGCGCGGGCATGATCAAGCAGGCCGCTGCTGGGATTTATTCCTGGCTCCCGCTGGGGTTCAAAGTTCTGCGCAAGCTGGAAAACATCGTGCACGAAGAACAGGCGCGGGCGGGTCACATTGCCATTCAGATGCCTGTCATGCAATCGGCAGATCTGTGGCGCGAATCCGGACGCTATGACGACTACGGCCAGGAAATGTTGCGCATGAAAGACCGGCATGACCGGGACATGCTTTTTACCCCGACTGCCGAGGAACTGGTGACCGACATTTTTCGGGGTCATGTCAGTAGTTACAAGGACCTGCCGCTGACGCTCTATCAGATCCAGTGGAAATTCCGCGATGAAATCCGTCCGCGTTTCGGCGTGATGCGGGGCCGCGAGTTCTATATGAAGGACGGTTATAATTTCGACTTGACCAAAGAGGATGCGCTGCACGCCTATAACCGCCACCTGGTTACATATCTGCGCACCTATGAGCGCATGGGTTTGCAGGCGATCCCAATGCGCGCCGATTCCGGCCCAATCGGTGGCGACGATACGCATGAATTCCTGGTTTTGGCTGAAACCGGCGAGTCTGAGGTATTCTATGACAGCGCCGTCACCGACCTGACTTTTGGCGACCGTCAGATTGACTATGACGACCGTGGTCAATGTCAGTCTATTCTGGAAGAGTTCACTTCAAAATATGCCCGCACCGACGAGACGCATGACGAGGCGCTGTTCAATCAGGTGCCGGAAGATCGGCGCCGCGTGGCGCGCGGGATCGAAGTTGGCCAGATCTTTTATTTCGGCACAAAATATTCCGAACCTCTTGGGGCAACCGTTCAAGGCCCCGATGGCAAACCGGTTCCGGTCCATATGGGTAGCCACGGCATCGGTGTCAGCCGCTTGGTTGGCGCGATCATTGAAGCCAGCCATGACGACAAGGGCATCATCTGGCCCGAGGGCGTGACCCCGTTCCATTGCGGTATCGTGAACCTGAAACAAGGCGATGACGAAGCGGACGCAGCCTGTGAAAAACTCTATGCCGCGCTGACCGTGCTGGGGTTGGAGCCACTTTATGATGACCGTAACGAACGGGCAGGCGGTAAATTCGCCACGATGGATTTGATCGGCCTGCCTTGGCGGATCACGGTCGGCCCGCGCGGCCTGAAGAACGGTGTGGTGGAACTGACTTGCCGCCGCACAGGCGAAAGCGAAGAGTTGAGCCCCGAAGCCGCCGTCACCAAGATCGCCGAGATCTATGAGCGCATCGCCTGAAACCGACACGCCGCTGATCTCGGTCATCACGGCGACATATAACCTTCTGTCCCAAGGGCGGCAGGACAGTTTCCGCGAAGTCATAGCCTGTATGGCCCGGCAGAGTTGCGACCGGGCCGAACATATCATTCAGGATGGCGCATCGGATGACGGCACGGTGGCGTTTCTGGAAGAGCTGACGGCAGGTGCACCACGAACGCGCGTGATCAGCGCGCCTGATACTGGCCTGTATGATGCCATGAACAAAGGCGCCGAGGCTGCACAGGGTGATTATCTGCTGTTCCTGAACTCGGATGACTCGCTGGCATCGGATGACATTTTGAACACCCTTGCCGACCGGCTTGCGGAATCTCGACCGGATTTCCTGTATGGCTCGACCCTGCGCAAATACGAGGACGGTTCGGAAAGTCGGGAAAAGCGCATGTCGCTCAAAGCGATCCTGCAGCGGATGCCGTTCTGCCATAATTCGGTGTTGCTGCGGCGGGATGTGTTTCAGGCGCTTGGCGGGCATGACACGCAGTTTCGGGTGGCTGCGGATTATGACCTGATGCTGAGGCTTGTCGCTGCCGGATATCAGGGAGAGCGCACGGATGAGCCTGTTTCCATGTTCTGGGGCAGGGGCGTAACCAGCGACATTGTCAAAACCGCCGAGGATTATGCCCGCGTCTGGGTTCAATTCTATTCAGGTTTCAATGCAGCGCGGACCCTGACCCAACAGGATTTCTTCCGGTTCTACCGCCGCGGACACATGCCTGCCAATCTGATGATCGAATTACTGCGGCGCCCAGATACCCCGGAGGGGATCAAACTGGCGGCACGCCATAGCCTATGGAAAACGGCCCGCCGATCCGTACAGTTTTGGCGGCGCTATTAGTGACCTGCCGCAGTCGGTCGGACGGATAGCAGATCGCCATCAGCCTCGGATCCGCGTGGAACAACGATCGGACGGCCCAAGCGATTGACTAGGTCCTTAAATTCGAACCCCAAAAAGCGTATTCCGCAAACACGGTCGCCAGTCATGCGATCGGTGATACATAACCGACCCTGTCGAAACGCCAAATGGTACCCTTTATCTTTCAGGATATCCGTCAGATTGCCCCAGCTTGCGGCACCGGAAAATATCGGGCGTATCGCCGCGCGCAGCAGTGCTGCGGTCTCGCAATCAATTTCTGTAGATAGTTTCCGGGCTGAAATTGCGCCCGGTTGTTCTGTTTCAGTACGAATATTCATGAGCGACCCCCGCTCTGGAAATGAATTCCCCCACAAAGTAGGGTGACAAAGTTTCTTTAAATAATCAAAAAGCGAAATAATATTGCGCCTAAAATGTTGCATTTTGAGTGCAGTTTCACCCTGAATGCTCACATTGACTTCATAGCTGAAACAATGCGGTGCTGTCTGTGAAGGGCTTCACAACCAAGGGTATAATGCGGCATGTGGAAATCATCCGTATTTTGAAAAACCCCGACCTGATTCGCCGATGGTTGAATTTCTTGCGGAATTGGATCACCTGGAATTTGCTGATACACGGGCCGAAAATCACAAAAGGATCCACGGTTTGCTGAGCTTCACAACCGTCGTCTATTCCAAAGACTTCCCCTTGCTTGAATTGCAGGCATTGTCTTTTGCCCGATTTGTTGACCCTGATCAGGTCGGCTCGATCCGGGTGATCATGAACGATGTGGACGAACCGGCACTGCGCGCGATGGTGGAACCGATTTTGGCTTCTTACGGTCCGTTGCGACCCAAAGTTGAAGTCCTGAGCGGCGATGACGTTTTGCTGGCTCCCGGGCAATGCGCGCGCCGGTCGATCTCGGACAGGATATTGGTCGAAAACCGATACCGCATTCCGGGCGCGCGCAAGGGTGGATGGCGTGGCAACAACGGATACCGGACACAGCAAGTTTTGAAATTGGGATCTGCTCGCGCTGCCTCGACAGAAAACATTGTGATTCTGGATACCAAGAACCTGTTTCTGCGCCCCTTTCAGGAGGCCGAGTTTTTCTCGGACAGTGGTGCGGCGCGGATTCCGTTTATCGGTGTGAACAGCGATTATCACAGACGCTGGCTGGAACAGAGCTTTGATGCGCTGGGCGCGTCGATCCCGGAAACGGACGGCCTGCAGACAACAAATTTCGCAACGCCCTATCCTGTGCGCCGGTCGCTGATCCTGAATCTGCTGCAAGAGATAAATGCGCGCCACGGATCGGTTCAATCGCTATTTGCCTCTCGCAGGCGCCCGTCTGAGTTTATGTTGTTGAATGCATTTTGTCTGAAATCCGAAGCCGGTTTTGCGCCTTGGTTCGAACCCTCGGGAAACACCAGCATAGGGCTGTGGCCATCCTTCTCGGCGCAGAAACTGACCGATGAGCTTTCCCGGCTGGACGATCCGGAAACTTTGACCCTAGGCTTGCATAACAGAGCGCTTTACAAGCTGCCCGCCGACATTCGAAACCGGGTGTTTCACGAGCTGGAAAGCCGCGGCATCTGCGATCGTTCTATCGCCGAGGCCGCCTTGAACAGAACCGCTGCTTTGACGGGGCAAGTCGAAGTGGGCGGATAACCGGCTTGACCCCCGGTCGAATTGCCGAGAGGGTCGCCACAAAACAAAACCAGCGGAGCAGACATGGCCAAGACACCACCGCCATTTGCGCTTTTTGAGTGGAAAATCGCTTGGCGATACCTGCGTGCGCGCCGTGCTGAAGGTGGCGTCAGCGTGATGACATGGATTTCGCTAATCGGGATTACCTTGGCAGTGTTTGCGCTGATCGCCACATTGGCCGTCAGGTCCGGTTTCCGGTCCGAATTTGTTGGAACCATTCTGGGGGCTAACGCCCATGTGACCGTGTATTCATCGGGTGAGTTCACTGCGCAGGGGCAGGTAGATCGCACTATTGCGGATTATATGGACATGGCCGACCGGGTCGCTCAGGTTCCGGGCGTTCAGCGGGCAGCACCTTTGGTGAAAGGCCAGGTTCTGATCACCAATCGGGACCGCAGCAGCGGGGTTGAGGTATTTGGCATCCAGCCCGAAGATTTGCTGGAGCTGCCCGGTGTCGCCGAAAGCGAACAGGCGGTTGGTGATCTGTCGATGTTTCAGAACGGCCAGGACGTCATTGCCATAGGTTCAGGCGTCGCGCGCAGCATCGGGGCGACGGTGGGCGATACCATCAAGCTGACCTCGCCCAATGGGGTGAAGACCGCGTTTGGCACCTCACCCCGAGTGAATGCCTACCAGGTGGTTTATGTGTTTTCTGCTGGGCGTTATGACATCGACCGGACGCGGGTCTATATGCCCTTCGAACAGGCGCAGGGTTTTTTCAACCGCGAGGGCGTGGCTGATGAGATCGAAGTTATGGTTGACCGCCCCGAAGAACTGACGCCGATCCTGATCCCGATCCTTGAAGCCGCAGGCGAGCGCAGTCAGATCTGGACATGGCAGGATGCCTCGGGCGGGTTCCTCCGCGCGCTTGAAGTGGAAGACAACGTCATGTTCATCATTCTGTCGATCCTGGTTCTGATCGCCGCGATGAACATCGTTTCGGGTCTGATCATGCTGGTGAAAAACAAGGGCCGAGACATCGGCATCCTACGCACCATCGGGCTGAGCGAAGGCTCGATCCTGCGCGTGTTCTTTATCTGCGGCGCGTTTACCGGGATCATCGGCACTGCGTTGGGCGTGGTGCTGGGCTGTCTCTTTGCAATCTATATCGACCCAATCTTCAGTTTTGTGAACTTTGTGATGGGGGGCGGGGTTTGGGATCCGTCCATCCGCGGCATCTATGCGCTGCCTGCCGAGCTGCATCTTTCGGATGTGCTCAAGGCCGTTGGCCTATCTCTGGGCTTGTCATTCCTGGTCACCTATTTCCCCGCCCGTCGCGCGGCGCGGCTGAACCCTGTCGAGGCGCTGCGCTATGAGTGATGTGATGATGCGATTGGCCGGTCTGACCAAGACCTACCTCAAAGGCACGCCGGGCGAAGTTCAGGTGTTGCGCGGTGTCGATTTGGACCTGCGTGCGGGCGAGGCCGTGGCCCTAGTAGCGCCCTCGGGTGCCGGTAAGTCGACGCTGTTGCATATTGCCGGATTGTTGGACACACCCGACACAGGATCGGTTGAGATTGCAGGCCAGAACGTGACCGGGAAAGGTGATCGCACGCGAACTGCGTTGCGGCGGCAGGATGTCGGCTTTGTCTATCAGTTCCACCATCTGTTGCCAGAATTCACCGCGCTGGAAAATATCACCCTGCCGCAGCTGGCCAATGGCGTGCCCGAGAGAGCGGCCCAGGACCGGGCGATGTCGCTGTTGGATCATGTCGGCGTCGCCGCGCGCGCCGATCACCGGCCGGCCGCCCTGTCCGGCGGTGAGCAGCAACGCGTGGCCTTCTGCCGCGCATTGGCCAACAAACCTCGGGTTCTTCTTGCGGATGAGCCGACCGGCAATTTGGACCCTGAAACCTCGGATCAGGTTTTTGACGCATTGATGGCTTTGGTGCGGGACGAGGGGCTCTCGGCTCTGATCGCCACACATAACATGCAGCTTGCCGCCCGGATGGACCGAACACTAAGGCTGGACGGAGGCGCGCTTAGGCCAGTTGAGTGATTGCAACGCCTGCAGCCATCACTGCGATACCGCTTGCGCGAACCCATGTCAGCGGGGTGACCTGCGCGCCAAACAAGCCGAAGTGGTCGATGGTTGCAGTGCTGACGAGTTGCCCAAGAAGGACAAAGAACACCGCGTTGCCGACCCCGAAATGTGGTGCAACATGGGTGATCGACAGAACGTAAAAGGCGACAAGCACACCGGCCAGAAGCAGGTGCTTGGGGGCATCGGCTATTTTTGAAAGGGCTCCAAAGCCGGGAAAAACCACCATCAACGCTGCACTTGATGCAAAGGCTATCGCAAACAGGACCACAGCCGCTGTTGTTGGCGACCCGATCAATTTGCCCAATGCGGCATTCAACGCGGCAAGGATCGGAACCCCAATTCCAGCCACAAGCATAATAGCAGCATATTGTGTCATGCGGTTTTCCTATTGCCTCGTTGATCTGGATCATTGCGCCAAGCCCAGGCACGGGCAAGCCTGAAAATGTCAAATCTGACAGGAGGATGTGATGATCAGACAGGCAATGGGGGCGCTATCGATAGCGGCGTTTGTGACGGCGTCTCAGGTCAGCGCGCAGGATGCAGATACCGGCGCCGAGCTGTACCAGCATTATTGTGCAACCTGCCACGGGATCGACGCGACGGGCTATGGTCCAATGGCAGGCGTCCTTGTTATTCAGCCAACTGACCTGACGCGGCTTGCAAGCAGCGAAGGGGTATTCCCGACCGCTCGTGTTGTGGCGCGCATAGATGGACGAGACCCGCTGGTCAGCCATGGCAGCCCGATGCCAGTCTATGGACCGTATTTCGAAGGGCAGGATACGGCGATGAAAACACCAGATGGGCAGCCGATCCTAACCAGCCAGCCGATCGTGGATCTGGTGGCTTATCTGCAGACGCTGCAGGTCAACTGAACGTTACCGACAGATTCCTTTGATCTCGGCATCGGCCCAGGGGATGACCACTGCGCTTTCACGCTTGTCACCACGTAGCAGAGCCAGATCGAAATGTGCGCCCAGCATCTCGTGCAGACGCCTGGTGCGGGGTGCCGAAGGATCCAGCGCCCGGCAACAAATGTATTCCTCGACAATGGCCCCCTGCTGTTCGTACCCGTAGGACAGGAAATCAGGCGAGCTCTCCAGATCGAATTGATAGGGGTCGTTATTCCCGCCATGCTCGGCTGCGGCGCGCAGCGGATGATAGCCGGTCTTCTTGCGGTTTTGCCATTGCCACACATGGGTCAGTTCATGACCCAGCAACATTGCCGCGATCAGGTTCATCCGATCCGGGAATTCGGACATGTAATCGTCCAGATACCAGTCACGCGTGAAATAGACCTTGTTGAACAGGGCCACTGCCGCGGGTTTTGCGGTGACGACACCTTCTTTCGGGGCGGGAAAAATGCGCTCGCGGCAGGCAAGGCGTGACCGATCTTTACGATAGAAAGTTATTGGCGCAACTGGTGCGCCTTCGACCAACCGCACTTTGTTGAGTTTCAGCGTATCACCCTGAAGTGTGCGGGTAAAAGCAGCCTCCTGATCAGTCAGGGGGCGACCGCAAGCGGTGAATACCAAAAGGGACGTCATCAAAATGAGGCGTAACATGACAAAAAATCTATTCTGGCAGCACACGTGTGCAAATGGTTTTTTTACAGGCTCATTGCTAGGACGCGGCTGATTTCCGTCAGAGATCGCCCGGACTGTTCCATCCATGTGTTGAATGCCGCTTGAACCGAGGCCATCGCCTTTTTCGATGTCGGCGGCTTATCGACCACGCCCTCGGCCACCAGCCGTGCGGTCACATCCTGCGACAGGATGAAACTTTCACGCCCCGCAAATCGCATCGCATATTGCGCCGATGCACCGCCCAGCCGCGACCCGCGCTTGCCCAGCATATTCAGCAGACCGACATAGTCATCCGAAGGCCACCCACCCAGAATCTTTCCGACGCCACCTTCTTGGCGCAGTTCCAGCAAAAAGGCAGCATTGTCGCGGACCGTGGCGATCTTGGTGCCATTGCGCACGATCCGAGTGTCCTGCAGCAGAGCATCGAACTTTTCGTCGTCCATAAAGGCGCAGCGTCCAATGTCGAACCCGTCAAAAGCGGTTTCGAACCCGTCCCATTTGTTTTCGATGACCTTCCAGTTAAACCCGGCCTGAAAGATGCATTTCGTGATAATCGACAGCCAGCGATCTTCGGGCATTTCAGCCAGTTCCGCAGGGCTTTTGGGTTTGGAAAGCTTGTTGCTCAGGGCATCTGTCCCGCCGTGACGGTTGGCGGCTATGGCGAAAATCTCGTCGAAATGGCGCATCTGCAGAATCCTCCAAACCTAGCGTCGCGTTTTGCGGTCGATGTTGCAAGGTGGCCCGGGACACATGCCTGCCAAGGTAAAAAAACATCCCAAGCCCAAAAGAAATGCTCGACAAAGTGGGTGATTCTGGTTTGTGATTGACTCGTCAATCAATATCCGCACCGCAATGCTGGGGAAATGCAGTGTGCGCGGGCGCGTAGCATGATGCTGAAAGAGTGGAAACACTGGGGCAAAGGGGCGAGTTATTCCGTGCCGCGCCGAACTGTCTGCTTCCCTTCTTCGCCAGTTTTTGTGCATGTTGCGACATGGATTTGTCACATGACAAGCCGACTGGCGCGTAACAGCGCGCCGGACCGGGCAAAACGAATATTGCAGGGAGAAAATCAATGAAAAAACTGAGTGTAAGCCTGATGGCGCTGACCGTTGCAGGCTCTGCCTATGCCGCCGAGATGGGGGCCGTGGATCAGCCGATCAAACTGGCGATCAACGAATGGACTGGCCAGCACGTGACCACCCATGTCGCGGGTGAGATGCTGAAAGCTGCCGGATACAATGTGGAATATGTGACTGCAGGCATGATGAATCAGTTCCAGGCGTTGGCCGATGGTGACATCGACGCGACCCTGGAAATCTGGTCGTCCAACGTATCGGATGAATATGCCAAGAAGATCGACGAAGGCACCGTCGTTGAAATCGGCGATCTGGGCCTCGACGCCAAAGAAGGCATCGCCTATCCCGCGCATGTGGCTGATCTGTGTCCCGGCCTGCCCGCATGGGAAGCGCTGAAGGACTGCGCGCAGGTGTTTGCGACGGCCGAAACGCTGCCCGGGGGCCGTCTGGTCGATTACCCGGCCGATTGGGGTACGCCCGGCGCTGACCGTATGGTGGGCCTGGATCTGCCGTTCAAAGCGGTTCCCGCAGGTTCCGAGGGTGCTTTGATAGCCGAGCTTCGGGCCTCGACCGAGCGCAACTCGCCGCTGCTGATCACCTTCTGGCAGCCGCATTGGGCCATGTCGGCCTATGATGTGCAATTCGTCGAACTGCCAGCCGGGGAAGACGCCTGTTTCACCGATCCCGCTTGGGGCCCGAACCCGAACGCTGTGAACGATTGCGATTTCTCGCCGTCGCGCATCTTCAAGGCGGGTTGGAGCGGCATGGAAGACAAATGGCCCGCAGCCTATGAAATCCTGACCAACTATCAGCTGGCGGTCGAAGATCAGCAGCCGATGATGGGTGCGATCGACGTTGATGGTGGTTCCGTCGAAGAGGTCGTCGCCGCTTGGATGGATGAAAACGAAGGCAAATGGCGCCCTGTTGTTGACGCGGCAACGCAGTGAGCTGACATCAGTGACTGACGTAAATTCGCCAGCCATCGCCTGCCAGAATCTCTGGCAGGTGTTTGGCCCCGGCGCTGACAAAGCCCTGACCGACGCGCTGTCTCGGTCAGGGAATGACGCTGACAAAGCCGCTGCCGATCTGCGGGAAAACGGGTTCATCCCCGCCGTTCAGGATGCCAATTTCGAGGTCAAGGAGGGCGAGCTGTTTGTGATCATGGGCCTGTCCGGATCGGGCAAGTCCACTTTGATCCGCTGTATCTCTCAGCTTTTGCCGGGCACAGGTGGCGAAATCCGTGTGGATGGCGAGAACGTCATCGGCGCGTCAAAGAAAGCCATGACCGAGCTGCGCCGCAAAAAGCTGGGCATGGTATTTCAGCATTTCGGCCTGTTCCCGCATATGACCGTTGCCGAAAACGTCGCCTATCCGCTGCGTGTTCAGGGTGTTAGCCGCAAAGAGCGGATGGCCCGCGCGCAGGAGGTGATCTCGTTGGTCGGGCTGGAAGGGCGCGAAGACAGCTTCCCGCGTCAGCTTTCGGGTGGTCAGCGGCAGCGCGTCGGGATTGCCCGGTCTCTGGCCGTGAACCCCGATATCTGGTTTTTGGACGAACCATTCTCGGCCCTCGATCCCTTGATCCGCCGTCAGTTGCAGGATGAATTCCTGCGCATTCAGGCGACGCTGCAGAAATCCATCGTCTTCATCACCCACGATATTCAAGAGGCGCTGAAACTGGCCGACCGGATTGCCATCATGCGCGACGGCAAGATAGTCCAGATCGGTACACCCACCGATATCGTACTGCGCCCGGTGGATGATTACGTGCGAGAGTTTTCAAAGGATGTCGCCAAGGGTCAGCATGCCAAGGTCGCATCGGTCATGCGCCAAGACGGAGAGCGGGGACCAGATGACCCTGGCCTGACAACCTCGATGACATTAGATGCTGCATTGGCGCATTGCATGGAGTTATACGAACCGGTGCCCGTCAGGGATGCCGATGGTAACATCGTCGGAACGGTTCATCCGTCCGATCTGGCCGCCGCCCTGCAGGTTGATGAAACATGACTGTAGCGACGGAAGTTTCTGTGCCGCAGGCGCGCATGAGCATTGGCGCGCGCGCCGCACTGATCACAGTGATCGTCGGTGCGCTGTGTCTGGCGCTGGAAGGCGTCGCGCCCTGGCTGGTCAAATGGCCCGCAGGCTGGGAACTGCCTGCAACGCAATGGGTAGGCACGTTTCTGGACTGGTTCCTGAACGGGATCAAACCGGCGGCGCGGCTGTTTTCCGATCTCATGGCCTATCCCATGAACTGGGCCAACTTTGTGCTTGGCAATACGCCATGGCCCATCCTGATCGGTCTGGTGACTGCGCTGGGTTGGTATTTGGGCGGCTTGCCGATGGCGGCGCTGGGCTTTGTGGGCCTTAGCTTTGTGTTGGCATCGGGCTATTGGGCCGAAAGTATGAACACCCTGGCGTTAGTGGCCGTTTCCGTGCCGGTTGCGCTGATCATGGGCGGAGCTATCGGCATCCTTGCCAACGAAGTTCCGCGCGTGAAGTCATTTGTGCAGGCCGTGCTGGACGTGATGCAGACCGTGCCGACATTCGCTTATCTGACGCCGCTGCTGCTGCTGTTTGGTTTCGGTCCTGTGGTTGGGCTGATCGCTTCGGCCATCTATGCGGCCCCTCCGATGGCGCGCAACGTGATGTTGGGGCTGGAGCGGGTCGAACCGGAAATCAAAGAGGCTGCCATCATGTCCGGCGGCACGCGGTTTCAACAGCTGTTTCAGGTCGAGATCCCGGCTGCAGCCACGCAGATCATGGTCGGTGTGAACCAGTGCCTAATGGCTGCGCTGTCGATGGTTATCATCGCAGCCGTCATTGGCGGCTTCAACGATATCGGTTGGGAGGTTCTTCTGACCATGCGCAAGGCACAGTTCGGCGAAGCCTTGATGGCCGGTCTGGTGATCGTGGTCTTTGCCGTCGTCATCGACCGGATGAGCGGGACGCTGGCGACCGAACGTAAACGCTATGACCAGCGTGTCGCCTGGGCAGTAATTGGCGTTGCCGTGCTGTTCACCGCTGTCTTTTGGACCAGGCTGCCGAACCCGTCCGAACTGACCATTCTCGACCCGCTGGCCGGGGTGATTGACGGCGGGCTGACGGCGTTTACCCAGGCTAATGGGCCGTGGCTTGACGCGCTCAAGAACAACTCTTTGTTCTATGTGCTGCTGCCGCTTCGGATTGGTTTGGACCAGGCCGTGCTGCCGTTCACATGGGGTTTTCAGTGGACGCCCGTGATGAGCTATGGCCTGTTCGCCGCCGCCGCAGCGATTGCTGTGCTAATGGCATGGCGCGGACATCTGACCGGCGGGCTTGTGATGCTGATCCTGATCGGGATGCTCGAAACCGGCATTGCCAATCTGCCCTGGCCTTTCGTTCTGACTGCCGCCGCCGCGTTGGGGTGGGTGGCAGGGGGCTGGCGATTGGCGGCGCTTTCGGTCGGATTGCTCTGTACCATTCTTGTCTCGGGCCTGTGGGAACGCGCGCTGTTATCGCTGTATCTGAGCGGTGCTGCGGTGTTTTCTTGTGCCGTAGTCGGTGGTGTGATTGGTCTTGCCAGTGCGGTCTGGTTGCCTGTTTGGAAGGTGGTCCGCCCCGTCTGTGACATGTTGCAGACGATCCCACTGTTCGTGTTCCTGATTCCTGTGCTGATGGTGTTTCAGATCGGCGAGTTTTCGGCCTTTCTGGCAATCTGCGCCTATGCCGTTGTTCCGATGATCCGCTACACACGGCACGGGCTGGTCAACACACCGGATGAGATGATGGAGGCCGCCATCTCTAGTGGCGCGACCGAGTGGCAGATCATGCGTGACGTGCGCGCGCCTTATGCTGCCCCGACTATCTTACTGGGTCTGAACCAGACCATCCTTTACGCCTTTGCCATGCTGGTGATCGCTGCGCTGATCGGAACCACCGGTCTGGGCCAGTCGATCTATCTGGCGCTGGGGCAGGCGGATGTGGGATTGGGGATTTCAGCAGGGGCGGCGATGGCTATCCTTGCGCTGATAGCTGACCGCATCGTGCAGGGCTTTGCCGAGGAACGTCGCAAGGCGCTGGGCCTGTAAACATCGGCAGAAAGGCGGAACAACCGCCTCTCTGCCTCTTTTGATTTCGGGCAAGGACGTTCCGGCGCAGGTGATTAAACTTGGCGCAAATGATCGGAGACTACCATGGCGGGCTGGCCCCTATTCTTTGCTGCACTGATAGCGTTTCTGGCGACCCATGCGATACCAGCGCGCCCCGCTGTGCGCGACCGCCTGATCACTACGTTCGGACGGCGCGGGTATTTCGTGGCTTATTCCATCTTGTCTCTGCTGGTTCTGGGTTGGTTGATCATCGCCGCAGCGCAAGCCCCGTATGTCGAGGTGATCCCACCCATTTGGATTTTCCGCTGGATTCCCGTTCTGATAATGCCCGTTGTGTGCTGGCTCGCGGTTGCGGGCTTGACGATCCAGAACCCGTTTTCATTTGGTGGTTTAGGCCAGCGCCCGTTCGATCCGGAAAAGCCCGGCATTCTGCGCACCACGCGCCACCCGGTTTTGGTGGCACTGTTGGTGTGGGCTGTCGCTCATCTGCTGGCCAATGGCAGCCTGTCCCACGTGATTTTGTTCGGTTTGTTTGCGGTATTTGCTGCGATGGGGCTGCCGCTGATTGATCGACGCAAGTCCCGTCAGATGGGTGCTGAATGGGGTCGGCTGTCGCGCAACACTGCAAGGTTTTCTTTGCGTGCGCCACGCCCTTGGCCGCCTGTTTGGATCGGGTTTGTAGCGCTGGTGGCATTTGCAATCCTGCTTCACCTACACGAACCGGTGATCGGATTGTCTCCGCTGCCATAAGCTGAGTGGTGGTCGGGGCGGGTCGTGCGTGCTATTTGATGTTTCGAATTGTTGCGACAAGGGGATTTGCATGTACCTCGCCTATGTTACGACCACCGACCGCGGTGCAACCGACCGTCTGCTGAGCGCGGCTGCGGATCGCCTTTTGGCCGCAGATGCGCAGTTGGCGGGTGTGGTGCAAACCAACACCGAATGCGCCGACAGCAGCAAGTGCGACATGGACGTCCGTGTCCTGCCAGAGGGAGAGACCATCCGGATTTCGCAATCTTTGGGTACACAGTCGCGCGGCTGCCGTCTGGACCCTGCGGCACTTGAGCGGGCAGTTGGATACGTGAGGGCATCGCTGGCAGAGAATCCCCATTTGCTGATCGTTAACAAGTTCGGCAAGCACGAGGCGGATGGGCGCGGTTTTCGCCCGGTCATCGCTGAAGCACTGGCGCAGGACATTCCGGTTCTTGTCGGGGTGAACGGCTTGAACGCGGCTAAATTCGAAGAATTCACGGGCGGCGGTGCCGAGCAGATTGAGCCCGACCTTGAGGCGATCTTGGCCTGGTTTGACCGGGTCACTGCGCAACGTGAAGCTGCCGCCTGACAGAACGGTCATAAGGCGGGGCCATCGGTCCTGCCAATTTCTGCATGGTGCGGTGTGATCAACCATCCATCACTCGCGCTGGCAAAGCTTGCTAGATGTCTGGAAGAAAATGGTGGGCGACCCTGGAATCGAACCAGGCGTGCGTCTCCGCGAGGGAGTTACAGTCCCCTGCCACACCTTGCGGCCTGTCGCCCACTGTCAGGCGTTGCACCTGACGTGGAGGCGTGATTACTAGCGCTCTAAAGGAGCGTCAACAGGAAAATACTGCTTTGACGCAGGAAACCGAATTCGCGGCCCGGAGGCCAAAGAAATGAAGAAACCCAAGTGGGTCGTCGAAAAAGAACAGGCGCGCAAAGCTGCCGCATCCGAAACTGTTTGGCTGTTTGGTCTGCATGCGGTGCGGGATGCGCTGATGAACCCAAACCGCACAAAATTGCACCTGATTGTGACGCGGAATGCGCGGGACAAGCTGGTGGAAGCCATTGAATTTGCAGGTATTGAGCCCGAGATGGTTGATCCACGCAAATTTACCGCTCCGATTGACCCGGGGTCGGTTCATCAGGGCGCGGCCCTTGAGGTTAAGCCTTTGGAATGGGGTGGTCTGGCGGAAAACTGCATCGGGCGCGAACACCCGCGCGTCATTTTGTTAGACCGCGTAACCGACCCCCATAATGTCGGAGCGATTCTACGGTCAGCTGAGGTTCTTGGAGCCAGCGCTGTAGTCGGTATGCGCCATCACGCGGCGCCGGAAACTGGCGCGCTAGCCAAGACCGCCAGCGGCGCACTGGAACGTCAACCCTATTTGCGGGTGCGTAACCTGGCTGATGCCATTGTCGAGTTGCAGGGAATGGGGTTTCTGGTTCTAGGACTGGACGGCGAGGCGGACGACACGATCGAGGCCGCCTTGAGAGGTAACCCGGACCAGCCAGTGGCATTGGTGTTGGGCGCAGAGGGGCCGGGCCTGAGGCAAAAAACCAAAGAAACCGTCGACAAGTTGGTCAAAATTGACGCTGTGGGCGGGTTTGGTTCTCTCAATGTCTCAAATGCGGCGGCGATTGCCCTATATGCTTCTAGGCAAAGATAACGACAGGAGAACGTCATTTCCACGCCATCCAAAATTGCGACCTGCTGTTACTGTGGGACCCGGGCAGCGCTTGTTCTAAAAGGCACGCAGCGCCAAGAGCTCAGTTGTTCAAGCTGCGGTGCCCCGCTGCATAACCTCAAGATGATGCCAAAGCGCAAACTGGACGATGCCAAGGCGAACCGTCAAACAGCCAAGCAGGATCGTCCCTACAAAGGCAAAAAGAAGAAGAAAAAAGGCGTTTTCTCACGGGTGCTGGATGAAGCCTGGGATGTGATCGAGGACATTTTCGACTAAAGGCTGGCGTTGCCGGTTCGAATGTTCACAAGCGCGTTAAAAGGGGTTTCAGTTGCGATAATAAATTGCATCTTGATACCCTGAGTTTCTATTTGTGATCCGATGACCATGAACAGACGTTTCCTTTTTGGCGCGATTGCCGCCAGTGTGATTGCTCTTCCTGCGTTTGCGCAGGATCTGCCCGTCTTCTATCGGACGGACGGTGCAGCCATGGCCGGATATGATGCGGTGTCCTATTTCAATGGCGAAACACCTGTTCGGGGTCAGCCTGAATACGCGGTTATGTGGAAAGGCGCTGAATGGCACTTTGCCACCGCTGAGAATCGGGATGCGTTTGAGATGAATCCGCGTGCCTATGCACCTCAGTTCGGCGGGTACTGCGCCTTCGCAATGGCGCAAGGAGAGCTTGTCAGCACCGATCCGACTATTTGGCAGGTGATTGACGGTCGGCTGTATCTTACCCACTCGCCCGAAATCGAGCGCATCTGGCAGACCGATACCGCCGCCTATATCCGCGAGGCCGAAGCGCATTGGCCGAGCGTTCTGTACAAATAATCGGCCGGCGACCGCTTTTTTCTGATCTGTCATCACAAAATTGCGCGCTACCTCTTTTTTTCTCCGAACTCATGCTTAAATGTCACAGTGACCGCGGAACGGAACTGCCGCGGGTCATTTCACTGTCCCTCGTTCCAACAACTGGCGCTCAGGTATTCCTGGGCGCTTTTTTCTTTTGGAAAGGGCGACTAGGGTGCCCAAATGACTGAATATTCCGATGAATTCCTGACCCAGATTCTAAAGCGTACAAAAACCATTGCTGTGGCGGGCGTGTCGATGAATCCGGTGCGACCCAGCTATTATGTGGCGCGGTATTTGTCGCTTAAGGGATACAAAGTGATCCCTGTGAACCCCGGCCATGCGGGCAAGATGTTGTTTGGCCAGACAATCCGTGTGTCACTGTCCGAGATTTCCGAACCGGTAGACATGGTCGATATCTTCCGCCGGTCCGAAGCCGTCCCGCCCATTGTCGATGAGGCGTTAGAGGCGTTCCCCAATCTGCGCACAATCTGGATGCAGATCGGGATTGAGCATGCCACGGCCGCGGCCACAGCGCAGGCGCGTGGGGTGGATGTGGTAATGAACCGCTGTCCCAAGATCGAATATCAACGCCTGTTTGGTGAGTTGCGCATGGGTGGTTTTGCCACCGGAATGATTTCGTCGAAACTCTGAGCGGTTATTCACCGAGATATGGTTGCAGTTCGCCGAATTGTTCCAAACGCCGCTTTTCCAGAACCACTTCGCGCGGAACCCAGTCATAGCGCGTGTCTTGTTGTAAGGGCGTCCAGTACAGCACGCCGCCATAGCGCCAGGGGTCCAGCACAACACCGTCATACATTGTCTCGCCTTTGCGACTGATGATTGCCGTGCTGTGGTCGATCCGGAACGGGTTGTCGGCATTAGCGATGGCGCGGTGCATTTCCAGCGTCTGGAAGTTTTCCTGATCCAGCCGCCGTTCGATATCCTCGGCCCAGTGCCAACACAGTCCGCGCGGCTTCAGGCCCTTGTTGACTTTGGCATTGTGGATCAGTGGCGGGTCGGTGATCTGATATTCCTGAGCCAGTTGATCGGTGTAGGCATAGGCAATGCGCGCGGCGCGGTTGGCCTCTTCAGGGTCGATGTCAGGCCCGAGGTTGCGGATTTCAGACGCCAGGCGCTGAACTTCATCACTGGTGGACGGCGGGGCAATTGCGCAGGACCCCAGAACGGCTAGCGCCAGCCCAAATACCAAAGCTCTGATCATCTGCGCGCCCTTTGACCTGCGAACCTGTCAGGATCAGAATAATGGATCGACAACACCTGCGTCACCCCTTGGGTCGCGCGGCCTTTTCCGCGATGCCGCTGGTGCCCTGACGCCGGGCCAGTTCGGCCAGCACATCATCCAGCGCCACATCGCGCGCGGCCAGCATGACCAGCAGGTGATACAGTACATCCGCCGCCTCTGAGGTCAGCTTGGCCTGATCGCCCTTGACCGCCTCGATGATGGCCTCAACCGCCTCTTCGCCGAATTTCTCGGCGCATTTCTCGGGGCCTTTGGCCAACAGCTTGGCGGTCCAGCTGCCTTCAGGATCCGTCCCTTTGCGGGCCTCAATCGTTTGGGCCAGCTCGTGCAGAATGCTCATGTCAGCCTCATCGGGATGCCAGCGGCGGCCATGTGCTCCTTGGCCTCGCGGATGGTGAATTCGCCGAAGTGAAAGATCGATGCGGCAAGGACAGCGCTGGCACCGCCTTCGGTGACGCCTTCGACCAGATGATCCAGAGTTCCAACCCCGCCCGAGGCGATCACTGGTACATTCACAGCATCCGAAATGGCGCGTGTCAGCGGCAAGTTGAACCCGGCTTTGGTACCATCGCGATCCATCGAAGTCAGCAGAATCTCACCCGCGCCCTTGGCGACGACGGTTTTGGCGAACTCAACCGCGTCGATGCCAGTGGGCTTGCGTCCGCCATGAGTAAAAATTTCCCACTTGCCGGGGCTTACGGTCTTGGCGTCGATGGCACAGACGATGCACTGGCTGCCGAATTGATCGGCGGCTTGGGAGATCACATCCGGGTTTGCCACTGCCGCCGAGTTGAAGCTGACCTTGTCTGCACCGGCCAGCAACAGAGCGCGCACGTCTTCCTTGGTCCGCACGCCGCCGCCAACGGTTAGGGGTACAAAGCACTGTTCCGCTGTGCGCTGCACCACATCGAACATGGTCCCGCGGTTTTCATGGGTGGCATGGATGTCCAGAAAGCAAATCTCGTCAGCGCCTGCCGCGTCATAGGCCTTGGCGGATTCCACCGGGTCACCCGCATCGCGCAGGCCAACAAAGTTAACACCTTTGACAACGCGGCCATCGGCGACATCCAGACAGGGTATGATACGGGTTTTCAGCATCTCTCGTCCTTTGTTGGCGCACCTC
Organism: Ruegeria sp. CDSA193; assembly: GCF_059611885.1. NCBI lineage: Bacteria > Pseudomonadati > Pseudomonadota > Alphaproteobacteria > Rhodobacterales > Roseobacteraceae > Ruegeria > Ruegeria sp. CDSA193. The sequence goes on along the minus strand of NZ_JBXWPN010000006.1, from coordinate 181,949 downwards.
TAACGGCAAAGCCCCGCCGATGCCAGACTTGTGATTGTCACAACTCTGGAACCTGTGAAAACTGTCCCCAATTCATCAGGAGATCAATGAGATGCGTAGACTCTTTTTAGCAACCACTTTCATTTTCGCAGGAGCAGCTGCCGCAATGGCTGACGATATCATCAAGATGAAGACCGACAAATCGGTGACACAGGCGCTGGACGCGCTTGAGACGGCGATTGGCAACGCGGGTGCAACGGTTTTTGCGCGGGTTGACCACGCGGCCGGGGCCGAAAAGGTCGGAACGCCAATACCACCCAATCAGGTGCTGATCTTCGGCAATCCTGCGCTGGGTACGCCTGCAATGCAGATCGACCCGCGTGCCGGACTGTTCCTGCCGCTCAAGGTGCAAGCGTATGAAGATGCCGACGGTCAGGTTTGGCTGATCTATGAAGATCCAAAAGAGACGATGGATGAGTTCGACGCGGTCGAAAACTCTCCCATCATCGAGAAAATGCGCGGGGCGCTGGCAAAGCTGACTGCGGCTGCCGCGCAGTAAATCAGGTCAGGGCGCGAATGGCCTCTGCCAGGTCAATCGCGCCGTCATACAGCGCCCGGCCGGAAATCGCGCCGTTCAGTTCCACACCGCAATCACGCAGAGCAATCAGATCATCCAATGAGCTGACGCCGCCTGACGCGATCACCGGGATCGATACGGCAAGGGCCAAGTCCGCGGTGGCCTCAATGTTAGGGCCCTGCATCGCGCCATCGCGGTTGATATCAGTATAGATGATTGCAGCAACGCCGGCATCCTCGAAGCTGCGCGCCAGATCAGTGACCTGCACATTCGTCTCTTCAGCCCAGCCTTTGGTCGCGACCATGCCGTTGCGGGCATCAATGCCAACGGCAACTTTGCCGGGAAAGGCTTTGGCCGCCTTGCGCACCAGATCCGGGTTCTCGACCGCGATTGTGCCCAGAATCACTCGGGCCAGACCTTTGTCGATCCAGGTTTCAATGGTGGCCATGTCGCGGATACCGCCGCCAAGCTGGGCGGGAACGTTGCATTCCTTCAGAATTGCCTCGACTGGGGCGGCGTTGACCGGCTCACCGGCAAAGGCACCGTTCAGGTCAACCAGATGTAGCCATTCGCACCCCGCGTCGACAAAGGCACGGGCCTGGGCGGCGGGGTCTTCATTGAACACGGTCGCTTTGTCCATTTCTCCGCGCAGCAGGCGCACGGCCTGTCCGTCTTTGAGGTCGATGGCAGGATAGAGGATCATGTTGTCAGGCCTTGAATCGCTGTTTTCCCGGCGGGATATCGCACAGGCAGGGCAGGGGATGCAACGCGACGCAAAGTCAATCTTGCCCCACGTCCACCAGCGCGCCAGACTGCTGGTCAAATAGGGAGGATTTTATGAAGAAAACAACTTTTGCAGCAGCCTTGGGGCTGGCATCTCTGATTTCGGGAGCGGCGATGGCCGACCCGGTTGACGGTCTTTGGAAAACCCAGCCCGGAGACACCGGCGGATATCTGCATGTTTCGATCGCCGAATGCGGCAGCGCGATTTGCGGTACCATCGATACCGCTTTTGACAAAGACGGGAATGAACAGCTTGAATATGAAAACCTCGGCAAACAGATCATCTGGGATATGGTGCCCGATGGCGACGGCACCTATGGCGGGGGCAAGATCTGGGCTCCGGACAGAGACAAGACCTACAGCTCGAAAATGACCCTGGACAGCCAGAACAAGCTGACCGTCAAAGGTTGTGTTGCGGGTGGATTGGTGTGTCGCGGGCAGGACTGGACACGGGTTCAGTAACCACTCAGGGCGTCCAGGTCAGGAAATTCCCGATCATGCGCAGGCCCACATCCTGGCTTTTCTCAGGATGGAACTGCATCCCGACCATAGTGTCACGGCCAATTACGGCCGTGACGTCCTGACCGTAATCCACATAGGCCAGACGCTGTGCCGGATCGCTGACCCGGAAATGGTATGAGTGGACGAAATAGGCGTGATCGCCTGATGTGACCCCGGCAAAGACAGGGTGTTCGCTTTCCAACACCAGATCGTTCCAACCCATATGCGGCACTTTCAGCGACCGGTCTGACGGCGCAATCTGCACCACATCCCCGGCAATCCAGTCCAACCCATCGGTGTCAGTGTACTCATGACCTTTCGAGGCCATCAGCTGCATACCCACGCAGATACCCAAAAATGGGCGGGCTTTCTGCTCGACCGCTTCGACCATCGCGTCATAGATACCCTTGTGCCCGCGCAGCTCAGCCGCGCAGGCAGGGAAAGCGCCGTCGCCGGGCAGCACCAGCCGGTCGGCGCGTGCAACGACATCCGCGTCTGAAGTTACTACGACCTCGCCGGCGTCCAGTTCCCGCGCCATGCGCTGAAACGCCTTTTCAGCGGAATGCAGATTGCCGCTTTCATAGTCGATAATGGCGGTGAGCATTTACAACGCGCCCTTGGTCGACGGAATCGCATCTGCTTTGCGCGCATCGGTCTCAACCGCGTCGCGCAATGCGCGCGCGACAGCTTTGAACGCCGCTTCTGCGATGTGGTGGCTGTTGAACCCGTGCAACTGGTCGATATGCAGCGTGATGCCGCCATGAGTGGCCAGCGCCTGAAAGAACTCGCGCACCAGTTCAGTGTCGAAGGCGCCAATCTTGGGTGTCGGCAGGTCTACGTTCCAGATCAGAAACGGTCGCCCTGACAGATCCAACGCACAGCGCACCTGTGCATCGTCCATCGGCAGGTGACATTCGCCATACCGCCGGATGCCCTTTTTGTCGCCCAAGGCCTGTGTCAACGCTTGCCCCAGTGCGATTCCGGTGTCCTCGACCGTGTGGTGGTCGTCGATGTGGTAATCGCCCTTGGCACGGATCGTCATGTCGATCAGAGAATGGCGCGCTAACTGATCCAGCATGTGGTCAAAGAAACCGACGCCGGTCTGATTGTCATACTGGCCGGTCCCATCCAGATTGACCTCGACCGTGATCTCGGTTTCGGCGGTCTGACGGCTGATCTTTGCGCTGCGCATGGGCGAATTCCTTTTACTACAGGCGTGCTTATAGACGGGGTAGGGCGGGTTGATCCAGACCATCCGTCGCAATCGCCGCAAACTGTTGCAGGGGATTGCGCCCGGGCGCAGCCCATGTCAGCCTGCGGCCAACTCAACCAACAAGGCTCGGCCCATGTCCACTTGTGTTTTCATCCAGATCCGCTGCAAACCCGGCACCACTTACAAGGTGGCTGAAGAGATCGCGTTGCGCGAAATCCACTCGGAGCTCTACTCTACCAGCGGCGAATATGACCTGCTGCTGAAGCTTTACATCCCCGAGGCCGAGGATGTGGGACATTTCATCAATGAAAATCTGCTGGTGATCTCGGGTATAGAACGCTCGCTGACCACAATGACGTTCAAGGCCTTCTAGCCCTGCTCAAACGTGGTCACGCGGAAGATTCGGTCCGGGTCGTGATTGGAGTGCTTCGGCGCGGTGTCAAAGACGTTCTTACGCGCCGCCCGCGCGGCCAATGTGAAGGTGGCTTTGTTCGGTTGCGGCATATGAACATATACGCGGGTCATGCTTTTTCAGCAGGCCGCGCCATAAGAAAACAGCGTTGAGTGAGAGGGTTTGTATCTGGAGCGGGCGAGGCGATTCGAACGCCCGACCCTAACCTTGGCAAGGTTATGCTCTACCCCTGAGCTACGCCCGCATCAGATACATATTTGGTCCGGAGACCTCTCAATGGAGCGGGCGAGGCGATTCGAACGCCCGACCCTAACCTTGGCAAGGTTATGCTCTACCCCTGAGCTACGCCCGCGCCGTTGAGTGAGGCGTGAAGTATTAATTCTGGCGGAAAGCTGCAAGGGGAAAAACGCGACTTTTGCAAAAAATCTTCTCGTGCGGAGGAAATCCAGACAGACTTGACCTCGCGTAGCAGCAGCCCGGTTCAACTGGACCGGTCGAGATTCCGCGTTAAGCTTCGCCCAGAGCTTAGGAATATTAATAGACGGAGCCACCCATGCTGACAATTACACCTGTTTATGCGGCATTGGCCGCCTTTTTGTATCTGGCGCTGAGCCTTCGGGTCATTGGCCACCGACGGGGCGAAAAGGTCTCATACGGGGATGGTGGCAAGGGTCAAATGATCAAGGCGATCCGAACTCATGGCAATTTCGCGGAATACGCGCCGTTTGCGCTGTTATTGATGGCGATGGTTGAATTGCAGGGCGCCAGCGGGTTGCTGTTGAACCTGTTGGGATTGGCCTTGCTGGGTGGTCGCCTGCTTCATGCATATGGGTTTGGCAGGTCTCCGCAGATCGTTATCCTCAGGCAAATCGGAATGCTGCTGACATTTGGTTCAATCCTCGTAGCTGCAATAGCCAATATTGTGCTGGCGGTGTGAGCGCGGTGGGTCGCTCACGCCGAAAAAGGCCACCGTTTTACCCAGATTCAATTATTAACTAACTGTCAACGTTGTCTCAGGTGCTTGATTTTGTGGTATCTGCTGCCACTGCTCAAGAAGGACAGGTGAATAATATGAAGCGGTTCTTGTTACTTTCGCGTGTAGTTGCACCTCATTTCTGCTGCTTGGCGCTGTAAGCTTTGTGGCAGTTGTTGCCGCACCTGATATGGCCATCGCCAAAAATGGTGGCGGCAAAGGCAATGGCGCTGGCAAAGGCAATGGTGGTGGAAATGGGAACGGCGCGGATAAGTCTGGCGACAAGTCCTCACAGGTGAAAGGTGGCAAGTCCTCGGGTAAAAAGGGGACGGGCAAAGGGTTGCTCGCCAGTCTTGGCCTGAAAAAGCAAAAAACTGCCAAAACGGGCGCTACGACTCAAAAGAAAAACGGGCTGGTCGCTTCGATTGGTAATCTGGTCAGGGGCAATAAGAAACCTGCCAAGATGACCAAAGTTACCACTGCTGTCGTTGATGAGAAGCCGGTTCACCCCAACAAGCACGGCAAAATTGCATCGGAGCTTAAAGGTCTGAACGCGGCCTATGCCAGCCAAACGGCTCTTATGAATGCGTCCCCGAACAGTATGCCAGGAAAGCTGTACTCTTATCAGCAGAACATCCTTGGTCATACCGACGCGACGACAGATCTGCAGGATAAGAACGACGAACTGGAAGACCTGCAGGAACTGACCGCAGAAGAGATCGAAGAGGCCTATGAGCCGACCGAGGACGAGCTTGCCGAGGGCATCACCGCTCAGGACAAGTACGACGACGCGGTCGAAGAGGCTGAGCTGGCTGTCGAGGAGGCCGAGACAAACCTGGCCGGATCTTCTGACCCGCAAGAGGCTCTGGATACTCTGACCGGCGGTCGCGAGTTGTCTGACGACGCCCTGAACGAGCTGTACGACCTGCTGGGTCTGCCGGCGCTTGCGGATTATGATGTTTCTGATGATGAAACAGAAAATGCATTGGTCGAAGATGAGGTTGAAGAAGAAACCGTAGACGGCTGAACCTTAACCCAATGAAATGGAAAAGGCGCGCCCCAGAGGCGCGCCTTTTTTTGCTATTCCAGCTCGATCAGCAGGTCCTTGGCGTCAATTTGACCGCCTGGCTGAACGTGGATGGCTTTGACTACGGCGTCCCTTTCGGCGTGAATGCCAGTCTCCATCTTCATGGCCTCGATGGTCAAAAGCATATCGCCTTCTTTGACCTCTTGTCCCGAAGTAACCGCAACGGTTGCCACGACACCCGGCATCGGTGCGCCGATATGTGCGAGGTTGCCGATTTCCGCTTTGGGTCGGGCCTGCGTGGTTGACGTCACCAGACGGTTTGGCACCCGGATCACACGGGGCTGACCGTTCAGTTCAAAGAACACTTTGACCTCACCATTTTCATCGGTTTCACCGATCGCCTGACAGCGAATCTCCAGAGTCTTGCCGGGATCGATTTCCGCGGCGATCTCTTCGCCGGGCTCCATTCCATAGAAGAATGTGCGCGTGGGCAGGGTGCGGACGGGGCCATAGATCCGATGGCGACCCATGTAATCAAGGAACACCTTGGGATACATCAGGTATCCGTTCAGATCCTCGTCATCGACCTCTTTGCCGTCCAGTTGTTTGGATAGCTCGGCGCGCGTTTCCTCCAGATCGACCGGGGGTACGTCTTTGCCGGGGCGGTCAGTGTTGGGGCTTTCGCCCTTAAGCGCCTTGCTGATGATCGCATCAGGGAATCCGCCCGGAGGCTGCCCTAGATTGCCGCGCATCATGTCGATGACCGAATCCGGGAAGGCCACATCCGAGTCCGGGTTTTCGACATCGGCGCGCGTCAGCCCCTGGCTGACCATCATCAGCGCCATATCGCCAACCACTTTTGACGAAGGCGTGACTTTGACGATATCGCCGAACATCTGGTTCACGTCCGCATACATCTGCGCCACTTCATGCCAACGCTCTTCCAGGCCAAGGCTGCGCGCCTGAGCCTTGAGGTTAGTGAACTGGCCACCGGGCATCTCGTGCAGATATACCTCGGATGCAGGGGCCTGCAGGCTGGATTCAAAGGCTGCATACTGGCCTCGGACCACCTCGAAATAGTCGCTGATTTCGCGGATGGCCTTGATGTCCAGACCGGTGTCGCGTTCCGTATGGCGCAGCGCTTCGACCACAGTGCCCAATGTCGCCTGAGAAGTGTTGCCACTGAAGCTGTCCATCGCGCAATCCACTGCGTCCACACCCGCCTCGGAGGCGGCCAGAATGGTGGCGCTGGCGATACCGGCAGTGTCGTGCGTGTGGAAGTGGATTGGCAACCCGACCTCTTCTTTCAGCGCACGGATCAAAATCTTGGCCGAGGCTGGTTTCAGCAGGCCGGCCATGTCTTTCAGGCCCAGAATATGAGCCCCGGCATCGCGCAGCTCTTTCGCCATGCCAACATAGTATTTTAGGTCATATTTGGCACGGTTCGGGTCCAGAATATCGCCAGTATAGCAAACGGTGCCTTCACAGATTTTACCGTTCTCGACCACCGCATCCATTGCGACACGCATATTTTCGACCCAGTTGAGAGAGTCGAAGACGCGAAACACGTCGATATTTTCTGACGCCTGACGAACGAATTCCTGCACCACGTTGTCGGGGTAATTGGTGTATCCAACCCCGTTTGCACCGCGCAAAAGCATCTGGGTCATCAGGTTCGGCATCACCTCGCGCAGGTCACGCAGACGTTGCCACGGACATTCCTGCAAGAACCGATAAGCCACATCGAAAGTGGCGCCGCCCCAGCATTCGACGCTGAACAGCTGCGGCAGATTGGCCGCATAGCTTGGGGCCACTTTGATCATGTCGATCGACCGCATTCGCGTCGCCAGCAGCGACTGGTGCCCGTCGCGCATCGTGGTGTCGGTGATCAGCAACTGGCGCTGAGCCTTCATCCAATCGGCCACCGCCTGCGGGCCCTTTTGTTCTAGCAGGTTGCGGGTGCCCATCTGCGGTTCACTTTTCAGGGCCGGGGCCTTGGCCTCTTTCAGATCGGTACGCGGTTCGGGACGATCCTTGGTTTCGGGATGCCCATTCACGGTGATATCCGCAATATAGGTCAGAACCTTGGTGCCCCTGTCACGGCGTCGTTTAAAGGTGAACAGCTCGGGCGTCGTGTCAATGAACTTGGTGGTGTATTCATTCGACAGGAAGGTCGGGTGTTTCAGCAGGTTGATGACAAAGTCGATATTGGTGCTGACGCCACGAATACGGAACTCGCGCAGCGCTCGGTCCATTCGCGAAATCGCGGCCTGTGGCGTCGGGGCCCAGGCCGTGACCTTGGTCAGCAGAGAGTCGTAGTACCGCGTGATTACACCACCCGCATAGGCCGTGCCGCCATCCAGGCGAATACCCATGCCAGTAGCCGAGCGGTATGCGGTGATGCGACCGTAGTCGGGAATGAAGTTGTTCTGCGGGTCTTCGGTTGTGATCCGGGTCTGAAGGGCATGACCGTTCAGGTGCACATCCGCTTGGCTGGCGGCGCCGGTGGCTTCGGCCAACGATTTACCCTCGGCGATCAGGATCTGTGCCTGCACAATGTCGATACCTGTGACTTCCTCGGTGACGGTATGTTCCACCTGAACGCGCGGGTTCACCTCGATGAAGTAGAACTTGCTGGTTTCCATATCCATCAGGAACTCGACGGTGCCTGCGCATTCATAATTTACATGGGCGCAAATCTTGCGGCCCAGTTCGCAGATTTCCGCGCGCTGTTCTTCGCTGAGATACGGGGCAGGCGCGCGTTCTACGACTTTCTGATTACGGCGCTGGACCGAGCAGTCGCGCTCATACAGGTGGTAAATTTCGCCATGTTTGTCGCCCAGAATCTGCACCTCGACATGACGGGCGCGGATAATCATTTTTTCCAAATAGCCCTCGCCATTGCCAAAGGCAGCCTCGGCTTCACGGCGGCCTTCCAGGACTTTTTCTTCCAGTTCGTCCTCGGATTCGATTGGGCGCATGCCGCGGCCACCTCCGCCCCAGGATGCTTTGAGCATCAGGGGATATCCGATCTCTTTGGCTTGTGACCGGATCGCGTCCATATCGTCGCCCAGCACTTCGGTCGCTGGGATCACCGGAACTCCGGCGGCGATGGCCACGCGGCGGGCGCTGGCCTTGTCGCCCAAGGCGCGCATGGTTTCGGCCTTTGGTCCAATGAAGGTGATCCCGTTCTGGACGCAGGCATCCACGAAATCTGGGTTTTCCGACAACAAGCCATAGCCCGGGTGGATGGCATCCGCACCACATTCCTTGGCCACGCGAATAATCTCGTCAATGCTGAGGTAAGCGGCAACCGGCCCCATCCCCTCGCCGATGCGATAGGCCTCGTCCGCCTTGAAACGGTGCAAGCCAAGCTTGTCCTCTTCCGCATATACGGCGACTGTGCGTTTGCCCATCTCATTCGCAGCGCGCATCACGCGAATAGCAATCTCGCCGCGGTTGGCGATCAGGATCTTGTCGAAATGTGTCATATCAGGTCCCGGTCCTGTTTGTTTGGCGAACTTCTAGGCGAACAATACGCGCAGGTATATCGGTGATTTGGGTAGAACCGGCATGTTAACGCTCGCAAACGCCTCCTGTTGGTGAATGCTTGATAGCCTTGCTGCGCTGCGGCATCAAGACTGGTGAATTGCGGCTTGATTTGGCGTGTTCATTAAAGACTTTTTGGCCACGGTCGGCAGGTGCTTTCCCAAGTTTCGACATAGCAGGCAAGTTGCGCGCATGGTCGTGCCGGGTGCCGAGCCGATTGACTTCAAGCACGTTGGGAATGAAAGGCCTGACCGTGTCCGGTTATCGTGGATGTGCAGCCCCGAGAGGTTTTGGGCAGATCGTTTGCGTACCGCTTGCCTCAAATCATTGCGTCACTTCTTTATCCGATCCTCTGAAAGATCACCGACCGTTTATGAGTCTGGGGATTGTGCCGCTCAAAAGCGATAGGGCTGGCTAGGACGGTTGGCAAGATCGCGATGTGGCCAAGATCTTGGAGAAAGCTAACAAGTATAGAAGTGGCTACCTTGCCCGCGCAGTCAGGCGCCGGGTAACTGGAGTTTTTGCTAAGTATTAGCTAGAGCTTCACGCCGCCGCGACTGGGCCTGAAGTCCGAACCTTTTGGCCGTTGCTATCAGCGGACCCGGTTTCGGTTGGCGTTCCCTTGGCGACTTGCACCTGATTGCGTCCTTTGTCTTTTGCCATATACAGCGCGTCATCGGCGGCGCGCATCAAATCTTGCGGCATGGTTCCATGCGCCGGGTAATGCGATACACCAACCGAAATCGTTATTCGCGGCAGCGACTTGTCACCGTATCGGACCGAGACCGCTTCGACCGACTGCCGTAATTTCTCGGCACGGCTCACCGCGTCATCCGGGGTGTTGTCCGGCAAGATCAGCATGAATTCCTCACCACCAATACGGCAGGCAACCTCGTCCCGGTCACAGCCCTGTTCCAAGGCGGCTCCGACTGCGCGCAGCACCATGTCGCCTGCATCATGGCCATGAGTGTCGTTGAACTTCTTGAAATGATCGACATCAACGGCGATCAGGCTCAGCGGTACACCGGTCTGTTGACTGCGTGAAATAGACTTGCGCAGGGTTTCCGTCATATGACGACGGTTGAACAGTCCGGTTAAAGGATCACGCACGGACTGGTCGTGCAGCTGATCGCGCATCCTCACATTTGCAATGGCCATGCTGATCTGTTCAGCGCAGAGCTGCGCCAGTTTCCTGCTGACGTGAAACTCTTCTTCGCAGTTTTCATGTGCCCGAAGATGCAACAATCCAACCGTCTCGCCATGAGCCAGAATCGGAAAGCAGAAATATTGGCGCCCGTCATGCGGTTCGGCATGCTCGCAGATGAAGTCAATCTCTGAGGCGCCGAATTCATATGTGCGTCCTCGGCGCAGGCCCCAGCAACCCTCTGGGTGGATATGTGCCTTATGGGTGCCGCCGTTCCAACTGGCGCAGCCATCAAGCACATCGCGCGAGTTCGAGTAGACGTAAACGCTGCCCTCTGCTTCGGGCAGGATATGGGTCATAAAACGTGAGACCATGTCGAACAGCTCATCCAGAGAACGGCTGGATTGCAGCCACTCGTTCAGCTCCCCTAGCAGCCGCACCTCACGCGCCAGCCGCAACTGGTCAGCCATCAGATCACGCTCTTTCTCGGATTGTTTGTGCAAAGAGCGCAGTTGCGCCCGGTTGGTCCTGTAGGTCACCAATGACACCATCGCCAGCGCCAACAGGGCCACACCGCTTAGAACGATCAGCGAAATTCTCAGCCGGGTTATGAAGGTCGCCCGCAAATCCGAGATATCGGTAAAAAACTCTATCGCACCGATGAAGCGACCGTTTTTTGTAACCGGCATAAAGACTTTGACTATGTGATGCGCACTGGAGTTCTGAATGTTGCCTGTGTGCAAGTCCAGGCCGTCAATCTCGGATAGGGGCACAACCTCTTGTAAATAGTGCACCATTCCCCGGGCAACATCGGCGCGAAAGAACGCGCTGTCTTCGCGCAGGCCGACCTCACCTTGACGAGTGGACCAGACCACGCGTCCACTCGTGTCGAACAACCTGAACCGGTAGACATCCGATGCTTCGGGCATCGAGGTCAGAAACTCTGCGTCATGCCCGTCTATATGGCCGGTTCGCAGCGTTGTTTCGGGGTCTTCAAGGTGCAAAACAACCCTGCGTTTCCACAATTCTGACTGTTTGAGGATATCTGTCCGCAGCATCCGTTCCACCAAGGGCGCAGGAAGCCTATAGACACCCCAACCTGCACCAATGGCGAGGCTGATCAGCAATAGGGTGATCCCGGTCCATTTGAGTCGATGATTGATCGTCCCCCGCTCAGCCAATGCCATATCCATATGCTCCCAAACCTTTGAGCCAAGCATCTGACCTAAGGCTTTACAGAGAGTTAATGGCATCAGTCGAACACCGCTTCATTTGGTTAGAATTGAACGCAAGGAAAATCTTAAAAGCTTGTGAACAAGCCGTGAACAAAGCCTTTCCCTTTGCGCCCATCCGGCGTAGTTTGAGAGTATGAGCAGTTTTGACGAAATGGACGCCTTCGAGGGCGCATCGCTGTCGGCGCGGGCGATGCCTGCGGTGGCTGCCGACTATTTGAACGAACTCAACCCGGCACAGCGCGAAGCGGTCGAGCGGCTGGACGGTCCGGTTTTGATGCTGGCAGGTGCCGGCACGGGCAAGACCAAGGCACTGACCGCGCGGATCACCCATCTGCTCAGATCGCATCGGGTACGCGAGAACGAGATTTTGGCCGTGACCTTCACCAACAAGGCCGCGCGCGAGATGAAAGAACGGGTCGGGCGCATGCTGGGCCGACCTGCCGAAGGGATGCCGTGGCTGGGAACGTTCCACGCGATCTGCGTCAAACTGTTGCGCCGCCATGCCGAACTGGCGGGCCTCAAGTCGAATTTTACCATTTTGGATACGGATGACCAAAAGCGCTTGCTCAAGCAACTGACTCAGGCAGCCAATATCGACGACAAACGCTGGCCTGCGCGGATGCTGGCCGGGATCATTGATGACTGGAAAAACCGCGCGCTGACGCCAGATAGGGTGCCTGCTGCGGATGCCGGAGCTTATAATAACAAAGGCATTGAGCTTTATGCCCAATACCAGACCCGCCTGCGTGAGCTGAATGCGGTGGATTTCGGCGATCTGCTGTTGCACGTGGTGACGATCTTTCAAACCCACCCGGATGTGCTGGAGCAATACCAACGCTGGTTCCGCTACATCCTTGTCGACGAGTATCAGGATACCAATGTCGCCCAATATCTCTGGCTGCGTCTGCTGGCCGGGGGGCATAAGAATATCTGCTGTGTTGGCGATGACGATCAGTCGATCTATGGCTGGCGCGGGGCCGAGGTGGGCAACATCTTGCGATTCGAGAAGGATTTTCCCGGCGCTTTTGTCGTTCGGCTGGAACAGAACTACCGCTCGACCCCGCATATTCTGGCGGCGGCTTCGAACGTTATTCGGGGCAATGAAAGCCGGTTGGGCAAAGAGCTTTGGACCGACAGAGAAGAGGGTGAAAAGGTTCGCCTGATTGGACATTGGGATGGTGAGGAAGAGGCGCGTTGGATCGGAGAAGAGATCGACGCGATGCAGGGCGGGACGCGTGGCGTGCGCCCGATGAACTTGGACGAAATGGCTATCCTCGTGCGCGCGTCGCACCAGATGCGCGCGTTCGAGGATAGGTTTCTGACCATTGGGATGCCCTACAAGGTGATTGGCGGGCCGCGGTTTTATGAGCGGATGGAGATTCGCGATGCCATGGCCTATTTCCGGCTGGTGGTCAGCCCCGAGGATGATCTGGCGTTTGAGAGGATCGTTAACACGCCCAAGCGCGGCCTTGGGGACAAGGCGCAGCAGACCATTCAAGTGGTGGCGCGTGAAAACGGGGTGTCTCTGGTCGAGGGCGCGCGGATCGTAGTCGAGCAGGAGTTGATCAAGGGCAAGGGCGGCAAGGCGCTGCGCGAGTTGATCGACGGGCTGGCTCGGTGGAATGCGATGACACGTGGACCACGGATTGAAGTGGATGATGACACCCTCATTGATGACGGGGTGTCTCCGATCCGCTATGACGCGCCCGAGCACACGCATATCGAACTGGCGCAGATCGTGCTGGACGAGTCCGGCTATACCGCCCATTGGCAGAATGAGAAAACGCCCGAGGCGCCGGGGCGGCTGGAAAACCTCAAGGAACTGGTCAACCAACTGGACAATTTCGAGAACCTGCAAGGGTTTTTGGAACATGTCAGCCTGGTCATGGACAATGAAAAGGAAACGGATGGGGCAAAGGTCTCGATCATGACTCTGCATGCGGCCAAGGGGCTGGAGTTTCCCGCCGTGTTCCTGCCGGGTTGGGAGGACGGGTTGTTCCCGTCGCAGCGGTCGATGGACGAGACCGGAATTAAGGGGCTCGAAGAGGAACGGCGTCTAGCCTATGTGGGCATCACCCGTGCCGAAGAGGTCTGTACGATTTCCTTTGCCGCCAACCGCCGGGTGTTCGGGCAATGGCAGAATTCGATGCCATCACGGTTTATTGACGAACTGCCCGAGGAGCATGTCGAGGTTCTGACGCCTCCGGGGCTCTATGGCGGGGGGCAGCCGTCGGCCGGGATCGAAACCCGCGCGGCTGAGGCAAATGTCTATAACTCACCCGGCTGGAAACGGCTGCAGGCGCGGCAGGGACAATATGGCATGTCGCAACCGCGCGAAACACGCAACACGGTGATCGACGCAACCGCGGTGGCAAGTTTCACACTGGGCGAGCGGGTGTTTCACAAGAAATTCGGCTATGGCGCAGTGGAGGGCATCGAGGGCGACAAGGTTGAGGTCGCGTTCGACAAGGCGGGCACCAAGAAGGTTGTTGCCCAGTATCTTTTTCCGAAGGACGACGTTCCGTTTTAACCAAAAGGAATGCGCCTGACGGCGCATGCTCAATGTTTTGAAAGGCGCCTGGGTGGGCGCCTTTTTCTTTGAGAGAAACGAAAAACGGCGGTTCCCAGGGAGGAGGAAGGAAACCGCCGTTCTTTTCAACACCAAGGCAGGGAGGAGGAGAGCCCCGATGTATCCGAACCCGGGTTTGATCCCGGTATGAGGAAGACGCGGCGACGTCAGGGAGGAGGAGAGACGTCGCCGCGTACTTTCAACATCAGGGCAGGGAGGAGGAGAGCCCCGATGTATCTGCTTCCGGCGTTCAGGGCCGGTATAAAAGGCGGCAACGTCAGGGAGGAGGAGAGACGTTGCCGCAGATTACAGACCCAAGGGAGGAGTAGGGTCTGATCTCTGTATTGCTGTGCGCTTAACGCGCGAATTGTTCTTCTGCGGCCTGCATTGCCAGCCGACGGATCATTGAGCGGTGCAGGCCCAGATCGGCCAACTCGCGATCGGACAGCTCGGACAGTTCGTTAACCGTCTGGCGGTAGGCCCGATAGCGTGCAAACCGGGTCTTTGCGGTTTCGATCATCGAAGCCAGGCCGAATGCCGGAGCGCTTCTCAGAGCGGTTTGTTGTGTTGCTACACCCATCTGCGTAACCCGTTTCGTATGTTGGTGCCGAAGTGTTTCGGCGTTTGCTTGAGGATGAAAATAAGCAAATGCTGCGATTGCACAATAGTTGACGTCGTCAATGCTGCTATGCAGCAAATGCATGGATATCAAAGAGTTGAATGTTGGCAATCGAATATGCCTTAAAAATATGGGTTTGAGTTGCGCCAAGGGTGTCGCTTCTAATGCGGTTCCACTGAAAACCATAGGATCGTGACGTAAGGTCCGATTGCTTCGGTACGGTTATCGAAGAAGCCGAATGGCTGTGGTCGTGCGTATATGGGAAATCGTGGGTTCAGGTGGTTTTTAGTAACTTGGGAGTGCGTGGGAACCGAGCCACCTTTGTTGATTCGTAGTTTGGAATGGAGGATTTGCTGGCTCTATCTACAGGGAATCGATGAAAGTGAAAAAAGTTGGGAATTCATGGGACGCTTATAATTTCTCTGATTTGTCTATATATGGTTGCTTTTGGGTGGTTGTGTTCTAATTCTGGTGTGTAAATAGAGTTTCCATTCATTTTCTTATCGAGTACATTGTGAGTTGGGACGTGAATGTGAGAAATTTTCTGTTGATTTCCATGAATTCCCATGTCATCCCTTAGTTATCCGATGAGGACGAGGCACATGGGGCGCTAAACGACCCCGAACCAATAAAATCAGGTTTCATACAGGCATCTCGCTTTCATCAATCAAGAGATCCGGCGCGCGGGCGAGCAGACATCCCCCCAGGTGGCGCGCGCAGCTGGACATCCCGCAAAGCGGGTCAATGCGGCGGGTTGATCAGTGGCAGCAGATCAACCCGCCGTTTTAATTCTGGGGGGAGTGAGAATTTCAAGTGGGGCGCAAGCGAAAGGGACAGTCGTCTTGGCGCGCAGGTTTAGAGGTGAAAGCCACCATAAGGTGGACACGAAGGGCAGGGTCTCGATCCCGGCCTCGTTTCGCCGTGTGCTTGAAGCTTCTGATCCCAACTGGCAGCCCGGTGACAATCCCGAACTTGTAATTGTTTATGGCGACCACCGGCGCAAATTCCTTGAATGCTATACCATGCAGGCGATTGACGAAGTTGACGCCAAGATTGATGCGCTTCCACGGGGTTCAATGCAGCGGAAGACATTGCAGCGCATGTTCCACGGACAATCCTTTCCGACAAACGTGGATGAGACCGGGCGTCTGGTTCTACCCGCCAAGCTGCGCCGCAAGATTGACCTAGAGGGTGAAGCCTTCTTTATTGCCGCTGGCGACACGTTCCAGATCTGGAAGCCTGAAACCTACGAGTCTGATGAATTGGCGGCCGCCGAGGAATGGCTGGATGATCAACCCGAGGATTTCGATCCTTTGGTGTTCCTAGATGGCGTCGGGGACGCGTGACGGCATGGCCGGTGCGCAAACCTCTTCTGACAAACCACATATTCCGGTATTATTGCGCCCTTTGCTGGCTGCGGTCTCTCCGGTGTCGGGTGTTTGGTTGGACGGAACCTTTGGTGCCGGAGGATATACCCGTGGCCTGCTCGAGGCAGGCGCGGACAAGGTCGTCGGCGTTGATCGTGATCCGCTGGCCTTTGAAATGGCTGCGGACTGGGCCAAGGGCTATGGTGATCGGCTGGTGATGCAGCCCGGCGTCTTTTCGCGTCTGGACGAATACGCGCAGGACTTGGACGGGGTGGTGCTGGACCTTGGGGTTTCCTCCATGCAGCTGGATTTGGCCGAGCGTGGCTTTTCCTTTATGAAGGACGGCCCGCTGGACATGCGCATGAGCCAGGACGGCGAAAGCGCGGCTGATCTGGTCAACACTGCAAGCGAAGCGCAGCTCGCCGACATCCTGTTTCACTATGGTGAAGAACGCGCCAGCAGGCGAATTGCCAGGGCTATCGTAAAGGCGCGGGCGGAAGAGCCGATCACAACCACTTTGCGGTTGGTGGGGCTTGTCGAATCCTGTCTGCCCAGGCCCAAACCCGGTCAATCGCATCCCGCGACACGCAGCTTTCAGGGGCTGCGCATCGCGGTGAATGCAGAATATGAAGAATTGTTCCAGGGCCTGATGGCCGCTGAGCGCGCGCTGAAACCGGGCGGGCAGCTGGCTGTTGTGACATTCCATTCGATCGAAGATCGCATGGTAAAGCGGTTCTTTCAGTCGCGGGCGGGCAAAACCGGCCGGGCCAATCGCTATGCGCCCGAAATTGAGCAGGACCTGCCGCAATTTACGCTTAAAACCCGTAAGGCGGTGGGGCCGGACGATCAGGAATTGCAGGAAAATCCGCGTTCGCGCTCAGCCAAGCTGCGTGTTGCTGTGCGCACCGAGGCTCCGGCAGGGGAAATTGAAGCCCGTGCCATTGGGATGCCGCAACTAGGGGGAAGGGCAAAATGAAGAGTGTATTGTATGTGTTGACTGCCTTGGCCGTGTTCGGGGTGGCCCTTTGGGCGTATCAAGAGAACTACCGCACCCAGCAAGTTGTGAAAGAAACGCAAACACTGCAACGAGAGATCGGCGTGGCACAGGTCCGACTGGCCGTTCTGAATGCGGAATGGGCTTATTTGAACCGTCCTGATCGTCTTCGAGAGCTGGCGGATCTGAATTTTGAACGTCTCGGCCTGCTGCCCTTGCGAGCAGAGCAGTTCGGACGCGCGGATCAGGTTGCCTATGCCGAGGATCCGGATCTTCCGATTGTCGATCCCATCGAATTGCAGGCGATAACCAACATTAAGGCGTTGGGAGAGGTGCAGTTCCCATGACGCGCACGCCCCTCCGCCCTCTGGCCCGTGTCCTGGATGCGCGCGCACGCGGTGAAAACCCCAAGGTTATCGAGCGCGAAAACATCCAGAAGCGCCATGAAGATATGAAGGACAGGGCCCGCGCTCGGGCCGAGGGCCGTTTGCTGGTGCTGGGTCTTTTCTTCTTTTGCGCCTTCTCGGTGGTTGGCGTTCGGATGGGGATGCTTGCGACATCCGAGGCGCAAGAGCCCTTGGCCAACGCCCCCGGTGCCACAATCGCGATGCAGCGCGCCAATATTGTTGACCGCGAAGGGCGCATTCTGGCGACCAACCTGGACACCTATTCCGTCTATGCCCAGCCGCCGTTGATGATCGATCCGATTGCCGCCGCGGATCAACTGGTGGCAATCTTCCCGGATTTGGAAAAAGAGCGTCTGATCAAGGATTTCACCGGCAACCGCAAGTTCCTGTGGATCAAAAAGCGTATCTCGCCCGAGCAGAAGCAAGCCGTGCATGACATCGGTGATCCAGGTATTCTGTTTGGCCCCCGCGAAATGCGCCTTTACCCGAATGGCAAGCTGGCAGCACATATCCTTGGCGGGTCAGGTTTTGGGCGTGAAGGCGTGAGCGCTGCCGAGGTGATAGGCGTGGCCGGGATTGAAAAGCAGTTCGACGATTATCTGCGGGACCCTGCCAACGGAAACAAGCCGCTGCAACTCTCGCTGGATCTGACTGTACAGGCCGCTGTCGAACAGGTGCTTTTTGGTGGCATGAAGATCATGAACGCCAAAGGCGCCTCAGCCGTTTTGATGGATGCGCATACGGGCGAGGTCATCTCGGCGGCGTCGCTGCCATCCTTTGATCCCAATGATCGCCCGCGCCCCCCGACCTCGGGGTTCGATCCATCGGACAGCCCCTTGTTCAACCGCTATGTGCAGGGCGTGTACGAGTTGGGATCGGTGTTCAAGATATTCACCGCCGCGCAGGCAATTCAGCTTGGTCTGGTGAATTCTGAAACGATCATCGACACCTCGGGTCCGATGAAAATCGGTCGTTTTCCGATTGGTGAGTTCAACGGCAAGAATTACGGCAAGATCAGCGTGGCGGATGTGATCGTCCACAGCTCGAACCGGGGTACTGGGCGTCTGGCGCTGCAAATTGGCGCGCAGCGGCAACAGGAATTCCTGCGTTCGCTGGGCATGTTCGAACCGACCCCGTTCGAGATTGTCGAAGCAAAAGGTGGTGAGCCGCTCAAGCCCAAGAAATGGGGTGAGCTGAGCACAGTGACCATTTCTTATGGCCATGGCTTGTCGACCAGCCCGATGCATCTGGCGGCGGGATATGCGGCGATTGCCAATGGCGGGTATTATGTCAGCCCAACCATTCTGCGCCGGAGCGGGTCACAATATGGCCCGCGCGTGATGTCGCTGGGGGCGGCGACGCAGGCGCAGAAGATGCTGCGCAAGGTTGTCACCGATGGCACCGCCAGCTTTGGCGATGTCGCGGGGTATGACGTGGCAGGTAAAACCGGTACGGCAGACAAACCGAAACCGCGCGGTGGGTACTATGATGACAAAGTCATCGCCACTTTCGCCACGATCTTCCCGGCCTATGATCCGAAATACGTGCTGATCGTCACGCTGGATGAACCTTCCATCGTGGCCTATGGCGAAAAGCGCCGGACGGCGGGGTGGACAGCCGTCCCTGTGGCGGCAGAATTGATCGGACGGATCGCGCCCTTGCTGGGTCTGCGCCCCCGGCTTGAGCCTGAGGCGCGCGCTGCTATAACGCTGACCTCGAATTAGGCGTCCGGCGAAAGGTGGGTCATGGGCACTAGGACAAAGAAACTCAGCCAACTGGCCCTGACCGCGCGTGCGGGTGCAAACCCTGAGATTACCGGGTTGGCCGTTGATAGCCGCGAGGTCAAAGACGGTTATCTGTTTGCGGCACTTCCGGGAACGCGGGTCCATGGCGCAGAGTTCATTCAATATGCTCTGCGCATGGGGGCCGCCGCAATCCTCACCGATGCCGAAGGGGTCGAGGTCGCAGCGGATGTGCTTGCGGGGTCGGATGCCGCGCTGGTGGTGGTTGAAGACCCAAGGCAGGCGCTGGCAGGATGCGCAGCACTGTGGTTCGGAAAGCAGCCTCAAACCATCGTGGCTGTGACGGGGACCAATGGTAAAACCTCTGTCGCGACCTTTGTCCGCCAAATCTGGATGGAACTGGGTCATGCGGCCGTCAACCTGGGCACAACCGGGGTCGAGGGCGCATGGACTGCCCCTCTGGCGCATACAACGCCCGAACCGATCACCCTGCATCGGTGTTTGGCCGAGGCGGCTGAGAACGGTGTGACACATGCCGCGATGGAGGCATCCTCGCATGGTCTCGAGCAGCGCCGCCTCGACGGGGTACAGTTGGCGGCAGCGGGTTTCTCGAATTTCACCCAGGATCATCTGGATTATCACGAAACCTTCGAGGCGTATTTTGCCGCCAAAGCAGGACTTTTCGACCGCGTGTTGCCTCAGGACGGCACGGTTGTGGTCAACATGAGCGATCCAAAGGGTGGGCAGGTTCGTCGTATCGCTGAAACCCGCGGGCAAAATGTGCTGACCGTTGGATTGGGTGATGCAGATCTGTGTCTGCTCAATCAGCGCTTTGATGCAACCGGGCAGGATCTGCGGTTTTCGTGGCAGGGTAAGGTGTATCAGACCCGATTGAACCTGATCGGTGGGTTCCAGGCTGAAAACATCCTGCTGGCATGTGGGCTGGTGATCGCTGGTGGCGAAGATCCCACGCGTGTTTTCGAGACCCTGCCGCATCTGACGACGGTCCGGGGACGGATGCAACTGGCTGCGACGCGTGAAAACGGGGCTGCTGTGTTTGTCGATTACGCCCATACGCCAGATGCTGTGGCCACGGCACTCAAGGCTTTGCGCCCTCATGTTATGGGCCGGCTGATTGCCGTCATCGGTGCCGGCGGAGATCGTGATGCGACCAAGCGCCCGCTGATGGGCAAGGCTGCGACCAATAACGCTGATGTGGTATTTGTCACCGACGACAATCCCCGCACCGAAGACCCGGCCACCATTCGTACTGCGGTGATGCTGGGCGCGCCCGAGGCGACCGAGGTGGGTGATCGTGCCGAAGCCATCCTGCGCGGCATAGATGCCCTGCAACCGGGTGATGCGCTGCTGATCGCCGGTAAAGGGCACGAGACAGGACAGATCGTGGGCGATCAGGTTTTACCTTTCGACGACGTAGAACAGGCCAGCATCAGCGTGGCCGCCCTCGATGGGAGGGTGGCATGACGCTCTGGACTGCGGCTGAGGCTGTTGCGGCCACTGGCGGGCGTGCCACCGCCGATTGGCAGGTCAATGGCGTATCCATCGACACCCGCACATTGCAGCCCGGAGATCTGTTTGTTGCGCTGAAGGCGGTGCGCGACGGTCACGATTTTGTGGCGCAAGCGCTTGAGAAGGGCGCAGGCGCAGCGCTGGTCTCGCAGATACCCGAAGGCGTTTCCCCGGACGCGCCGTTACTGATCGTCGAGGACGTGCAGACCGGGCTTGAGGCGCTGGGACAGGCGGCTCGTGCCCGGACAGAGGCGCGCGTGGTCGGTGTAACCGGCAGCGTCGGCAAGACATCGACCAAAGAAATGCTGGTCAACATCTTGGAAATGCATGGAAAAACACATGCCAGCGTTGCCAGCTACAACAACCACTGGGGTGTGCCGCTGACGCTGGCGCGGATGCCGCGCGATACCGAATTCGCTGTGATCGAGATCGGGATGAATCATCCCGGAGAGATTGCTCCGCTGGCGCGTCAGGCCCGCCCGCATGTGGCCTTGGTTACCACCGTCGCGGCAGTCCATCTGGAAGCATTCGAGTCCGTCGCAGGTATAGCCCAAGAGAAAGCAGCGATATTTGAAGGGTTACTCCCAGGCGGCGCGGCCATCGTAAATGCGGATATCGAACATGCCGACATCCTGCGCCAATACGCAACTCAGGCTGGGGCAGGGATTGTCGACTTTGGACGCGCTGCGTCAGATTACGTGCTGACCGGAGTTGTGCAGAAACCGGACTCGGTCCATGCAACGGCCAGGGTCGACGGAAAAGCCATCTCCTTTGATGTGCAATCAGCAGGCACTCATTTTGCCATGAATGCACTTGGGGCATTGGCGGCCTGCGTTGAACTTGGTGTCGACCTGAACGAAGCCATCGCAGGCTTGGGCAACTGGTTGCCGGTAAAAGGTCGCGGCGTTCGCGAGCAGATTTCACTGGCGGATGGTGATCAGGTCGAATTGCTGGACGACAGCTATAACGCCAATCCAACTTCGATGGAGGCTGCCTTGGAAGTTTTGGCCGCCTCACAGGGCAGGCGTCGGATCGCATTTCTGGGTGATATGAAAGAGCTGGGCGCACAAGAGATCCCCATGCATGCAGCGATGGCAAATGTCGCGGCTATGACGCAGATGGATCAGGTTCACTGCATTGGCCCGCTTATGAAAGCGCTTTACGATGCGTTGCCAGCGGAAAAGCGCGGACTTTGGTTTGAGACCAGCGTTGAGATGGCTGAACGGCTGCCAGAGCTGATCTGCGCAGGCGACACTGTTCTTGCCAAAGGATCACTCAGCATGGCGCTGGCGCGAATTGTTGACGGTTTGCGGGAAATGGGGCAAGGGGACGCGCTTGAGCCATGATCGCCGCACGGGAAAGGTATTGATATGCTCTATTGGTTGACCGGCCTGTCGGACGGAGGGGATTTTTTCAATCTCTTCCGGTACATCACGTTCCGGGCGGGCGGTGCCTTTATGACAGCGCTGATTTTCGGGTTTATCTTTGGCAAACCGCTGATCAATGTTCTGCGCCGCAAGCAGGGCAAAGGGCAACCGATCCGGGATGATGGCCCCGAGGGGCACTTCTCCAAAGCGGGCACGCCGACCATGGGCGGCTTGCTGATCGTAGGCGCGCTTGTCACATCGACACTGGTTTGGGCACGGTGGGACAACCCCTATGTCTGGATGGTCTTATTCGTGACGCTGGCCTATGCCGCCATTGGGTTTGCAGATGACTATGCCAAGGTCTCCAAGCAAAACACCAAAGGTGTTTCGGGGAAAATGCGGTTAGGACTTGGTGTGGTTATCGCAGTTCTTGCGTCTATTTGGGCCACGATGCACCACCCTGAGGCGCTGCAGAATCAGCTTGCTGTGCCGGTATTCAAAGACACGCTGCTCAATCTGGGGATATTCTACATTCCCTTCGCGATTGTCGTGATCGTTGGGTCAGCAAATGCGGTGAACCTGACCGATGGGCTGGACGGGCTGGCGATCATGCCCGCAATGATCGCCGCATCGACCCTGGGGATTATCGCCTATGCAGTGGGCCGGGTCGACTTCACTGAGTATCTGGATGTGCATTACGTGCCCGGAACCGGCGAAATCTTTATTTTCACCTCGGCCCTGTTCGGTGCTGGCCTTGGGTTTCTATGGTATAACGCGCCGCCTGCGGCCGTGTTCATGGGCGATACTGGATCGCTTGCCTTGGGCGGCGCTTTGGGAGCGATTGCGGTGGCCACCAAACACGAATTGGTGTTGGCTGTCGTCGGAGGTCTGTTCGTGGTCGAAGCGCTGAGCGTGATCATCCAAGTGCTGTATTTCAAACGCACAGGTCGTCGCGTGTTTCTGATGGCCCCGATCCATCATCACTATGAGAAGAAGGGCTGGGCCGAGCCCACCATCGTGATCCGGTTCTGGATCATCTCACTGATCCTGGCGATGATTGGGCTTGCGACGCTGAAGGTCCGGTAGGCTCCCGCCAGATTCGGAGGACAGCCGGCCCGCCGCCTCCTGTTGGGCCGGGCTCGCGCTGCGCACGAACCTGCTGTCGATCTTGCCAATGGCAGGTTCATCTGTGCAGTGTGTCGGCGCATTTGAAGTCGAAAGAAGGTGGGAAATATGATCCCGGTCAAAGGGTTTTCAGGACAGAAAGTTGCGGTTCTGGGGCTGGGTCGGTCTGGCCTGACCACGGCGCGCGCCTTGCGGGCCGGTAAGGCCGAACCCGTCTGCTGGGATGATAATCCGGCTGCACGCGCGGCGGCCGAAGCCGAAGGGTTCACATGCTGCGATCTAGGCCGTCACGGGGCGTTTGATGATGTCGCCACTCTGATCGTGTCGCCGGGGATCCCCCATCTGTACCCAGAGCCTAACCCGGTTGTGGCGGCCGCGCTTGAGGCCGGGGTACCGGTGGATAACGATATCGGTTTGTTTTTCCGCTCGTTCGCCGGGCCAGAATGGGACAATCTCGATACTCCGCCCCGCGTGGTCGCGGTGACCGGGTCGAACGGGAAATCAACCACCGCCGCACTTATCCATCATATCCTGACCGAAGCTGGCCGTGAGGCACAGCTGGCGGGGAATATCGGCCGAGGCGTATTGGACATTGATCCGGGGGGCAATGGCTCGGTCGTGGTGTTGGAGTTGTCGAGTTATCAGACAGAGCTTGCGCGGTCGCTGACACCTGATGTGGCCGTTTTCACCAATCTGTCACCGGATCATCTGGATCGTCACGGTGGCTTGGGGGGCTATTTCGCCGCCAAGCGCCGTCTGTTTGCCGAAGGTGGCCCTGACCGTGCCGTGATCGGCGTGGATGAAGACGAAGGCGCCTTTCTGGCTGGTCAGCTGGCCGAAGCGCCAACGGATGACCGGGTGATCCGTATCTCGGTTGCCCGCAAGTTGACCGGACCCGGATGGCAGGTATTTGCGCGCAAAGGGTTCCTGTCGGAGTATCGCAAGGGGCGACAGGCGGGGTCGATTGACTTGCGCGAGATCAAAGGTCTGCCCGGTGCACATAATCACCAGAATGCCTGTGCCGCCTACGCCACGTGCCGCGCGTTGGGGTTGGCCCCTCGGATCATTCAGGATGCTTTGCACAGCTATCCGGGCCTGCCGCATCGCAGTCAGATCATCGCCGAAGCGGATGGGGTCACCTATGTGAACGATTCAAAGGCGACCAATGTCGACAGCGCAGTAAAGGCGTTGAACGCGTTCAAGAAGGTCCGCTGGATCTGTGGCGGGCTTGAGAAAGAGGGCGGGTTGTCTGCACTCAACTCAGCCAGTGAACATGTGCTCAAGGCTTATGTGATCGGGCGCGAAGCTGCCGGATTTGCAATGCAGTTACAGGCAGATACCCTGGTTTGCACCACAATGGCAGAAGCCGTTGAACAGGCAATGAACGACGCGCAGTCGGGCGAGACGATTTTGCTGGCCCCTGCCGCAGCCAGTTTTGATCAATATGACAATTTCGAACAACGCGGTGAGGATTTTGCCGAACAGGTTCGCAATCGGCTTTAGGATACGCCATTTGCAATAGATCGCCGGTTGGGCCAAGCTGAGATGCTATCAGCTTGACGCGCCATATTTTTTGGTTTTGCTACCCGTCAAATTCAACACGAGGTTATGACTATGCCATATCGTAAGTTTTCCCTGATCCTGCCTGCCATTCTGATTGCGGGTGCCTGCACCAACACTGGCGCAAACTACCAGCCGATCATCGATGGTCCGGTTGGCCCTAATTACAACGTTGATCTGCAGCAGTGCCAACAGCTTGCGGCATCGCAGGCATCTGTTGATGGCACCACGGCCGGGAATGCAGCCATCGGCGCCGTTGGCGCAGCCGCAGTGACCGGGATCGTACAGGACAGCAGCGATAATCTGGGCCGTGCTGCAGTTGCAGGTGCGTTGGTTGGCGCCGGTGCGGATGTGATCAACAAGAACCAGAACAAAGAAGTGTTGGTGCGTAACTGCATGCGTGGCCGTGGGTACAACGTCGTCGGCTAGTGCCGCGCAAATACCGTGTCGGCTAACCACGACTGGCGATTGCAGTTCCAGCGGCATGGCCTGAGGACCATGCCCATTGGAAATTGTACCCGCCCAGCCAACCGGTGACATCCACCGCTTCACCTATCGCATAGAGGCCGGGGACATCCCTGGCCTCCATCGTTTTTGACGACAGATCATCGGTGTCGATGCCGCCCAGCGTGACCTCGGCGGTGCGATAGCCTTCGGTCCCGGACGGGGTCAGATGCCAGTTCGACAGGGCCTCGACCAGGTCCGAAAGGGCGGTGTCCGATTGGTCGGCCAAATTGCCTTGCATGGGAATGTGTTGGCTCAGGAAATCGACCAATCGCGCGGGTAACTGCCGGGAAAGTTCAGTAGTCAGGGCTTTGCGTCCGCTGTTTTGGCGCTGATCTCTCAGCAGGTCGAACAGTGGCATATCCTGGATCAGGTTGACTCGGATCGCCTCACCCTCGCGCCAGTATGAGGATAGTTGCAGCGCAGCTGGTCCGCTGAGGCCGCGATGGGTGAAAAGCAAAGCCTCGTCAAAGCTGGTCCGGTCGTTCGACAGCCGCGTCGGCAGCGAGACACCGGACAGGTCCTTGAACCTGCCATCGGAAAAGGTGAACGGCACCAGAGCCGCGCGTGTCTCGGTCATCCGCAATCCAAACTGGTGCGCGATGTCATAAGCCAGACCCGTCGCCCCCATTTTAGGGATCGACTTGCCACCCGTGGCCAGAACCAGATTGGTGCAGGTCAGGGCATGACGCTGCCCCTCGCGTTCAACCGTCAGCGCGAAACCAGTGTCGGTTTTGCACAGGTCCTTCATCTCGGTCCTTACCCACAGCTCGGCCCCGGCTCGCTCTGTTTCATCCAGCAACATTTGGATGATCTGTTTCGAGGAACCGTCGCAGAACAGCTGTCCCAGTGTTTTCTCGTGCCAAGCGATGTCATGACGCCCGACCATTTCAATGAAATCCCACTGCGTGTAGCGCGCCAATGCGGACTTACAGAAATGCGGGTTCTGAGACAGGAAGTTGCCCGGCCCTGCATACATATTGGTGAAATTGCACCGCCCGCCGCCCGATATGCGGATTTTCTCACCCGGCGCCTTCGCGTGATCGATCACCAGAACGCGCCCAACGCAATGGGCGGCACACATCAAGCCAGCAGCACCGGCGCCCAGGATGATCGTATCATAAGTCATGCGCGGGGGATGGCGTGGAATGGCTGGGATGGCAAGGGGGAGACGTGAAAACGCGCTGCAAACGTCCGTCCGTGACTGTGGCTCCGTCCTCTGATTGGTTTGGGAAATTGGAATGAAATTGGCAGTTGGAACATTTGTGATATAGGCCGGAATACCATGTGCCAGAATACGCCTGACAAGAAAGCTCAATTTGACGCACTGCACAGGGGGGCGGTTCAGTGATCACGCGCATTTCTCAAGTCACAGTTCGACTGGGAAAAAGGCTGAATTGGTCGAATCCAGAAGGATAAAGCACTACGATCTTGTTCCCTAGGTGATCCGAACGCCCGGTACGGGAAGCCCTGAAGCGGATCACTGGCTTGAAGGCGCCAATTTCCCCCTGTCGCGGCGTCATTCCACTAGCCCAAACGCTAAAACCCCTGTAGAGTCGCACGTAGACCCCGAAAACGGGGCGTTGACGAGGCAGATAGTGGCGGTATCTCATGACTGAGATGGTGTATGGCGCGGTCCAGGACCAGCGCGGAGAACCGATTCTACCAAAGTGGTGGCGGACGATCGATCGTTGGACGATGTCCTGCGTACTGATCCTGTTTGTCATCGGGCTGTTGCTGGGGCTGGCCTCATCGCCGCCGCTGGCTGGTCGCAACGGGTTCGATCCGTTCCATTACGTCGAACGCCAGGCGTTGTTCGGCGGAATGGCGCTTGTTGCGATGCTGCTGACTTCGATGATGTCGCCCACACTGGTTCGACGTCTGGCGGTGTTGGGGTTTCTTGCGGCGTTTGTCGCGCTGGTCTTCCTTCCCGTCTTTGGCACAGATTTTGGCAAAGGTGCGGTGCGCTGGTATTCGCTTGGCTTTGCCTCGCTGCAGCCGTCTGAATTTCTGAAACCCGGGTTTATCGTTGTGGCGGCCTGGTTGCTGGCCGCGTCACAACAGATCAACGGCCCGCCCGGTCGGCTATGGTCTTTTGCGCTGTGCATGGCGATTGTCGCCATGTTGGTTATGCAGCCCGATTTTGGTCAGGCCTGCCTGATCCTGTTTGGCTGGGGCGTGATGTATTTCGTTGCCGGTGCGCCGATGTTGTTGCTGGTTGGTATGGCGGGGTTTGTCGTGCTAGGCGGTATGTTCGCCTATTCCAACTCGGAACATTTCGCCCGACGTATTGACGGGTTCCTGAACCAAGAGGTCGATCCGACCACTCAGCTGGGCTATGCCACCAATGCGATCCGCGAGGGCGGGCTTTTCGGTGTCGGTGTGGGTGAAGGGCAGGTGAAATGGTCGCTGCCCGATGCGCATACGGATTTCATCATCGCTGTCGCGGCCGAAGAATATGGCCTGATCCTGGTGTTGATCATCATTGCACTGTATTCGCTGATCGTCGTGCGGTCATTGCTGCGGCTGATGCGCGAGCGCGACATGTTCATCCGTCTGGCGGGTACCGGTCTGGCCTGCATGTTCGGGGTTCAGGCGATGATCAATATGGGCGTGGCCGTGCGCCTTTTGCCTGCCAAAGGCATGACTTTGCCGTTCGTCAGCTATGGTGGGTCCTCGCTGATTGCAGGTGGTATTGCAATCGGCATGCTTCTGGCGTTTACCCGCACCCGCCCTCAGGGCGAACTTGGTGATATTCTACGCGGACGAGGCTGATGGGCAAACCCTACCTTCTGATTGCGGCTGGCGGGACCGGGGGCCACATGTTCCCGGCTCAGGCGCTGGCCGAGGCGATGCTGCACAGGGGCTGGCGTGTGCGCTTGTCCACCGATACGCGCGGCGCACGATATACGGGTGGCTTTCCGCATTCGACTGAAATTGTCGAGGCGTCCTCGGCCACATTCGCCCGTGGCGGACTGCCCGCCAAACTGATGGTCGGTCCCAAGATCGCAGGTGGTGTCGCCGGTATGGCGTTTCAGATGTTGCGCGACCGACCGGACGTCGTGGTCGGCTTTGGCGGCTATCCCTCAATCCCGGCGCTGGGCGCTGCGACGATGTCGAAGATCCCGCGCATGATCCATGAACAGAATGGCGTTTTGGGCCGTGTGAATCAGCTGTTTGCGACTCGCGTGGCGCAGGTGGCTTGCGGTGTCTGGCCGACTGATCTGCCGGACGGTGCAAAGGGCATACATACTGGCAACCCGGTTCGGGCCGCTGTGCTGGACCGGGCTGCGGCGGGCTATATCCCACCAGGTGATTACCCGATGTCGATCCTGGTGATGGGTGGCTCGCAAGGGGCGCGCATCCTTAGTCAGATTGTGCCCGAAGCGATTGCCGCGCTGCCTGATGAGATGCGCCGCCATATTCGTGTCGCGCATCAGGCCCGCGACGAAGACGGTGCCCGTGTTTCCGCGTTTTATGACGACCACGGTATCCGTGCCGAAGTGAAACCGTTCTTTCAGGATGTGCCCCGTCGTATGTCCGATGCGCAGCTGGTGATATCACGCTCAGGTGCGTCAAGTGTGGCGGATATATCCGTCATCGGGCGACCCTCGATCCTGATCCCGTATGCCGCCGCCGCGGGCGATCATCAGACCGCCAATGCACGCGGGCTGGTTCAGGCCGGAGGGGCAATCATGATCCCCGAGAACCTGCTTGACGTTCCTTCGCTGACGCAGCAAATCACCGCAGTTCTGACAAACCCTGAAGCCGCACAAAAGATGGCCCATGCCGCCCTATCGACCGGCGCACCGGACGCGACCGAGCGTTTGGTCGCCCAGGTCGAACAGTTGGCGCAGAAGGAGACCGCATGACCCCAGCAACCAAACTGCCGCAGGATGTCGGGCCGATCCATTTCGTGGGTATCGGCGGGATCGGGATGTCGGGCATTGCCGAGGTGCTTTTGAATCTGGGCTACCGGGTACAGGGCTCGGACCTGAAAGCGTCGAAAATCACCGACCGCCTTGCTGGTCTGGGCGCCGAGATCTTTGTCGGTCAAAGTGCTGAAAACCTTGAGAACGCCGCCGTGGTTGTGGTGTCGACCGCGATCAAACCGGGCAACCCGGAGCTGGACGGCGCCCGTGCGCGCGGCCTGCCAGTGGTGCGCCGGGCCGATATGCTGGCCGAGCTGATGCGCCTGAAATCCAACATCGCCATTGCCGGAACCCACGGCAAGACCACCACCACCACGATGATGGCTGAACTGATGGTGGCAGGGGAATTTGACCCGACCGTGATCAATGGCGGCATCATTCACGCTTATGGCTCGAATGCGCGGATGGGGCAGGGCGAATGGATGGTGGTCGAGGCGGACGAATCCGACGGCTCGTTCAACCGGCTGCCCGCGACCATTGCCATTGTCACCAATATCGACCCCGAGCATATGGAGCATTGGGGTGATTTCGACCAGCTGCGCGACGGGTTCTACGAATTTGTCTCGAACCTGCCGTTTTACGGGCTTGCCGTCTGCTGCACCGACCACGCCGAAGTGCAAACACTGGTGGGTCGCATCACAGACCGGCGCGTGCGGACCTATGGTTTCAACGCGCAGGCGGATGTGCGGGCCGAGAACC
The DNA here is from genome assembly GCF_059611885.1 of Ruegeria sp. CDSA193. Taxonomy (NCBI): domain Bacteria; kingdom Pseudomonadati; phylum Pseudomonadota; class Alphaproteobacteria; order Rhodobacterales; family Roseobacteraceae; genus Ruegeria; species Ruegeria sp. CDSA193. The sequence continues at coordinate 152,141 of NZ_JBXWPN010000006.1, read as the reverse complement.
TGACCTATAAGGGCGGCGTCGCACATTTCGACATTCACCTGCAATACGAAGACAAGAGGATCGAGGGCTGCACCCTGCCGATGCCCGGCGACCACAACGTCTCGAACGCGTTGTCTGCGGTTGCTGTTGCCCGCCATCTGGGCATGAAAGCCGCCGAAATCCGCGAAGCGTTGGCTAATTTCGGTGGCGTCAATCGTCGCTTTACCAAAGTGGGTGAGGTCGATGGCGTCACAATCATCGACGATTACGGTCACCACCCGGTTGAAATCGCAGCGGTTCTGAAAGCCGCACGCCAGGCCACCGAAGGCCGTGTGATCGCGGTCCATCAACCCCACAGGTATTCGCGTTTGTCTAATCTGTTCGATGATTTCTGTACCTGTTTCAATGACGCCGACGTTGTTGCCATCGCCGATATTTTCGCTGCCGGAGAGGACCCGATCGAAGGGGCGTCCCGCGATGACCTGGTTCAGGGGCTCATCCGGCATGGGCATCGACATGCCCGCGCTTTGATGGACGAATCCGATCTTGAACGTCTGGTTCGTGAGCAGGCCCGCCCCGGAGACATGGTTGTCTGCCTTGGTGCCGGTACGATCAGCGCCTGGGCCAATGGCCTGCCTTCGCGCTTGCAGAAATAACAGGCGATGTGACGTAATGGACTCTTTTGCGGTGCAACCCTAAAGAGTGATCGTGCAACCGCAGAAAAAGCGGTCTCGGAGGCAAGATTTGGCGTACTCGGTATTATTTGCAGGGATGTGGGTCATAGCGTCGACTATCGTGGCCATGCTACCGATGCGCCTGCAATTTCCACCGGGGATTGTGTTGGTTATCGTTGCGCCGGCGCTGATTGTCTGGCTGGGTTACGATTTCGGCTGGTTCTTTTCGGTCCTGGGCTTTGCGGCTTTTGCATCCATGTTCCGCAACCCAATTCGCCACTATTGGCAACGTTGGACAGGCCGAGGGGACGACGAATGAATTGGTCCATTGCCCTTGCCGCCCTGTGGGGAGTTGTTGCGAATGTGCTGGCGATGATCCCCAGCAAGGATAATCACTGGACCCGCGCCTATTTCTTGATTGCTGCGGGTATTCCTATCGTTGGCTATGTCACGCTGCAGAACGGCCCATGGATCGGGTTGATTGTTCTGGTTGCTGGGATCTCGGTACTGCGTTGGCCCGTGATTTATCTGGGCCGGTGGTTGCGTCGGATCCTGGGTGCCGCGCAATAGCGGATACAGCTTGCTTTGGCGGTTCAAATCCGCGAATTAGCGGCCATGACTTCTGTTCCCTCGCCACGTGGCAAGCTCACCCAGAACCGCCCGCTGAATGATCTGACCTGGTTGCGGGTCGGAGGACCGGCGGATTACCTTTTTCAACCCGCCGACCAGGAAGACCTGCAGCAGTTTCTGCGCGACTTACCTGACGATATCACGGTTTTCCCGATGGGCGTCGGTTCGAACCTGATCGTCCGGGACGGAGGGCTGCGCGCCGTAGTGATCCGGTTGGGCCGGGGATTTAATGGCATCTCGATTGAGGGCAACATTGTCACCGCAGGCGCGGCGGCGCTGGATGGGCATGTGGCGCGCAAGGCAGCTGATGCGGGCGTGGACCTGACGTTTTTGCGAACCATTCCGGGGTCGATCGGCGGCGCTGTGCGGATGAATGCGGGATGTTATGGCAGCTATACGGCGGATGTTCTGTGCAAGGCGACGATCATCACGCGGCAAGGGCAGGTCGTCGATCTGACGCCCGAAGAACTGAATTTTCGCTATCGTCAGTCGGATCTGCCTGAGGGTGCGGTGCTGATCTCGGCCACGTTCGAAGGCCCCCTAGATGATCCTGATGAACTGCATGCCCGCATGGACTCGCAGTTGAAAAAGCGGGATGAGACCCAGCCGACCAAAGATCGCAGCGCGGGCTCGACCTTCCGCAATCCAGCCGGGTTTTCCTCGACGGGCCGCGCAGATGATGTGCATGACCTCAAGGCCTGGAAGGTGATCGACGACGCGGGAATGCGGGGCGTGATGCGGGGCGGAGCGCAGATGAGCCCCAAGCATCCCAATTTTCTGATCAACACCGGCTCTGCCACCGCTGCCGACCTCGAAGGGTTGGGCGAAGATGTGCGAAAAAAGGTTTACGAAACAAGCGGCATCACGCTAGAGTGGGAAATCATGCGGGTCGGTGATCCGCTGACAGATTAAAGCTCCGACCGTCAGACCCAAAACAGGCAAAATAGGGCGACGGATCAAAGGCATAAAGCAGGACGGACCACCACATAAGGTCCGCAGGATTTGAGGCGCACGACGTGGGTAGTTCGAGCAGGACAAACCCCAAAGTGGCGGTATTGATGGGTGGACCCTCGGCGGAACGTGAGGTGTCTCTCAGCTCTGGGCGCGAATGCGCAGCCGCCCTAAGGGGAGAAGGCTTTGAAGTGGTCGAACTGGACGCGGGTCCGGACCTCTATGCGCGCCTTTTGGATATCAAGCCGGATGTGGTCTTCAACGCTCTGCATGGTCGCTGGGGCGAGGATGGCTGCGTGCAGGGTCTGCTGGAGTGGTTGCGTATTCCCTATACCCATTCGGGTGTGCTGGCTTCGGCGTTGGCCATGGACAAGCAGCGCAGCAAAGCGGCGTTCCGTATCGCGGGTCTGCCAGTCGCCGAAAGTGTGATCGAGGCCAAATCCGAAGTTGCCGCGCGTCACAAGATGGAACCGCCCTATGTGGTCAAGCCCAACAACGAGGGTTCCAGCGTCGGCATTTATCTGGTGCATGAGGGCGCCAACACTCCACCGAAACTGGCAGACGACATGCCCGAACTGGTAATGGTCGAACAATATGTGGCTGGCCGCGAGTTGACCGTCACAGTCATGGGCGACCGCGCCCTGACCGTGACAGAAATCATGACGGATGGCTGGTACGATTACGATGCCAAGTACAAGCCGGGCGGGTCGTGGCATGTGCTGCCTGCTGAAATCCCGCAGGACATTTTTGACCTGTGTATGGGCTTTGCCAAACAGGCGCATGATCTGTTGGGGTGCAAAGGCGTCAGCCGCACAGATTTTCGGTGGGATGACAGCAAGGGCGCAGAGGGCTTGTTCCTGCTGGAAACCAACACCCAGCCAGGAATGACGCCTACGTCACTGGCTCCGGAACAGGGCGCGCACTGCGGGATAACCTTCGGCCAGTTTTGCGCATGGATGGTGGAGGACGCATCATGCGACCGCTGACAGCCACCCGTGCGCCGGTTATCCATCGGTCAAAGCCACTTGCCGGTCCGGATGCCGATTTCGCTTCGGGGGACCGCAACAATGTAGAACCCAAGTTCCGCCTGCGGCGACTTTGGGGGCGTAAGTCATCGGCGTTTGATCCGGCGCCGTCCCGCCTAAGCTATCGGTTGCAGCGCTGGATGTTGACGCCTGGTGTTCGCCGTGGCCTGAAATACGGGCTGCCGGTCTTCGCTGTGTGTGCTGCGCTTGGCGGGTATTTCAGCTCTCAGGACCGGCGCGAAGCGATTGTGGCTCATGTCCATGATGTGAAAATCTCGATCCAGCAGCGACCAGAATTCATGGTCAACCTGATGGCGATTGATGGGGCGGGAACCAACCTTTCGGAAGACATTCGTGAAGTGGTGCCGCTGGACTTCCCAATCAGTTCCTGGGACCTGGATGTCGAACAGATGCGCGAAACGATCACAGGATTGGATCCGGTTAAATCAGCCTCTGTGCGCATCCGTCCAGGAGGTATCCTGCAGGTGGATGTTGTCGAACGGCAGCCCGCCATTGTCTGGCGTACCCGCCGAGGGGTCGAATTGCTGGATGAAACCGGCGCGCATGTTGAAATCATAGCATCGCGGCAGGATCACTCCAATCTGCCACTGATCGCGGGTGAGGGCGCGGATTCCTATGTGCCGGAAGCGCTGCAACTGACGGCCACAGCCAGCAGTCTTGGCAATCGGGTGCGCGGTCTGGTGCGAATTGGCGAACGTCGCTGGGATCTGGTTCTGGATCGCGGTCAGCGCATCATGTTGCCGACAGAACGGCCAGTGCGCGCATTGGAACGCGTGTTGGCCGTGAACGAGGTTCAGGATCTTCTGGAACGCGATGTGGCCGTGGTGGATATGCGCCTGGGTCAGCGACCAACAATCCGAATGACCAAAGCCGCCAGCGAAGACTGGTGGAATACAAAAGTAGATGTGAGTAGCGGGCAGTAACGACAATGATGACCGATCTTTATCAGTCCCAACGGGCGATGCGGCAGATGCGCAGGCAGGCAATGCAACGCGGCGTCGTCGCCATTCTGGATGTCGGGAGTTCGAAGATCTCCTGCCTTGTGTTGCGGTTCGACGGTGCCGGACGCCTGCACGAGGACAGCGGCATCGGGTCTCTGGCCGGGCAGTCCGGGTTCCGGGTGATTGGTGCTGCGACGACGCGATCGCGTGGGGTTCAGTTTGGCGAAGTCACTGCGATGCAGGAGACCGAGCGCGCCATTCGCACCGCGCTTCAGGCCGCGCAGAAGATGGCAGATATCCGGGTCGACCATGTGATCGCCTGTTTCTCGGGGGCAAACCCGCGGTCCTATGGTTTGGATGCCCAGGTGGATCTGGAAGGCCAGCTTGTCACCGAGGCCGAAGTCGGCCGGGTTCTGAATGCCTGTGACGTGCCCGACTATGGTGCGGGCCGCGAAGTCCTACATGCTCAGCCGGTGAATTTTGCGCTGGATAACCGATCGGGCCTGATTGACCCAAGGGGTCAGATGGGGCAATCGCTGGCCGTCGATATGCACATGCTGACCGTGGACGCGGTCTCGATCCAAAACATCGTGCGCTGTATTAAACGCTGTGATCTGGAATTGGCCGGTATCGCGAATTCGGCCTATGTCTCGGGCATCTCGGCGCTGGTTGAGGATGAACAGGAACTGGGTGCGGCCTGTATCGACATGGGCGGTGGCACCACCAGCGTGTCAATCTTCATGAAGAAACACATGATCTATGCCGATTGCGTGCGCATGGGTGGGGATCACGTGACCAGTGACATCTCGATGGGGCTGGGCGTTCCGGCCTCTGTGGCCGAGCGGATCAAGACCTTCAATGGCGGCGTTCACGCGACCGGCGCGGATGATCGTGACCTGATCGACATCGGAGGGGATACCGGTGATTGGGAACATGACCGTCGTACGGTCAGCCGGGCCGAGCTGATCGGCATCATGCGCCCGCGTGTCGAAGAAATTCTGGAAGAAGTGCGTGTCCGGCTGGATGCTGCCGGGTTTGAGCATATGCCCAGCCAGCAGATCGTGCTGACCGGTGGCGGCAGTCAGATTATGGGGCTCGACGGGTTGGCATCTCGTATTCTGGGGCAACGTGTTCGCCTTGGTCGCCCGCTGCGGGTCCATGGGTTGCCGCAATCGGCCACGGGGCCGGGGTTCTCTTCGGTTGTGGGGCTAAGCCTGTTTGCAGCCAACCCACAGGATGAATGGTGGGATTTTGAAATCCCCGTAGACACCTATTCCGCACGCCCGTTCAAGCGCGCTGTGCGGTGGTTCCGTGACAACTGGTAAGGCCGCGATCGCGGCGCTGGTCATGGCTGTGCCGTCAGCGATAGAGGCTCAGACCCGTATCACACCCGAAGCCTTCCTGGGGGCCGTTCAAGGAAAGACCGTAAAGTTTCACGTCTATGACAGCGGAATGCTGGTCGGCACCGAAGAGTTCCTGAGCCCGACTCTCTCGGTCTGGCGTATGGAGGGCAAGGGTTGTGTGTACGGGAAAATTACAACTCCTAATGGGCAGATTTGCTTTCTGTACGACGATGACGAGGATGGTCTGCCAGTTTGCTGGTGGCCGTTTTTGTATGAAGACCAGTTGATGGTGCGAATGGTCGGTTTCTCCAGGACAGAAATTCAAGAGGTCAGGGACATTTCTGAGAAAGGTCTTAACTGCCCAAGTGCCCCAATTAGCTAAAGAAATATCTTGCAGGGGCTGTCAAAATCCCGCAAGATATCCACAGGGCCCGTCAGAGGCCTTGCGAGAGGGCTTGAGCAGTTTTCCGCAGACAGAATGTGAATGAATTGCAAGTGACGCGCCCGTCAACAGTGGCGCGAGCGTCGCATGTTTTGTGGTGCATTGAGATAATTCCGCAACATCTGGCAATATCTGCCAAATACTGTTTTCAGGTGCCTTATTTCCTCCATATTTTGTGGATTTTCGCGATTTTTGGCGTGACGTTTGCCGTTTGGATCGGTAGGATTGTTAGTGGATAGGTAAGAAAAACACCGCGTTGGCGGGTTATATAAACAGGCGGACAGAAGCATGACATTGAATCTTTCGATGCCCGGGCACGACGAGCTGAAGCCTCGGATTACAGTTTTTGGCGTTGGCGGAGCGGGCGGTAACGCCGTCAACAACATGATTGAAAAACAGTTGGACGGTGTCGATTTTGTCGTTGCCAACACCGATGCCCAGGCGCTGCAGCAAAGCCAGTCTTCGTCACGAGTTCAACTGGGCGTGAAAGTCACCGAAGGTCTGGGTGCGGGCGCGCGTCCGACAGTGGGTGCGGCAGCGGCCGAAGAAAGCATCGAGCAGATTGTAGACCATCTGGCAGGCGCGCATATGTGCTTCATCACGGCCGGTATGGGTGGTGGCACCGGCACGGGTGCCGCACCGATCATCGCGCAGGCAGCGCGTGAATTGGGTGTTTTGACCGTCGGTGTTGTGACCAAGCCTTTCCAGTTCGAAGGCGCCAAGCGGATGCGTCAGGCCGAAGACGGTGTTGAAGCCTTGCAGCGCGTAGTCGACACGCTGATCATCATTCCAAACCAGAACTTGTTCCGTCTGGCCAACGAAAAGACCACGTTTACCGAGGCGTTTTCGATGGCGGATGACGTTCTGTATCAGGGTGTCAAAGGCGTGACCGACCTGATGGTGCGTCCGGGCCTGATCAACCTCGACTTCGCGGATGTTCGCGCCGTTATGGACGAGATGGGCAAGGCGATGATGGGCACGGGCGAAGCCACCGGCGAAGATCGCGCGGTTCAGGCCGCCGAGAAGGCCATCGCCAACCCGCTGTTGGACGAAATCAGCCTCAAGGGCGCTAAGGGCGTTCTGATCAACATCACTGGCAGCCACGACCTGACCCTGTTCGAACTGGACGAAGCCGCAAACCGTATCCGTGAGGAAGTGGACCCAGAGGCGAATATCATCGTCGGCTCCACGCTGGATACCGCAATGGAAGGCGGCATGCGCGTTTCGGTTGTGGCAACAGGTATCGACGCCAGCGAAAAGCAGGATGATGTGCCTGTCGCGCGTCGTTCGATGTCGGCACCGCTGACCCGTTCGGTTTCTGCAGAGGAAGCGGCCCTGGAAGAAATGTCAGTGGCGGCAAGCGCCGAACCTGAACCTCAGCCCGAACCAACGCGTGAACCTTCGCTGTTTGAAACAACTGAAGAGCCGATGGAACCGCAGTTCCAACCGCGCGCAGAACAGGATGATGACGGCCTGCCACCCCCGGCCTATCAGCCGCGCGTGGCCGAATTCGAGCCGACTCCCGAGCCGGTCGAATACGCCCCAGAAAGCTTTGTCGCACCTCAGCCGCAAGCACCCGCAGGATCGCCGTCACCTGAAGCGCTGAGGCGCTTGCAGGCAGCCGTCCAGAATGTACCTCCGGCTGAAAGAGGTCATCCTGCGCCTCGACCGCAGGAGGTCTCCGATAATCATGGGGATGCCGACCGCCCGCGATTTGGTTTTAACCGCCTGATTGATCGCATGACCGGCCACGCAGCCGATACTCCGGCGCAGCAACCGGCCCGCCAGCAGCCGGTATTGCGCCAATCTGACGCTACGGCACCTGCACATGTCGAGGACGACCCGGAGCAGGATCGGATCGAAATACCGGCCTTCCTTCGCCGTCAAGCCAACTGATCGCGGTAACAATATACTAAAGAGGGGCTGTCATTTGGCGGCCCTTTATTATTTTAAAACAGTGCATTATCCCTATGTGAGCAGGGTTTTGCCGACCTGTCACATTCATGTTTCATTCGGTTGCAAAGAGTGAGTTGAGCCTTTTGACCTGCTTCCTTAGTTGAATGCCAACACCGCCATCACAGGTCGGACGCCACTCACCGAGGTCACACTTGCAACATACGCTCAAATCTTCGATCACGTTTACAGGCCTCGGGCTGCACAGCGGTAAGCCTGCGACGATGATCCTGAAGCCGGCTGCTGCTGGCCACGGCATCTGGTTCAAACGGACGGATATCGAGCTGGGCAATGCGTTGATCCCTGCAATCTACGATGTGGTCGATCGTACCCCGCTTTGTACCCGACTGGTCAATGAAGCGGGCGTTACGGTTTCCACCGTCGAGCATATCATGGCAGCCTTGGCTGGATGCGGTGTCCACAATGCGCTGATCGAGATCGATGGCCCCGAAGTGCCGATCATGGACGGGTCTTCGATTGAATTCGTTCGTGGCATCATGTTGAAAGGCGTGCGTCGTCAGGCAAGCCCGGTCCTGGCCTATGAGGTTCTTAAACCTGTGACCGCAACCCGTGAGGGTGCCAGTGCTTCGATTGCGCCTGCGGACGGTTTGATTATCGATTTTCATATCGATTTTGAAGACAGCGCCATTGGTCGTCAGACTAAGACGCTGGATATGTGCAATGGCTCTTTTGCACGCGAGCTTAGTGATTGCCGGACATTTTGCCGTCGTACCGACGTCGAAGCGATGCGCGAGAACGGCTTGGCTCTTGGCGGCACGCTTGAAAATGCTGTGGTCGTTCAGGGCGACGAAGTTCTGACCCCGGGTGGCCTTCGCCACGCAGACGAGGCAGTGCGTCACAAGATGCTAGATGCTCTGGGTGACTTGTATTTGGCGGGTGGACCGATTCTGGGTCATTTCACCGGCGACAAGTCTGGTCATGCGATGACAAACACGCTGCTGCGCAAGCTGTTTGAAACGCCCGGTGCTGTGCGTCCGATCCTGTGTACCCCCGAACAGGCCGCGCGTCTGCCCGGGCAGGGTCTGGTCTGGGACGAAATCCCCGAAGTCGCCTGATTGGTTCCACTCTGCTGACAAATCCGCCAAAGGGCCTACTAAGGCGTTTTGCACTGGAATTTTATGTGCTAGACCAAGGCCCAAACCGGGGTATTCCCATTAAGCAAGACGACAAGGATTGGCGGAATGATAGGCACCAAAGCGGCGGTCAGATTCGCAGGGGCGGTACTTCTGACAGCAGTTTTGACAGCGTGCAACAGCGGGGGCGCTGACCGCAATCAGAACCTAGAAGGGTTCACCCCCGAACAGATTTTCACGCGTGGGGAATTTGAGCTGTCGGAGAATCGTTCCGACGATGCGGCGTGGTACTTCTCTGAGGTTGAACGTCTTTACCCTTACTCTGACTGGGCAAAGCGCGCGCTGATCATGCAGGCGTTTTCGTACCATGCAGATGAGAATTACGAAGAAAGCCGTGCAGCGGCACAGCGCTATATAGATTTCTATCCAACCGACGAAGATGCGGCCTATGCCCAATATCTGTTGGCACTCAGCTATTATGACCAGATTGACGAGGTGGGCCGCGATCAGGGCCTGACGTTCCAGGCGCTTCAGTCATTGCGCACGGTGATCGAAGTCTATCCGGACAGCGAATATGCAACCTCCGCCGTGTTGAAATTCGATCTGGCCTTTGACCATCTGGCTGGCAAAGAAATGGAGATCGGACGTTATTATCTGCGTCAGGATCACTATACTGCCGCGATCAACCGGTTCCGCGTTGTGGTAGAGGATTTTCAGACAACTTCGCATACCGCTGAAGCGCTCTATCGCCTGATCGAGGCCTATCTCTCGTTGGGTCTGGTGGATGAGGCGCAATCGGCCGGTGCAATTCTGGGTTACAACTACCAATCCTCGGAATGGTATGACGCTGGCTATAAGCTGCTGACCTCTCGCGGGCTGAAACTCAAAAGCCGCGGCAACAACTGGCTCAGCACGATTTATCGCCAGACCGTCAAAGGTCAGTGGTTGTAATCGCCATGGCTAAAGGCGTGGGACGCTGAGACCCGATGCTGCGCGCCCTTGATATCCGCGATATGCTGATCATCGACCGGTTGGAACTGACGTTCCAGTCGGGATTGAACGCGTTGACCGGCGAGACCGGCGCGGGCAAGTCGATCCTACTGGATTCGCTTGGGTTCGTTCTGGGCTGGCGCGGGCGGGCAGAGCTGGTGCGTCAGGGGGCCGCTCAGGGCGAAGTTGTGGCCGAGTTCGAGCTGCACGAAAACCACCCCGCACATGCGATTTTGGCCGAAGCCGGATTGCCCGGAGGCGAAGAGCTGATCTTGCGCCGCGTGAACACAGCCGAGGGCCGGAAAACCGCATGGGTCAATGACCGGCGTTGCTCGGGCGAGGTGCTGCGGGCCTTGTCGGAAACCCTGGTGGAACTGCATGGCCAGCACGATGATCGCGGCCTGCTGAACCCACGTGGCCACCGCGCGATGCTGGATGATTTTGCCGAGGCAAGGGGGCAACTGGCCACTGTGCGCTCTGCATGGTCCGAGATGTCGCGTGCGCGCAAGCTTTTGTCTGAGGTCGAATCTGCCTTGGCTGCCATGCGGGCAGAGGAAGAATTTCTGCGCCATGCGGTCACTGAGCTTGATAAGCTTGATCCGCAGCCCGGCGAGGATGCCGAACTGGATGCAAGGCGCCGCATGATGCAGGGGGCAGAGCGGATTCGCGATGACGTCGCCCGTGCCTATGACTTGCTTGGCAGCGATGGGGCCGAGGGCGCGATGTCTGATGCTCTGCGCTGGTTGGAAGGCGTGTCCGATAATGCGGGCGGGCAGTTGGAAGAGCCTGTTGCCGCACTGGGGCGTGCACTGGTCGAATTGGGCGAGGCGCAAGATGGCGTTAATGCCAGTCTTCAGGCGCTGGACTTCAATCCGGTTGAACTGGAAGCAGTCGAGGAACGGCTTTTCGCCATTCGTGCGTTGGCCCGAAAGCATGACGTTGCCCCGGACGACTTGGGCGGGTTCGCGGACACCTTGCGTGAGCGGCTGAACCGTTTGGATGCTGGTGACGCTGATCTGGCCGACAGGCGCGTTGCGGTTGAAACCGCACAGGCCGCCTACAACAAAGCTGCCAAGGCGCTCAGCACCTTGCGTCAGCGGGCAGCGTCGAAACTCGACACCGCAGTGATGGCCGAGCTTGCACCGCTGAAAATGGAACGCGCTGTGTTCCAGACCGAGATCACCCCGTCCGATCCCGGCCCCGAAGGTGCGGATGCTGTGGCGTTCACCGTTGCCACCAACCCCGGTGCACCGTCTGGACCGTTAAACAAAATCGCCTCGGGCGGTGAACTGAGCCGCTTCTTGCTGGCGCTCAAGGTCTGTCTGACCGGCGATGACAGCGTGCGCACGATGATCTTTGATGAGATCGACAGGGGTGTTGGCGGCGCGACCGCGGACGCCGTCGGCAGGCGTCTGGCATCGCTGGCACAGGGCGGGCAGGTATTGGTCGTGACGCATTCCCCGCAGGTCGCCGCACGTGCCGCCTATCACTGGCGTGTTCAGAAACATGTGACCGATGGGCAAACTCTGTCGACCGTGGTGCCCTTGGCCCAGGCCGACCGGGTGGACGAGATCGCCAGGATGGTCGCCGGAGACACGATCACGGACGAAGCGCGCGCCGCTGCCCGTGCTCTTCTGGACGCATAGGCCCTCACAGACGCGCGATCCGGCTTTTATCCGTGCCCTCCGTGGCTTAGTAAGGGGTGTATCCTGATCCCCCGAGGGCAAATGACCCAGTCAACCCGCACCGTTCTGCGCAACCAGCTCAATCAGGCTCTGGCCGCGATAAAGGACGCGTGGCGGGTGATGCGCAGGCGTGGGCCCAGCCAAATCCAGTTCTGGTTCATCGCGCTGGCGATCGGGATTGCCGCAGGCTTTATGGCATTGGGATTTCGTAAGGCAATTCAGGCATTGCAGGCCTATGTTTACGACACCGGGGATATCTCGTTACTACACAGCCATGTGGAAAAGCTACCCTGGTTCCTGATCCTGATCACACCGATCATCGGCGGTCTTATCGTTGGCATCATCCTGCACCGGTATACCGATGACGGGCGCGTGCGTTCAGTTGCCGACGTAATCGAAGGCGCTGCCCTCACCGATGGTCGGGTCGAAGGCAAGGCGGGTATCGCGTCTTTTTTCTCCTCGCTGATTACGCTCAGCACAGGTGGGTCCACGGGTCGAGAAGGGCCGGTTGTGCATATGGCAGGCGTGATCTCGACCTGGGTCAGTAATCGTATCCATGCCGACGGAATTACCGGGCGTGATTTGCTGGGATGTGCGGTGGCGGCGGCAGTTTCGGCCAGTTTCAACTCACCCATTGCCGGTGCTTTGTTCGCACTTGAGGTGGTGTTGCGCCATTTCGCGGTGCATGCTTTTGCGCCCATCGTTATCGCTTCGGTCGCCGGGACGGTGATTAACCGGCTGGAATACGGCGACGTGACCGAATTCACTCTGGATACGCCCGGATCACTGCAATTCTATGTCGAGCTGCCCGCGTTTCTGATCCTTGGGTTGATCTGCGGGTTGGTGGCCTTGCTTCTGATGCGGTCGATCTTTTTTGCAGAAGATATTGGCAATCACATTCAAAGCCGGCTTACCTTGCCCGGATGGCTGCGTCCTGCTGTATCAGGCGCAATGTTGGGGCTGATCGCGATCTGGTTTCCCCACATCATCGGCGTTGGATACGAAACCACGATCCGGGCTCTGGCCGGAGATCTGGCTCTGACAACTGCCATTCTGTTCGCAATCATCAAAACTGTGGCTGTTGCGATCACGATGGGGGGACGTATGGGTGGCGGTGTGTTTTCACCCTCGCTGATGATAGGTGCGTTAACCGGGTTGGCATTCGGGTTGATTGCAACGGGTTTGCTGCCCGATGTATCGGGTACCCATACCCTCTACGCATTTGCCGGGATGGGCGCGGTGGCCGCTGCCGTGCTTGGTGCCCCGATTTCGACCACGATGATTGTCTTTGAACTGACCGGAGATTGGCAGATCGGTCTGGCGGTGATGGTGTCGGTTTCAATGTCCACGGCGCTGGCTTCGCGCCTCGTGGATCGATCCTTCTTCCTGACCCAACTGGAACGGCGCAATGTGCATCTGGCCGCGGGGCCACAGGCCTATCTTCTGGCAATGTTGCGCGCAGGCGCAGTGATGCGACCGCTTGGCGATGCACGTTCAATCACCCGGGAAGAAGCACAGGTTTTGATTGATCAGGGTCTTTTTGTTCAAGCAAGCGCCACACTTGAGGCGGCGATGCCGTTCTTCGACCGAGACGAAATCCTCTGCATACCGGTGGTTGTGAGCGGTGATGACGGAGCTGAGACCCCAGTCGGTACGCTCTACCATATTGATGCGCTAAAGGCCTATAACCGCGCGTTGGCAGCCACGGCTGCAGAAGAACATTCATAACAGGGGCCCCTGCAACATTGGTCCTTGTCAATCTTGTTCGTTGAAACAGGCGAGGCATTGACGCGATACGATCTTTGGATCTGCACTTGCCGGGCGTGGCCAGTCGAAATCCAGAGGCTCATGTGTTCGATCTGACAAGCTGTGCAGAACTGAGCTTTCTAGCTGAAAAACATTAGGCCTTGGAGCGCTGGTGAAGGACTAACTTTACCTCACTGACGCTCTGGAATTTGTGGAACGACGCGCAACTTTGAGCCGTCGACAGCTTCCCAGGATATTTTCGAGCCAGCGGGTCATGCAATATTGGCCGTAACATCGAGAAATTCTGATCTATTGCGGACTTTTGTCGGTATCTGGTCAAAGAAGGGCAGTGTGGCACAGCCCAATTCCGCTGCAGCTGCGCCAATGTCTGATTTTGGAAGTTAGATTCAATTTCCGCAGAATCCGATTTGCACACTCTTTGTCTGTCATCGCGCTCTGAGGGCAACAATCCGAGCGAGTGATGAACTATGCGCCAACACCGCTCCTTACGATCTGTTGGCATTCGCCGCTGGAAGGAGGCCATCCGGGCGTAACAGCAACAACAAGATGACTGAGGCCAGAACCATTGCATCCCGGTATGGGGCCAGACTGTCTGGCAGGAAAGCCTGTAGCAGAACCTCCAGCCCGCCGACGATGAACCCACCAAGGACAGCACCGCCCAAGCTGCCCAAACCCCCAAGTACGGTCGCTATGAAGGCCTTGAGAACGGGGAAAAATCCCATCAGTGGATCCACTGACCCGCGTTGTGCCGTCCAGATGACAGCGGCAATACCCGCAAGTAGCCCTGACAGGGCAAAAGCCACAGCAACGACCCGGTTGGCCTTGATACCCAGCAGTTTGAGCATCTCGATATCTTCGGCAGCGGCGCGCATGGCCATGCCAATCGTTGTGCGCCGCAACACGAATGTCAGGCCTGCAAGGGCTGAAAATGTTACGATGATTGATACGGTCGGGATAATGCCAAATGTCGTCTGGCCGAAATGATAGGTGCCAGACCATGACGCTGGAAAAGAGATCGGGACGGGTCTGGCTGAAATTCCGTTCTGGAACAGAACTTTGAGGATTTCGGATACCGCGAAGGATGTGATCAAAAGTGCAACGACATCCGCGCCGCGCATGGCGCGAAACGCTGTACGCTCCATTGCCATGGCCATGAACACAGAAGCGCCAAGCCCGACAACAAGAGCGGCGATCGGCGGCAGGCCAAAGCTCATGGCCAGAAAGATGCCATAGCCCCCGAACGTCATGATTTCGCCATGCGCGAAATTGATCAATCGCACAATAGAGAACACAATCGCCAGCCCCAGGGCCAGCATCGCATAAATTCCCCCAAGGCTAAGCGCGTTGATCATTTGTTGAAGAAGAACTTCCATCGCTCAAGCCGCCAGATATGCGGATTGCAAGACCGCGTCATTTGCTAGTTCCGATGGTGCACCGGCAGCGGCAACAGCGCCATTCGCCAGCACGACAGCATGATCGGCAATGTCCAGGGCAAGAGCCGCGTTTTGCTCGACCAGAAGCACTGAAATACCGTCGGCTTTCAATTCTTCTACGATGTCGAAAATCTGATCCACAACCTGCGGCGCAAGGCCAAGCGACGGTTCGTCCAGCAACAGCAAGCGCGGTCCGCTCATCAAGGCACGTCCCACCGCCAGCATCTGTTGTTCGCCCCCCGACAAAAGCCCCGCCATCTGACGGCGGCGTTCGCCCAGGATCGGGAAGCGCTCTTTCATCTCGGCCAAACGTTTGGCGCTGAGCGTCTCGTCGCCCAGAATTGATCCGGCCAGCACAAGATTTTCTTCGACCGTCAGCTGCGCAAACACGCGGCGTCCTTCCGGTGAGATGGCCACACCCGCCCGCACAATGGCGTCGGGTGTGGCCCCTGTCATATCCTTGCCAAAAAGGGAAACAGCGCCCGATACCACGGGCAAAGCACCTGCGATGGCCATGACCGTCGTTGTCTTGCCTGCGCCATTGGCCCCTAAAAGCGCCGTTATGCCGCCTTTGGGGACGATCAGGTCAATGCCCTGAACCGCGCGGATTGGGCCATAGCGGACGTGCAAGCCTTGGATATCGAGTGCTGTTTCCATTGGGTTCAGACCTTACGGCTGTGGCAGGATCGCGGGATCAGCTGAGGTGCGCAGGACAAACTCTTTTTCGCCTGCATCGGTAATCCGTGCGACCACAACATCACGCAGAGGCATCCGGTCGGTCCCCGCGAAAGTGAAGTTGGACATGATACCCTCACCATTCTCAATGCCGGCCATTGCGGCAGTCACGGCAGCAGGGTCTGTCGTGCCAGCCGCTGCAACAGCATCCTCGATCATATGCGCAATATCGCAGCCATTGACGTAGTAATTGTTGTCAGGCGTGATCCCCTTTGCAGCAGAGAACCGCGCGATGAAATCGGCATAGGCAGAGCCTTCGTCTGGAAAGCCACCAGATGTATGCGCTACGCCTGTGACGACATCACCAAGGCCGCGTACGGTTGGTGAATCGAGTACGTCACCTCCCATCACCTGGGTATCAACCCCGGCACCCCGCAGCGCACGGATAAAGGCCGGGAAATCAGGCTCCCACGCCCATGTGACGATCACGTCCGGGGTGGTATCCGCATTCTTGATGGTCGTCACGATGGCAGAAAAGTCCGGCTGGTTCAGCGAATAGTTGCTTTCTCCGACAACGGCACCACCAAGCGATGTGAAGGCCTCGCCAAAGTACTCGGGCCCACCCAATGTGTAGGCACTGTCTGGGGATTTCACGAGCCAGACACGTTCGAACCCTTGCTCGCGTGCGTGGCCTGCCAGTACGGCAGCCTGTTGGTTGTCCGCAGGGTAACTGCCAAAGACATGTTCACCGACTTGCGTCAGAACCGGGGCTGTTCCGGCAAAGGTCATTGTTGGGATGCTGTCTGCCGCTGTGATCTGGGCCGCGGCGATTGTCGGATCGGCATCGGCTGACGCCACGATGAACTGCGCGCCGTCATCGATCATTTCCTGTACGACTTTAACGCCTTCGGCGATGTCAGACCGGGTGTCGCGCACGATCAGCTCAACCGGTGTTGTGCCGTTCAAGCCCCCCTTGGCGTTCATTTCGTCAATGCAGAACTGGAATCCGGCATAGGCGGGTCCATCATAGGGGGCCAGATAGCCCGATTGCGCGGACATTACGCCGATTTTATAACTCTCAGCCATCGCTGTTCCAGTCAGGCCGGTGATAACTGCTGTTGAAAGAAGAAGGGCATTACGTATCATTTTATTGCTACCTCTTTTGGTTGACTTCGGTTGGTTTCGCTAATTTCTGCTTTTTGGGCTGTGCGCCCTTTGCCGATGTAAGCCTCGATGACTTTGGGATTTGCGCGCACGTCATCAGGCGTGCCTTGCGCGATGACGCCACCTTGGTGCATCACCACGATCCAGTCCGACAGGCGGTTCACGAACCTCAGGTCATGATCGATCAGAAGGACACCGATGCCGCGTGTTTTGCCGACCTTAATCAGCCGATCAGCCAGATCATCTGTTTCGCCGGGATTCATGCCAGCGGCCGGTTCATCCAGTAAAAGAATCTTAGGGTCTTGTGCCAAAGCGCGGGCGATTTCCAGGCGCTTGCGGGCACCATATGGCAGGCTGTCGGCGCGATACCCGGCGACTTCCCCAAGATCAAAGGCATCCAGTTCACGCAGGGTGATAGCCGCGGCAGTCTTGCGGTCGTGACCTGCGGTCAAAGCGGCAACAAGAACATTTTCATAGGCTGTCAGACCGCTGAACAGGCGCAAGTTCTGGAAGCTACGCGAG
Organism: Ruegeria sp. CDSA193; assembly: GCF_059611885.1. NCBI lineage: Bacteria > Pseudomonadati > Pseudomonadota > Alphaproteobacteria > Rhodobacterales > Roseobacteraceae > Ruegeria > Ruegeria sp. CDSA193. Next base: position 134,852 of record NZ_JBXWPN010000006.1, on the reverse strand, counting down.
ACACCAAAGCCTGGCACTTTGTGATGCGCGACACGGGTCAGGTCAACCTCGCCCATATGCGCAGAACCGGTGTCCGCCTGATAGGCGCGTGTCAGCAAGTTAACAAGCGTGGACTTGCCAGCACCGTTGGGGCCAATCAGGCCAGTGATGCGCCCAGTCGGAGCTTCGAAACTGACGTCTCTTACGGCTTTGACGCCTGCGAAACTTTTTGACAGGTTTGATGCTTTCAGCGTGGCTGGGACGACGGGCTCGGGCGTGCGCGCAGGAGTTACTCGGGACTTCAGGCGCCCGAGCAGATTTGCATCGGCGCCAGGGCCAAGTTCAAAGCCTCCGACCAGACCCTGAGGTCGCGCCCAGATCACCAGCAGGATGGCAAGCCCCAGGACAATCGTCGTCAGGCCAAAGACCTCGGGCAAGGTGACGCCAAGCACAGTTGAGCCGCCTTCGAACTGGCGCACAGTGTCCTGCAGCAGCGTCACCGCGATCACCCCGACCACTGCGCCGCCAACCGATGACATTCCGCCGACAATCATCATGACCACCTGCGCAAAGACGAGCCCAAGGTAGAAGGATGCGGGTGAAAATGCCCCTAGCATATGCCCGTAAAGTGCACCTGCGACTGTCGCCATGGTACCAGAGGCACACCAAGCGATGAATCTTGTGCGTCGGGCATTGATGCCAAGTGCTGTTGCGGCATCCTCATCGTCACGGGCCGCGCGGGAAAACAGGCCCAAACGGCTTTCGCGATACCAACGGGCCAGCAGGATTGCGACCGTGGCCGCGCCGAGGGCCAGAACCAGATCTGTCACCCTTGGCACACCGTAAAACGTCTGGCTACCGCGTGTGATTTCGCGTGCGGCGATGGCCACGCCATGGGCGATGATCAGCAGGCCAAGCGTGGCAATCGTGGCAGACGCACCCACAAGCCGAGCGATGGCGCTTCCGGTTAAAGCTGCAAAGGCAAGTCCCGCAAGGGCGACCACCGGCAGCGACACCCAGATCGTTACTTCATGGCCTGCCAGAAATGACGGTAGATCCGGTAGGGCAGAACGTTGAAGAGCAGCAGGCATGGTGAGAATGCCTGACAGATAAGCGCCTAGCGCCAAAAACGCGCCATGCCCGAAAGACACAATGCCCGTGTTGCCGCAATAAATCGCAAGGGCCACTACGGCGACCACATTGACACACATCTGTACAGCAATCCGCTCGCCAGTGCGTCCAAAAATCAACGTCAGCCCAAGCACCACAGCCAGCAGCACAGCAACCGCCGCCGCCGTCCGGAGCAAGTTGGACGCCCGCAAGCGTCCGGGATGTGTATGAAGGGGGGCGATGCTCATGAGGGAATGTCCCCTACTGCTGTAAGGATTGCGTCTGCCAGCAGATCCGCCCACAGCCCGACTTGCGATTGTTCGCGGATTTGATCGTTTCGAATTTCAATCAGGCAATGCACAAGCTCACGGGGTTCTGCATGCGCTGGAATAAACCAATCGCCCTCAGTTTCGATCTGATAGGGCTTGTTCAACGCAAAGGTCATGTCAGGGCGGCGCTGCGCGATATGTGCCATCAATGCTTTGGCAGCACCGCCTGTACCGCGGCTTAAAAAGCCTGCCTGCCAAGGCCGGTCCTTGCCATCGAGATGCGGTGTAAAGGAATGGATCGAAAACGCGGCACGACGCGGACGGTTGGCAAAGAGCCGATTCAACTCTGCATCCATAGGTCGGAAGATTTCATCGACACGCATGGCCCGGCTCAATTCGGTGATCGCGCTGTTCCCCGGCACCTCAACCTGGTCGCTGATCGCAGGGACCGCCAAGGGGCTGTCAGGGGGACGGTTACAGTCAAATACCAGCCGTGAGTAATTTTGGACGACGAGAGGCGCGTTCAACTGTTCAGCCAACTGGCGCGCTACATTCTGAGCACCAATGTCCCAGCCGCGGTGGCTTTCAATGAAGTCGCGGTGGACGCCCAAATCTCCAAGCATCTCGGGGACCGCATTGCCTGCATGCTCACACAGCAGCACGATCTCCGACGTGCTATCCGCATTAACGACGTCAATCGGCGCAGGATCGTTCGGCCCCAATAAGGTATGAGTACACAAATTCATGCAGCTTGGACCGCACGGTGTGTGTATCGTCTTATCATACCGAGCAGATCCTTGGGATCGTGCGGGTCGGCAATCAGATCCAGCATTTCGCTTGGGGCGTCGTCAGTCGCTTTTTGGTGCAGCCAGCGCGTGGCCGAGAAATCCTCGACCACAAAGCCAACACCATCAAAAACCGTGATCTGATCTTCGGAGGTTCGTCCCTTTTTAGAACCGGTTAGAACCTGCCACAGTTCGTTGACCGCGTGATCCGGGTCGAGTTGCTGGATATCGCCCTTGATGCGCGTCTGTTTTGGGTACTCTACAGAAATGTCATTGCGCATCAGAATATCCTGTAGCCGATACTCGCAGCGGTTTTAGCTGATTTTGGGGCCAATATACGCGTCACCATCGCCGATGTTGCCACCGTGCGAAGCGCCGTCAGAAGGGTCATTTCAGAAAAGGGCTGTGGATAGCCGGTATCAACAGAGTCCAGCACACCAACGGCGGTTAGGGTTTGCAGGCCGACCTTGGTGTTCGATCGGTGCCCGTTCATGGACTTGAAGGTGTGATCCACACCATCAGAGGTTGGCATCAGTTCAATAACACCGACCTTAGAATGGGACGCCACGCGCGGTGTCTTGTCAAATACCGGCCAGCGTTTGAAATCGGCTTCGATCATATTGGCCAATTCTGCAAGGCAGTCCCGTAGGCCATGCTTATGGACCAGGGCCCGCATGTTTTCGACGCTGACAAATGGAACCAATGCTCTGTCAGAGGGCGCGCTCATCAGTATGTTCCTTCATACGCGGCGCATTTCTGTGCTGTGTCCATGCCTTTTACCGCGTCGATTTCTGCAGCCTTATGGGCGGCGTAGACGCTCGCGAAATCTGGACCAAACCAACCGGTGACTGTCGTATCCGCCTGAAACGCCTCAAGGGCGGCCTCAAGCGTTTCGGGCAGGCGCACAAATCCACGCGCCGTGAGATCGTCCGCTGACAGAAGTGACAGGTCTTCCTCGGTCGGCGCAGGCGCTTTCAGCCCATCTTCGATCCCCTGAACACCAGCATGTACAACAGCGGCCAAAGCCAGGTAAGGCGACGCCGCTGCATCCGCCGCGCGGTATTCAATGTTGAATTGTCTGGCGATTGAAGCGGGGTCCTTTGCCGTCACAGGGCAGACCCTTAACGAGGCCTCGCGGTCTCGGAACCCGAGATTGTTATACGCAGCCGACCACCGGTGCGGAGTAAGGCGTTCGTATGACACGACAGACGGTGCCGTCAGCGCTAAAATGTTAGGCAGGTATTTTAGCACGCCAGCAGCGAACCCATCAGTAAGTCTGGACATCCCGCAGGGGCCGCTTGCATCAAATGTGACCGGCTCGCCGGCATCGTCGACAAAGCTCATGTGGATATGAACGCCATTGCCGACGCTCGCCACATCGCGGATTGGCGTAAAGGTTGCAGCCTCACCCAGGTGACGCGCTGCCGAGCGAGTAAGCTCGCGCAGGATTACTGCCGCATCTGCCGAGCGCACACCTTTGGCAGGGCCGATAACGACCTCGTATTGATTGGGGCCGAATTCCTTCATGATACTGTCTGGCTCGAGCCCGTTTTCGGCGAGTGTCGCCATCAGCACTTCGCAAAGCTTCCGCTGAATCTCGAACCCTTCGCGTCCGTATCCCTGGTTTTCCACCGCCGGTGGGCTTTTCAGTTGAAACTCGTGCTCGAACGCCGAGATCAGATGAACGCCCGCCACATCATGCAGGCGCTTCAGCGCGGATTTGAGGATAGCGCGCGTACAAAAGGCCCAAGGATCCCCGTCAAGCGTGACGACATCGCCCATCAGGAAATGCTCGGTCACATCTCCAAATGTCGCCCGGGCCTCTGCGTTTGCATCGGGAATCAAAAGCAAATCACCTAGTGCGCCGAACGGGCTGTCAGCGATTATGTCGAAACAGGTGATCTGCACATTGGTAGGGGTCCAGCCGACCCCCCGCACCAGCCGTTTTTCCAACTGATCAGCGGGAAAGGCTTTGCCGCGCACCTTTCCGGCAACATCGGATATGGCAGCAAAAATTAGCGGCAGGGTCATTTTTCATTTTCCTCTTGAGTAAAGCGCAAAGCATCCCAGGCCTTGATGCGGTCTCGGGTCTGTTCCCAGTTGTCCTCGGCAATCCGCGTCACGATGGCCTCGGTCACCGAGAGTGCCGCCGAGTAAGTATCCCACAAGGTGCCGCTATCAATTGGCACCGGCATGACCTCATGGGCGTGTTTGGCAATCGGTGAAATCCATTTGTCCGTCATCAGGATCACACGGGCATTCCGATCGCGTGAGGCAACAAGCGACAGCTGCTCCAGCGCCGATTGGTAGCGGCGAAAATCAACAGCATAAAGGATATCCCCGGGCCGCATCCGCAACAGATATTCTGGCCAGCCTTCAGGCGTATCAGGCAGATGAAACACATCCTTGCGGATCTGACGCAGGTGGAACGAAAGATGCTTGGCGATCGTATCGCTGATCCGGCCACCCAGCACGTAAACGCTGCGTTTCGGGTCGGTCAGAAGGGTGCAGATCTGGTTAAACTGATCTTCGGTGATCGCATCAGCCGCCATGGCCATCTGGCTGGCCGATTTGGAAATAAAGTCCTTCAGATATCCCCCATGAACGGGCCGTTCCGCCTGGTGGAGTTGAACAGGCGAGCGGTGCCCTTCTTTCAATTCCGCGATAAGATCACGTTGGAAATCCTGATATCCATCAAGTCCAATCTTGGTAACAAACCGTGAGATTGAAGGCGGTGACACCTCGGCGTGTTTTGCCAGCTCTTGGATCGAGGAAAGGCCAGCAAATGGGTAATCCGACAGGATAGCTGCAGCAAGTTTGCGCTCTCCGCTGGTTAGCATATCGGCTGCGTTTTCGATGCGGTCTCTGATCAACATGCGCTATATGGTGGTGGAAAAATATTTTCTGTCAATCTAAATTGAATTGACTTTGGAATTTTATTTTCTTTTAGTATGGACGTCATGATCGCCCTCATTCATAAAATTAGACCTCTTGGGCAAACATTTGAAAGCAGAGACAGACATGGAATTGACCCGCGATCTTCCACTAGAACATGACCAATCGGGATTGCTGTTTATTGACGTGCAGAACTTTGCAGCCCACAGGGATGGTGCCGAATTCGAAGGGCTGACAAATGCCGAGTTTGACGCAAAGTTTGGCTGGTTTTTTGAGCAGCTGAAATCCCGTATCGTACCTAATATGCAAGCCTTGCAAAAGGGATTTCGCGCGGCGGGAGTCGAGGTTCTTTACACAACGATTGAAAGTCTGACCAAAGACGGGCGCGACAGATCTCTGGATTACAAAATCACGGGCTTCAACGTGCCCAAAGGATCCTGGGACGGCAAGGTGATCGACGAACTGGCACCAGCCGATGATGAGATCGTGTTTCCAAAATCTTCGTCCTCAGTCTTTGTCTCGACCCACATAGATTACGTGCTGCGCAATCTCGGCATAAAGCAATTGGTGCTGGCAGGGATCGTGACTGATCAATGCGTCGAAAGCGCAATTCGCGATGCTTGTGATCTGGGCTATCTGGTCACCCAAGTGACGGATGCCTGCATGACCTACACGCAAGAGCGTCACGACAATTCCCTGCAAACGATCAAAGGCTACTGCCGTCAGGTGACGACAGCCGAATTGCTTGACGAAATCGGTCGTGGCTAGGTCGGTGAGGCGCCCAGCCGATCCGTTTGGCGGCGCGTCTCAGGCGTTACCCACGCCCGTTTTCTCGCCAAATTCCGATTTTTCCCTGCGCGTCAGTCCAACCTGTCATCATCCAAAAAATCGCTCAGAAATGTTTGGCGAGGCACACTCAAAACAGCATGTGAGATCAGAGACAAACCCACACTTTTCGGTAAAACGTCCAAGCATTATCTGCCCTCACCGCATGTTTTCCTTGATGCAGCGAATGCCAGTTTCAGAGTGACATAGTAAAAAGGCTACATAAGTGGTCACGGATTTGCCGATACACAAAGCAAATGCCAGGTTGAAACCATTTTTTTGATCGGTATCGGGGCCTTGGGAACAGCGGTAGGGCCACGAGCGTTGTAATTGCGTCTCCAAGTGGTTATATAGAAAACACTAAAGTTCTGGTTTTCTGCAGCCCAGGCGTATCGCCTGCTAGAGCGAACTAAGTTCTTCCATCATGAAAATTCAGCTGTCACGTCCTCTACTTGGATATGATGTTTGGGAAAGTTGCCGATGTTTTCGCGCACGACCACATCGCTTGTGACGTTAGTTGATCCGTTTGTGGTGATCAGACGCACCGATGGCTTGCCAATAAACCACAACGCAACCGTTGATCAAATGAGCTTCCGATAGGCAAGAACTGCGCCTATCGACCATCGCGTCCTGGGATTGGCCCGGGCGCAAGATCAAGATTGCGCAGAAAGACATAAAACAGCGAGGCGGCGCTTTCTCCGCCAGAGGATCGAAAATGACATTTCCAGAATGGACGAAACCAGGCATCTACGGTGCTTTGTGTGGTGCGGTTGCGGTCTCAATCCTTGGCTTTACCTGGGGCGGATGGACAACCAGCGGCAGCGCTCAAGAGTTGGCGAAAGACCATGCAAGCGAAGAAGTAACGCTCGCGATGGTGCCGGTCTGCCTGAACAGGTCAACCGCTGATCCCAAGCGCGAAGAAATAATCGAAACACTGCAAGAGGCCTCTGGCTTCAACCGCCGCAAGGCCATGATGGATACAGGTTGGGCAACACTGCCGGGGTCAGATTCGCCAAGCCGCGACCTCGCAGATGCCTGTATCGCGGGGCTTGAGCTGGATGGATCATAAGGCAAAGGCAATGCCGCAACTCTTTCGGACGACTTGGCGCGCAAATCTGTTACTAGGCATTCAGATGAGTGCGGCGCTGATTGGGTTTACACTCTGTGCTTTGCTTTTATTTTCGATGCCTGCATTCGCTCAATCTACATCGCAATCGGTGCCAGAATATGCCACTGCAACGAGCTACGGCGACGGTTGGAAATGTAACGCCGGGTATAGGTTGAGTGGCGACGTCTGCGCGGCTGTCATAGTGCCAGCAAATGCCTATCCGACCAACCGTACCTATGGTTTAGGTTGGGAATGTCTTCATGGTTTTCGCGAGAACGATGAAGCGACCTGTGTTGCGGTGATTGTACCCGATGGCGGATTCCTTGATTCATCAGGTGAACGTTGGCATTGCTCGCGCGGTTTTCTCAAAATCGACGACACGTGCCAAGAAATTGTCGTACCCGCAAACGCTTATCTGGCTGATACGACCTATGGACCCGCGTGGGAATGCAAACGTGGGTTCGAAGCATTGGACGACCGTTGCGTCGCCATTGTGGTCCCGGCCAACGCGTATTTGAATTCATCAGGATACGGCCAACCTTGGACATGTGAACGTGGATATTTTGTACAGGATGGCACGTGCGCGGCCGTCGTGATCCCTGAACATGCCTACTTGGACGATGCAACGTACGGCACGGGATGGAAGTGCGAGCGGGGATACGCGACCTCAGGTGTGAATTGCGAAACAATAGTGCTTCCTGCGAATGCCCATCTTGACAGGTCCGGAAACCGTTGGAACTGCAACAGGAATTTCAAGTCATCTAAAGGCCTGTGCGTTCTCGATAACTGAGCGCGCGGCGCGACTATTTCGACTTTGGTATCCGATGGTGACGACCGTGTTGCCTTGGGTGTCGACCACACAAAGGAAACATCATGAAAACCGACTTTAACGTGGCAAACACGATCCGTCGTCCTGTTAGCGGGGCGCAGGCGCCGCCATTGACCAGCGACGAACCCATAAGATCAACTTCTGCCACTCAGATCATCTTGCCGCCAACTGCGATTGTCTATTGCCAAGGTAACTTTGCCAAGGCGGATGGCAAAACTGCAAATGGCCTTGTTCGTCATTCACAGGCCTACAGGATCCTGTCTGTCATAGATAGCGATCACGACGGCAAAGACAGCGGGTTGGTTCTTGACGATACTGTAAACCACATTCCGGTCTTCAGAAGTCTGGACGCTGCTGTTGTCCATGAAGCCGTAATCCCAGATACCCTCATTTACGGGATGGCACCATCTACAGGCAGGCTCTCATCGACAGATCGTGACGTTGTTCTCGACGCGATATCACTTGGTATGAACATCGTCAGTGGATTGCATGAGTATCTGGGCGATGATCCAGAAATCGCCTCTTTTGCGGCCGAACGCAAAGTCACCATCCGAGATATTCGCAAACCTAAACCCAGCAAGGATATGCGCCTGTTCGATGGAAGTATTGCAGGTGTGAAAGCACTGCGCATAGCGGTTCTTGGAACCGACTGCGCCATCGGAAAGCGGACAACAGCGACTGTTTTAGCCCGTGCTTTGAACGCAAGAGGCATCAAGACTGTCCTTGTTGGTACCGGCCAGACAGGTTTGATGCAGGGTGCAAAATATGGGGTGGCAATGGATGCCGTACCACCGCAGTTCTGTTGCGGCGAACTTGAAGGCGCGATCGTTGACGCTTCCGAGGCTGAACGACCCGATGTCATATTGATCGAAGGTCAAGGAGCGTTGAGCCATCCGGCGTTCTGCACATCCGCCTTTATCCTGCGGGGCAGCCAGCCGGACGCCGTAATCCTCCAGCACGCTCCAAAGCGCGCGCATCGCTGTGACTTTCCCAATATGCCGATGCCCAAGCCTGAAAGTGAGATTGCCCTTATCGAAGCATTTGCTGACACAAAGGTCATTGGTGTCACGCTCAATCATGAGGGGATGTCCGGGGCCGAAGTAACCGACACGATCGCTGCACAGTCACAAATACTCGGGCTGCCGGTAACGGATGTACTCAGCCGGCCGGCTTCGCATTTGCTTGCAATGGTTGTTGCCGCTTATCCTGGGTTACATCACTCGACACCCGTGGCTGCGATATGAGTACCCCTCGCATTGAGGTGCATCTGAGCAAGATACGTCACAATGCGAAGACTGTTGTCGAGCGCCTCAAGATACGCGGCATCGGTGTCACCGGTGTGACCAAGGCAGTGTGCGGGCATCCAGCAATCGCTCGGGCAATGCTCGACGGCGGCGCTGTGGGGCTTGCGGAAGCGCGGCTTAGTAACGTGCGAAGGTTACGCAACGCGGGCATGACATGCCCGATCACATTGATCCGTACACCAATGCTGAGTCAGGTCGATCAGGTCATCCAATACTGTGAGGCGAGTTACAATACAGAAATCCTCGTGATTACCGCTCTGGCCGCCGCCGCGATCCGGAAAGACTGCATTCACGGCATTATCCTGATGGTTGAGATGGGCGATCTGCGCGAAGGGATCATGCCAAAGGACCTCGGCTCGGTTGCACAGCAAGTGGTGGACATGCCCGGCGTTACGCTGAAAGGCATCGGAGCGAACTTTGCATGTCTGGGGGGAATTGCCCCGAATGCTGCAGATATGGAGGCCCTATCTGACCTGGCGAATGAAACAGAGGGGCAGTGTGGTCCCTTCCTTCACACGGTATCTGGCGGAAACTCGGCCAACCTTCCTTGGGCCCTCGGCGGACACCCAGTTTGTCGCATCAATGATCTAAGGCTGGGGGAAGCAATACTTCTGGGCATTGATCCGGTTTCCGGAGATCAGATAGGCGGGATGTATACGGATGCCTTCACGCTTGTCGCTGAGGTAATTGAAACAGGGTCCAAACCTGCATCTCACCCTCAGAGCATCTGCGATCCGGTATTCAAAAGACTTCACCTCGTCCCGAAAAGCGGACAGAGCACACAAATAATTCTGGCCGTTGGTCAGCAAGACACGAACATTTTGGGGCTTTCGATGCCCCCTGGATACAGGTTTATCGGTGCAACAAGCGATCATCTTGTCGTTGGCACTTACCATTCGACGCAAAGCGTAGGATCGGAAATGAAGTTCCAAATGAACTATAGTGCATTGATGAATGCTATGTCCGCTCCTGACGTTAAGACAAAGTTGCTCCGTGGCAGTCATTCAAGACACGCGCATGTCTCTCAAGGATCAGGCAATCACCTAGCATCGATTTGAACACTCAACTGATAAATGCACCGTTGAAAACGGTTAGGAGAATAACCATTGGCAAAGCTGACAAAAAAAACTGTCTTCTATGCACACGTTCCCAAGGCGGAAACACCGATGGACAAAACAACGCGGATCGTTAGAGAAATGGTCAACGAAGAAGCAGAGCAAAGACAGATCAAGAATGCCCGGCTCCGCAAAACTCGGCTCGAAAGGGATGCGAATACATTATCTGAAGCCTGTCCGCCGAAGCCCGTCAAAAAGCGGTGACAGGATAGTCGCCCCTTCTTTTTGCGCGACTGGAATGATCGAAACACGAACAAAGCGGCTAGCGAGCATTTTTTTCCCATGCATCAATCGCACCCATACTCATTTTACGGATACTGCCATGACAATCTCAGATGAGAGCTCAGAAAAAATTCACTATATCTGCCAGACATATGTGGAAAATAAGCCCGGTCGCGGAGGGCAAGGAAGCTTGAAAATTGGCAAGCAATTTGAATATTCCACGGCAGCAGAGGCACAAAACAGAGCAGAAAGGGAAGCGCTATCCGACGATTGCGCTGGCGCTGATGCCTACATGGTCAGTGAGGACCCGAACAGTGGCGAGGTCGGGGCGCCGAGTTTCATCATTAGGCTTGGAAATGTTCCGGAATTTGATGAGTTTTAGATCTTGAGCAGGCTTCAGTTTAACTCTCTAAACTCACCTTGTTTGCGGCATTAGATCGACCAAAAACAAATCTATTTGGTGCCAGAATAACAGACCATTTTGGGCGTGGGTTTTGCCAAGAAACTGCGCCATGAATACCGGAAAAAGCAGTTATTAGTGTAGGCGCAGCGAGAAATCCCAAGGTGCAGGTCGGGCTCGTTTGATACTTTCGTGGTATCCAGCGTAAAGGATCGTTCACTTACTTCGAGCCAGATTTTGACGTGAAGGCCAAAGCGATCTGGCCTTTCATATTGTGCAACAACTAGATTGAGTAGAGGTATTGCGCATCTGGGACATACGTCAGATTTGTTCGACCTTCACGGAATCAAGCGGGTAGAAGGCGACATGGCCTTTGATGTCTAAGGCAGAATGGATCGGGTCTTCATAGCTCCAAGCAGCGTTTTCAGTGACCGAGGATTTGTTGACGATCGAAAAATGCGTGGCTTGGCCCTTGTGTTTGCACTGCGTGACCTTGTCGGTAACATCCAGAAATGCCATCGCGATATCGGTACGAGGGAAATAGATGACCGGATCAAGATCGCCCTCGAGCAATTCCAGAGCATTTGTGGTTTCACCCAGAATGGCGCCTCCTGAACGGACGCTCCATTTGCCTGGTGTCTTGCGAATGGTGATCTCGGTCATCTTTGCTCTTCCTCTGGTCCGGTTTCGCGCTTATCCACTGCCCGGTATATGTAACGATGCGGTGTCAGATCGGTGCGGTTGCGGCATCCAACCACAGTTGGGCGTCATCTCCCAGCCTTGGTCGAACTTTTTCGGCAACTTCGCGGTGATATGCGTTCAGCCAGTCGCGTTCGACTGCCGTCAGCATATCGGTCAGAACCAAGCGTCGGTCGATAGGGACATAGGTCAATGTGCGCCATTCCAACATGGGACGTTCCGCGTCACCACTGGGCAGGGTAGGGGCAGATTGCACCACCAAAAGGTTTTCAATCCGGATTCCAAAGGCACCTTCGCGGTAATAACCCGGCTCATTCGACAAGATCATGCCCGGCAGCAAGGGCTCATGGCTGGCCTTGGACAGACGCTGAGGACCCTCATGCACACTCAGATAGGCACCGACGCCGTGCCCGACACCGTGATTAAAGTCCTGACCCGCTGCCCATAAGGGAATACGCGCCACGGATTCGATATCACGTCCAGCCAACCCGGCAGGCCAGCGCAGCATAGACATGGCGATCATGCCTTTCAGCACGCGAGTAAAGCAGGCTTTTTCTTCTTCACCCACATTGCCGATAGCAATGGTCCGGGTGATATCAGTCGTGCCATCCAAATATTGTCCGCCGCTGTCCAGCACCAGGATATGACCGTCTTGCAGCAGGCTGTCGGTTTCCTCGGTCACCCGGTAATGCATGATCGCGCCATTGGGTCCTGTCCCTGCAATCGTATCGAACGAGATATCCTGCAGGGCATTATCCTTGCGCCGGTTCTCCTCAAGCCGAGTGACCACCTGCGTTTCCGTAACATTGCCAGCGGCCTGCGCATCCAGCCAGCACAGCGTTTCGATCACAGCGACAGCATCGCGCAGATGTGCCTCGGCACTGCCTGCGATTTCGGCAGGGTTCTTGCAGGCTTTGGGCAGCGCACAAGGGTCGCCGCCATCGACCATCTGCCCTTCTAGCACATCGGCCACTGCCTGTGGCAGCGTACCAAGATCAACCTGAACCTTACCGTCAAGCGCTGCGACAGCCGTCAAAAACGTGTCCGGCGCATGAACTGTGACTGAATCGGCCATCGCCACGTTCAGCTTTTGGTGCGCCATGAACAGATCCACGCGGCCATCCGCATGCAGTATAGCAAACCCATGCGCCACCGGGTTGTACCCGATATCGGAGCCCCGAATGTTCAACAACCACATGATCGAGTCGGGCAGCGTAATCACCGCTGCGCCACAGCCCGCGTCCTGCAGGGACTGCGCCAGACGCGCGATTTTGCTGTCTGCGCTTTCGCCCGCGAATTCGATCGGGTGCAGCTTTACCGGGTTCATTGGTGGATCGGGTTGATCCCGCCAAACCCGGTCCACCAGATTCTCGCTGCGCTCCAGTGTAATATCTCGGCCTTCAAGGTCGGTCTGCGTTTTCGCGATCTGACCCGCCGAATGCAGCCACGGATCAAAGCCAACCCGACCACCCTGCGGGAGTTGTTCCTTTAGCCACGCGGCAAGGCTGACCTCGGGCCATGGAACAGGTATGTAATCGGCGGCGACCTGCGCTTTGACCTGCGTGCGATAGCGTCCGTCAATGAAGACGCCGGCCTTATCTGCCAAAACCACGCAAAACCCGGCCGAACCTGTGAACCCGGTCAGCCAGGCAAGCCGTTCGTCGCGCGGGGCCACATACTCGCCTTGATGCACATCCGCGCGCGGGACCAAGAAACCGTCCAACCCGTCGCGTGCCAATTCGGTCCGCAGATCGGCCAGCCGGGGCGGGCCCTGTTCCGGCCGTGCGGTCACGGCGAAGGACTGAAACATGTCATACCTCTATCAGTTTGGAGCGCGCGACGCCATGTTATGGAAAAGGCGATTCAGCCTACTCTCTTCATTCCCATCACCCGTGCTCGTGCGCGCGGATCACTGTCAAACAGAGCGGCCAGTTGCTCGGTCATGGCTCCGGCCAGTTGCTCGACATCCGTGATGGTCACGGCGCGGTCGTAATACCGGGTCACGTCATGGCCGATGCCGATGGCAAGCAATTCCACCATCTTGCGCTTTTCGACCATCCCGATCACATCGCGCAGGTGCTTTTCCAGATAGTTTGCTGGGTTCACGCTGAGCGTTGAATCATCGACCGGCGCCCCGTCCGAGATTACCATCAAAATCTTGCGCTGCTCGCGCCGTGCCATCATCCGGCGATGCGCCCATTCCAGCGCCTCGCCGTCGATATTTTCCTTCAGCAGACCTTCTTTCATCATCAGCCCCAGATTGGGTCGGGCGCGTCGCCACGGGGCATCCGCGCCTTTGTAGATGATATGGCGCAGATCGTTCAGACGACCGGGCTGCTGTGGGCGGCCATCGTTCAGCCAGGCCTCGCGCGCCAGCCCGCCTTTCCACGCTCGCGTGGTAAAGCCCAGAATCTCGACCTTGACGTTGCAGCGTTCCAGCGTGCGTGCCAGAACATCCGCGCAGATCGCCGCGATCGAAATAGGTCGCCCGCGCATCGAGCCCGAATTATCCAACAGCAGCGTCACCACCGTATCGCGGAACTCAGTATCCTTCTCGACCTTAAAGCTCAGCGGTGTGGTTGGGCTTGCAACAACACGCGCCAGACGGCCCGCGTCCAGAATGCCTTCTTCGCGGTCGAACTCCCAGCTGCGGTTCTGTTGCGCCTGCAACCGGCGCTGCAATTTGTTAGCCAAACGGCTGACGGCGCCTTTCAGCGGTTCTAGCTGTTGATCCAGATAGGCCCGAAGGCGTTCCAGCTCAGCGGGCTCCGCCAGATCCTCGGCGGCGATCTCTTCGTCATGGGTGCTCAGGTAGACCTTATAGTCGGGATCAGCATCGGATGCAGGCGGAGGGGCAGGCGGCTCCAGCGGGGCCTCGCCCTCGGGCATCTCGGCCTCTTCTCCCATTTCATCCTCGGCCATCTCATCCATGGAGACTTGGGCCTGAGACTGATCCTGCTGTTCTTCCTGTGACTGCTCAGGGGTCGCATCCGCGTCCTGTTCGTCCTGATCATCCTGACCAGTGCTGTCGGGGTCGGGCTGTTCTTCGGCGTCGTCTTCGGCCTGATCTTCCTGATCTTCGTCCAGCTCATCCGGGTCATCGCCCAGCTGATCGCCATAGCCCAGATCCTTGATCATCTGGCGTGCAAACTTGGCGAATTCGGCCTGGTCCGAAAGCACCTCGTCAAGGTTCTCCAGTACGCCCCCCGCCTGATCTTCGATAAACCCGCGCCACAGGTTCATGACATTGTCAGCCGCAGGCGGCAGGTCGCGACCAGTGGCCAGATGCCGGATCAGATAGCCGGCGGCCACCGAAAGAGGCGCGTCAGCTGGCTGTTTGCACTGATCATACCCACGCCGGATCGCTTCGTGCCCGATCTTGACGTCGATGTTGGACGCAGTGCCTGGCATGTCCCGCGCACCCATCGCTTCGCACCGGGCAACCTCCATCGCCTCGTACAGATCGCGGGCCATGTCACCCGGAGGCGCATAGCGATTATGAGTAGCATCATCGTGATAGCGTCGCTGCAAAGCCAAAGCATCCGCGGTCCCGCGTGCCAACAGAACCTCTTCCCGCGTCATGCGCCGCGAGACCTGAGGCAACCGCATCGACTCACCCGACAGGCCCGACGGGTCGACCGTATAGCTCACCGTAAGTTCCGGATCGTCGGCCATCACTTTGGTGGCTTCGGCCAGAGCTTTCTTGAACGGATCAGCGGGGTTGTCTTTGGGTTTGCTCATCGGTGGCAGGTCCGGTCTTGTTCTACTCGGGCAACCTAGAGCCAATCATAGGTCTTGACCATAGGGTCGGCCTTGTTTTCCGGGTAATCAGCGGCACGCCCGAATTGCAAAAACGCCGGACCTGTAGAAAAGAGGCAACGCCCGGCTTCTGCGTGGCCTGTGATTCTAACTGGGGGTGACTTTTCCGTCAGTACAATGCAAAACGAACGGTACACGAACGCGTGATATAGTTATTTGTTTGGGACGGTTTTATGGGACTCAGAAGACAATTTCGAAAATTGTTCGGGATCAAAAGACAGACCATAGAATTACAGCCCTCCGGCTGGCTAGCCGAGAATGTTTTCTGTCAGTCACCCTCAACGCCGCTGAGTGAGATAGTTCACGTTTTCGATCCCAAATACAAAGATCCTGACCCAATCAACCTGGTGCATATCGTAAATTTCTTTTCTGTCGACGGAGCGATGAATGATGTGCAGCGCGCTACGTTGGATAGCATGGTGACTGCCAAATCAGATCCGTTGGCTGGTGAAGGTGAAACAACTTTGGTGCAGGTTCCGGTGCATGGGGACGAAGATCTGATTCAGGCCCATTACGGCCTGCAAGTTGCGACAAAACTGGAACGCACGGTTCTGGATGTCGGAACGTTTCGAATTCCTCGGCCTTTGCCACTTTTGTTTGATATTCTGGAAAAGGGTGCATCCGTTGCTAAACCCGGAGATTTTGTAATCTACACTAATGCAGATATTTGTCTTCAGCCCTATTTTTATGGCGCGGTACGTCAGCTTATTGCGGGTGGTTTCGATGCCATCACGATCAATCGCCGGACATTTGGCGATGCGCATGGGTTTTCCCATGACCCCCTGTCTATGGGCGAGGTTGGTATGCAGCATCCGGGTTTCGACTGCTTTGTTTTTTCCAAAGAAGTTTTCGATCAATTTGTTCGCACAGATTCCTGCCTCGGGATGTCTGGGGTCATACAGCCAATGCTATTCAATCTCGCTGCGCACTCGAAACGAATGCTGATGCTCAAGAATGTCAGTCTGACGTTTCATTTCGGCGATGATCGGCCGTGGAAAACCCAGGACTTTGATGATTATGCCATGCATAACTTCACAGAGGCGGCGGATAGTTTAACCAAATTGGCGGAAGACGTCAGTAAACGCGGTCATCTTCGCGAGTTCTGTGACAATCACATTGGAATCTGGAAACTTGACGACGATGGACTGCTGGCTCCAGATGCGGCTCAAGAAGTTGCACAGGCACATTTGGCCAATAATGCATAAAAGCTAACTTTCGTAGCTTTTGATGATGTGGCCCTACCAGAGCTTCCGAAAGCCTGTGCCACGCACAAGCCCCCGGAAATTCCGTATATTTTGTTATCCCAAGCTGGTGCTTGCAGCGCTTTCCGGGAGTTCCTCGTCAAAACACCGCTGATAGAACTCGGCCACTGTCTGGCGCTCCAGCTCGTCGCATTTGTTCAGAAAGGATAGGCGGAAAGCATAGCCGACATTGCGGAAAATCTCGGCGTTTTGGGCCCAGTTGATTACCGTTCGGGGGCTCATCACGGTCGAAAGATCACCGTTCATGAACGCGGTCCGAGTCAGATCGGCAACGGTGACCATCTGAGCGACGATCTTGCGGCCCTCGGCCGTGTTGTAGTGCGGCGCTTTGGACAGAACGATCATCGTTTCTGCGTCATGGCTAAGGTAGTTCAGCGTCGCGACCAGAGACCAACGGTCCATCTGGGCTTGGTTGATCTGTTGTGTGCCGTGATACAGGCCGGTTGTGTCACCCAGGCCAACAGTATTGGCGGTGGCAAACAGGCGGAAATACTTGTGCGGGGTCAGAATCTCGTTCTGGTCCAGCAGGGTCAGGCTGCCATTGGTTTCCAGAACGCGCTGGATCACAAACATCACGTCTGCGCGCCCGGCGTCGTATTCGTCAAAGACGATCGCAACAGGGTTACGCAGAGCCCAGGGCAGAATTCCTTCGTGGAAATCCGTAACCTGCTTGCCGTCGCGCAGTTTGATCGCGTCCTTGCCGATCAGGTCGATCCGGCTGATATGGCTGTCGAGGTTCACACGCACAGCCGGCCAATTCAGGCGTGCGGCAACCTGTTCGATATGGGTCGATTTACCGGTGCCGTGATAACCCTGAATCATCACGCGGCGGTTATGGGTAAACCCTGCGAGGATTGCCAGCGTCGTATCTGGGTCGAACTTATATGTCGGGTCGATCTCGGGAACCCGTTCTGTCTGTTCGTAAAAGCGTTTGACCTGCATGTCAGAATCGATGCCGAACACATCTCGGACCGAAATCTCTTCTGTTGGTTTTGCGTTTGCGTCAATCGGCCAATCCATGCCTGTCGTCCTTATCCTGATACCGCGGCCCCCGCGCGGGCTTCTGAACCCGTGTGTGGTGCAACATATTGCGGGTAAGGGCAAGGGGAAGCGGCGAGGCTAAAAGACTGAGGCGCAGTTTCATTCGTATTGACGCGCTCGGTATACCGCCTCCGTGCGTTTCAGATAAAGGCACTGTGCCCAATCGGATTACACATAAGGAGATGGTCTTGGTGAAATTGCACTTCTACATCAGGCGATATTGTTGGCCAGCAGGCAACAATATGCATTCAAATATGAAAATATCACTTAGTTTGGGGGTAACTGTGTTTTAGACTGAACATATTAGTGAGTTTTAATGGGTTCCGAGTGAGGTAGTTTATGAGAAGCTTGGTTCAGGCTGCTTTCAGTTCTGTACTTTCCATGGTCATTTGTTGGCGCATTCGGTCGTCAGCATCCTGGGCCTGACCAATGGCTTTTGATGCCCTTCTCCATACTGTCAACAGCACTGGCCGCGGAGACCTGATCGTTCAGGACACGACCGTTCCTGCCATTATCTCTGGCTCTACGATCTCGTTCGATGGTGGGGCAACGTTCCAGACCTACACATATCTTGGCCAAGGCAATTACCGTGGCACAGGGGAATCTGGCGAGTTCATTCGGGTGGGCGGCCAGGTTTATGCCTGGGACACGGCGAACCCGACGGGCCCGATGACATTGGGGAACTGGAAGATCACGACCTCGGATCTTGATCCAACAGACCCGCCCTGTTTTGTTTCCGGGACTTTGATTGATACCGACAACGGACCGGTCCCGGTCGAGAAATTGGTTGTTGGCGACAGGGTGCTCGTCTCGAATGGCGGGGCACTGCCTATTGTCTGGATCGGCAAAAGGGCTCTTAGCACTATGGCTTTGCACAGCAGGCCAAAGTTCAGACCTGTCTGCATCCGGAGAAATGCCCTGGGCAAAGGGGTGCCGGATCAGGATTTGTACGTGTCGCCTCAGCATCGGATCGTGCTGGAAGGCTGGCGGGCCGAGTTATTGTTTGGCGAAGCAAAGGTTTTTTCGGCTGCCATCCATTTGGTCAATGGCGATACGGTCTATCAAGTGCCGCCCGATAAGCCGGTAGAATATTTTCACATTGCCTGCGAACGGCACGAGATTTTGACATCCAATGGCGTGCGCAGCGAAAGCCTGTTTCTGGGCGACAGGGCGCTGCAATCCTTTCACCGCGAAGACGTCGACGAATTGCGCGCGCTATTCCCTGAACTGTGTGCTGAGGCGTCGGTTCCTCGAACGCGGTTACGTTGCTTGAAACGCCCCGAAGTGCTGGCGCTGCAGGGTATGGCCAGCAATTAAAACGCCTATTTAAAGTTCCGGCTGTCTTTGATCTGGTCCCAGGCCCAGACAACCTCTTGCAGCTGCTCTTCCTGCGAGCGGTCGCCGCCGTTCATATCGGGGTGCAACACCTTGATCAGCTTTTTATAGGTCTTTCGGATTTCGGCCTTGGACCAGCTGTCATTGGCTTCCAGAATCTCGATAGCGCGACGTTCGGTCGGGGGCAGGCGGCGGCCGCCTCCGCCTGTAGTGCGCCCTTTGTTCTGGGTACTGTTCGCGCCCAGCACCTGGTGCGGGTCTTCGATTCCCAAACGGGCCCAGGCACGTGCCTCGGGATCGCCCATGGGTTTGGTTTCACGCTCCCAGACTTTGTCCTTAGACTGTTGAGCATTCATTTCGGCCTCGGTCGTGCCGTCGAAGAAATTCCATTTCTGGTTATACTCGCGCACATGCTGCTGGCAGAACCAGAAGAAATCATCCAAAACATCCGGTGCTTTCGGGGCCCGAAATTTACCAGGCTCTTCACAGCCCTCATGGTCACAGATTCGCACCGAAGTTTCAGACGCGCCAGACATACCACGCCGTCCACGCGGGTTTTTTTTCTTCGCGCTGGAGACGGACATATCGAATCCAAATGGGTCTGATTTCGTCATGCTATGATCCTTAAGAACGCATCTTCTCGACTCGGAGGCAGCAGTTTAGTCTAAGCAGCCGAAAGTAGAAGAGGGGGGCGGTAATATTTTTGCCGCTGAGCGTAAAAATGACCGTGACCGAAGAAATGCGAAGCCGCCTGCAATCGGCGTTTGATCCACATGAGCTTGAAATTGTTGACGACAGCGAAAGCCACCGCGGGCATGCCGGATTCCAAGAAGGTGGTGAAAGCCATTTCAACATCCGAATCCGCGCGGCTGCATTCGAGGGGCAATCTCGCGTTGCCCGCCACCGCGCAGTGCACAAGGCGCTTGGAGATATCGTGCCGCGGATCCATGCTCTGGCATTGGATATCGGTGTTTAGGCAGGCTTTTGCAACGCGGCCCGGAACGGTCGTACCCCTGCAGAGAAGACAATTCGCGGGTTTTGCCGTGATCGTTCAGAGATTGGCACAGGGTCGCGGGTTGGATAGGTGAAAGCCGGCCGGTAATTTTTCGGTGTTTTGGTGATTTCGACCGGTTTCTTGCAGTGATGGCAACAAATCAGGAAATTCAGCCTGAATGTGAAAACATTCCATGCATAACAGTTGCTCGAACGCGGGCCCTAATCTACCCTCCATTGACGGGATGTTTTTCAGGTATTTGGTTTTGAGAGTTCTTTTTGTGCAGGCTGGATTTGGGCCTGGGGGGGCAGAGAAAGTAATCGCCATGGTTTCAGGGCATTTTGCCCGGCGCGGTTGTGCTGTTCACGTTACCGGTTTTCAGATGCCGACCGATGGTCCCTATTTCCCGATGCATCTCGATGTTGAACTCAGCGTTGCAGAAAAGGCGACGGGACAGGCGTCACGTATTACGCATATCCGCTCTGTCATAAAGAAATTCCGACCGGACGTTGTAATCTCATTCCTGACCAAGGTGAATGTTCAGACTCTTCTGGCAAGCGTTGGAACCGGGATTCCCGTTATCATTTCTGAACGCAACAATCCGCTGCGACAGGACGCACATCCCCTTTGGGCACCGCTTCAGGGGATTGCGGGGATAAAGGCAGCAAAGGTTGTCGGGCTGACACATCGCGGATTGGCGGATCTTCCCTTCACTTTGCGCAAGAAGGGGATGGTTATTCCGAACCCGATCCTCCCCTTTGAGCGAGTTGAATCCTCTGGCACGAGGCGGGGTGTGCAACTGGTCGCGGTTGGCCGCCTCGTTCGGCAAAAGGGGTTCGACATGCTGCTGCAGGCGATGCAGCGCATTCATTCCCAAACTCCAGATACCAGGTTGATTATCTATGGTGAGGGCAGCGAGCGGGAAAATCTGCAGAAACTGCGCGATGATCTGGGGCTACAGTCGGTTGCTCGGCTGCCCGGCAATACGATCGAGGTCGGGGAATGGGCGCAGCGTGCGGACATTCTGGTAGCGACCTCGCGGTTCGAAGGGTTTCACAATGTCGTCGCTGAGGCGGCGGTCAGCGGGATACCGGTCGTGTCTTTCGATTGCGATTACGGTCCGTCAGAGTTCATTCAAAACGGACGGAACGGATATCTGGTTCCCGTCAACGATGTCAGTGGTTTGGAACAGGCAGTGCTGAAGCTGATCCATGAACCCGACCTCAGGGCGCAGATGTCCAAGGTGTCACCTACGCTAAAGGCCGATCTGTCCCCGGATCAGGTCTTTGCCCAATGGGACACGCTAATTCGCGACGTCACGAGCTGAGATTCAAAACGCTACTCCTGACAGCTGTTTTTGACAGACCCGGTTAGGGCAATCAGGTTTTTTGACCTTCAGTCTCTGCAGTTTCGTCTTCCGATTTTTCTGTTTCAGCACCTTTCAGCGACAAAGGCGGCTCTTTGGCCTGTTCTGCAATGGGGGCCGGGGCCTGAACGGTATCGGGACCAGGAACAGGTTGAGCAAGAGCAACGCCATCCTTCGTTTCGGTCGGGCCAGGTGTCGGGGCAACAGGCACATCAATTTCACGGCGGAATATCAGCACATTGCGCCAGTTCACGGTGCTGCCGGTCAGGCCGGAGCGTTCCTCGCTGGGCAACAACTCGGCGCGTTGATATTCCCAGCCATCCTGCCCCATCTGGTTTAGCACTTGTTCAATAGAAGCAGCGAAACGTCCCTCGGCTGACTTTTCACCCTTGGTCTTGGCAGACTTTTGGGGGGAAGGGACAACTTTGTATTCGTAGCGGGGCATCGGAATTCCTACCTGTAAGTTCCGGGTAATCTAGCAGGTTGATCACAATGGGAAAGTCATCATAGCGCGGCGGGCGAATTCCGGCACATCTGCTGGTGCGGGTCTGGTGCCACAAATGACAAGCGGCGGGACTTTGCGCAAAGGCTAAAGTCCCGCCGCCGAAATCAGTAAAACCGAAAGATCTACGATCCCAGTTTCTTGGCAATCAGCTCGTTGACGGCCTTGGGATTGGCCTTGCCGCCAGTCGCCTTCATTACCTGACCAACGAACCAACCGGCCAGTTTCGGGTTTACCTTGGCCTTCTCGACCTGTGCCGGATTGGCGGCGATGATCTCGTCCAAAGCGGCCTCGATCGCGCCCGTGTCCGTCACCTGCTTCATGCCGCGGTCTTCGACGATCTGCGCCGGATCTCCGCCTTCGGTATAGACGATTTCGAACAGGTCCTTGGCGATCTTGCCCGAGATCGCGTCCGAGGAAATCAGGTCGATGATGCCGCCAAGCTGTGCAGGTGAAACCGGCGAGTCGGTGATCTCGTGATCTTCCTTTTTCAGGCGGCCAAACAGTTCGTTAATGACCCAGTTTGCAGCCAGTTTGCCATTGCGACCCTGCGCGACCTCTTCGAAATAGGCAGCCGATTCAACATCAGCTGTCAGCACCGATGCGTCATAGTCCGTCAGTCCGAACGTGCTGATAAAACGCGCTTTTTTATCGTCAGGCAGCTCGGGCAGGTTGGCGGCGATGTCGTCAACCCAGGCCTGCTCGATCTCTAGCGGCAGCAGGTCAGGGTCAGGGAAGTAGCGATAGTCATGCGCTTCTTCCTTGGACCGCATCGAACGCGTCTCGCCCTTGTCCGGGTCATACAGGCGGGTTTCCTGATCGACCTTGCCACCACCTTCGACGATCGCGATCTGGCGGCGGGCTTCGACCTCAATGGCTTGCTGGATGAAGCGCATCGAGTTCATGTTCTTGATCTCACAACGGGTGCCCAGATGCGAGAAATCCTGTGTTTCCTGATACTTTTCATAGGCCCCCGGCAAACAGATCGAGACGTTCACGTCTGCCCGCAAATTGCCGTTCTGCATGTTGCCATCACAGGTGCCCAGATAGCGCAGGATCTGACGCAACTTGGCGATATAGGCGGAGGCCTCTTCCGGGCCGCGAATGTCGGGGCGGCTGACGATCTCCATCAGGCAAACACCGGTTCGGTTCAGGTCGACGAAAGACATATGCGGGTCCAAGTCGTGGATCGACTTGCCCGCGTCCTGTTCCATGTGGATGCGTTCGATCCGCACCATGCGCGCGGTGCCGTCGCCCATCTCGACCAAAACTTCACCTTCGCCGACAATAGGCTGATAAAGCTGGGAAATCTGATAACCCTGCGGAAGGTCGGGGTAGAAATAATTCTTGCGGTCAAAAGCCGATTTCAGGTTGATATCGGCTTTCAGGCCCAACCCAGTGCGCACGGCCTGTTCGACGCAATATTCGTTGATCACCGGCAGCATCCCCGGCATTGCCGCGTCCACAAAGGCCACGTTCGAGTTCGGCTCGGCCCCGAATTGGGTCGACGCGCCAGAGAACAGCTTGGCATTGGACGAGACCTGCGCATGCACCTCCATCCCGATTACCAGTTCCCAATCGTGCTTGGCCCCGGCAATGGTTTTGGGCTTAGGCATTTCGTATGTCAGGTCGAGCATGGCGCGCCTCATTTCCGCAGAAGTCTAAGCCTGCGTATTAGGCCCGGCGCGCCAAAGGGGCAAGGGGGAATCAGTGTCCGGACAGGTGCAACCCTGTCGGAGTAAAGGTCACATCCATGCCGCTGCGCAGTTCCTCGCGAAACAGGTCGCCGATTGCCCGCAACGCATCGCGGTGCCCGCGGGCTGCAAACCGTTCGGGCGAGTTGATGCGGACCGAGTTATTGAACCCTTGTGCCGCATGGGCCCAGATCAGCGGATGCAGTTCGGTCAGGTGATCACGGATCAGCCAGTTGGCCGCGTCGTGGATCTGAGCGCGCACCGCGTCGGCCTTTTCATTCCCCCCAAGGCCGTTCTGGATGGTTATCGCACAATAGGCAGCCAGCATATTGACCATCTGCTGGTCGGGGCGGTTGCGCAGTATATCGTGCAAACCCTGCAGGAAGTATTCGATATCCAGCCGTGCGCAGGCTTCGTCGTCTAGGGCGATGGCATCAAACTGGACCCAAGTGTAGCCACCGGCGCCCCAAAGGTCATGGGTACGGGCTGCATTGCGCAGGGCCTGAACCTCAAGCTCTTCATAGCTGCCGAACCAGCGTGGCAGCAGATGAGTGCCCATTGCACGCATATGGCGTTGGTTATGCGGGTCCAACGTAATCAACTGTTCATACTGATCAGCCACGCGCAGATTGGACTTGCGCTGACCTGCCAGCAGAGCACAGCCAACAGCTGCAACCAGCGCATTGTTGGGTGCGGCTTCGCGGCATTTTGGCAGGATATCGGCCGCGCGGTCGAAATGGGCGGTGCAGCGAGACCGGTGCAAGGGGGGAAGAACTGCGTTTGTAGCAGTGCCGCGCCACGCCCATGCCAGGTCAATATGCGCCATAGCCACAACAAGGGCGATCATCGGATCATCCTCATGCGCCCGCATTTCATCCTCAAGCTCAGAAATTCCGCCAAGAAGATCATAGTCTGACAATGCCCGATAATCGGACAGAGCGTGTTCGACCGCCAGCACTACATCGGACCGAGCGCCGAATGCCAGCAAATCCGCGATTGGCATCCCATCGGGCGCAGTTTCGCGCGCGTCATCGGCGGCACGCATCTTTGCAGAAAGGTCTGCCCACCGATCCTGGCGGGCTAGATCGCGGCCAAGTTCGATGACGTCCTGACCGATCAGTTCATCGGCCGAGACATTTGCGACGGGGATATTTACCGAACCCTGATCTGGCAAAGCAGCGGCCAGCACTGCATCGGCGGCGTCGAAATCTGACGCAATTTTCAAGGATGGATGTGGAACGCGGGCCTTTTGGGCCATCAGAAACCGGAACATGCTTACACTCGAAACAAAAAAAATCGTAACCTAGCTTTAGAGACTGGCCTCTATTTGGCTCAAATTCAAGCTACAACCGTCTTATTGTCGCTTTGTTCCGGTCAATGCGCCCTGAGACTCGGGATCGTTTCAAAATGGGCCGAAATGATGCCGTTCAACCTTTAGGCCAGCCTCTTTCAGGCGGGACTCGAGTTCCTTATGCGGAGGGGTCGACTCATCAGGCAGGCGAATCCGCTTTTCCGAGGTCAGCACCAGCGACATGCGCACCGAGAAATCCCAGCGTGTATCCAGACGCACATGGTCGATTTCGCTCAATCTTACGCCAGCCTCGCGCCGCCCCGAGAACCACCGCAGCCCATCCTGATCCAGCCGGAGCCCCGAACGGGTGTTTTGTGCAAAGTCCCATAATGCGGGCAGGGTGAACAGGGCCAGCAGGCCAATCAGCCACCAGACGGCATCAAAGGCGATGACCAACACAGCCAGCGCGGAATAGACCGACAGCAGAATGGCGATGACCTGCGGTGACCTGTTATGCCGTGTATAGGAATAGGGGGTCATGCGTTCAGGATGCGCGTCACCATTTCGGTCGTGTCCCGTGAAAGGTCTGGCGTTTCGGCGATGCGGGTTAGTTGGGTGCGGATAAGGGCCTGGCGATCTGCGTCATACCGCTTCCACGCTTGGAATGCCGAACACATCCGCGCCGTGGTCTGCGGATTGACCGGATCCAGTTTGATCAGCCAGTCCGCCAGCAGAGAATAACCAGCTCCATCAGCACGGTGGAAACCGGCGTGATTCGTCGCCAATGCCCCTAGAACAGCCCGGAAACGGTTCGGGTTCTTCCAGTTGAAATCCGGGTGCCCGGTCAGGTGGCTTACGATATCTGCAGTTTCTGCCGGGGCTGACATCGCCACCTGCAGGCCGAACCATTTGTCCATCACCAGCCGGTCATCTTGCCACCGGTCATAAAACGCGTTCAGTTCCTGTTCGCCTTTGCCCGCACGCAACAGGCAGGACAAAGCCGAAAGCTGAAGGGTCATGTTATCGGCGCGCTGATAATCCTCGGCCGCTTTTGCACCCCCGTCCAACCGTGAGGTCAACGCCAATGCGGCCCCACCCAGAGCCCGCTGGCCGGCTTGTTCTGCGTCCGGGCTAAAGGCTGCTTCGATGCTGGTTTCGCTGTGCAGGCGGGGCAGCAGATCCTGAACGTGCTGGGCCGTTACCTGCCGCAGCGTTTCAACAGCGGTCCAAATGGCCATCGGGTCGGGCGTGACACCCTGTTCATGCATCATCGCAGCAAGTTCAGATTGGGACGGCAACCCCAGCATCAAGGCGCGATAAGACGGGTCAAGATCGCTGTCGCGCAATACGGCGAGGATGCCATCGAGATAATCCGTTTCCGGTGCCGCATCCGTCAAGATCATCTTGATCAGCGTGTCTTCGGCTAAAGATCGCCCCGCCTGCCAGCGGTTGAACGGGTCGCTGTCATGAGCCAGCAAAAAGGCCCGCTCAGCGCTGCTCTGGTCATGTTCCAGAATCACAGGGGCCGAGAAATCGCGCAGGATTGAGGCCGTGGGTTTGGGCGGATTGGCACCGGACACGCGTTCCGGTCCTTCGCAACCCTGCAAGCGCCAGCCTTCTACTGTGTATACGAAAGCAAAGCTTTGGGTTTCCTGCGTGAACTCCAGAATGGTTGTGGGCATGGTTTCATCCCCGTTCGCGCCGATCAGCCCGACCGCAACGGGGATAACCTGCGGCAGTTTTTCTGACTGTCCGGGGGTCGGGTCGGTGCGCTGTTTCAGCGTCAAGGTGTAGATGCCATCAGTCCATTCTTCGGTCACCGATACGCGCGGGGTGCCTGACTGGCTGTACCAGCGTTTGAACTGGGTCAGGTCGCGATCTGTGGTGTCTTCAAACACTTTGATCCAGTCCTCGATGGTGCAGGCCTGACCGTCATGCCGATCAAAATACAGCTCCAGCGCCTGCGCATAGGCCTCGTCACCTACCAGACGTTTCAGCATGCCGATCACCTCGGCGCCTTTTTCGTAGACCGTCGCTGTGTAGAAGTTGTTGATCTCCTGAAAGCTGTCTGGCCTCACCGGATGTGAAAGCGGGCCGTTATCCTCGGCGAACTGGCGCGCCCGCAGGTCGATGGCATCGTGGATACGTTTGACCGGGGCCGAGCGCATGTCCGAGGTGAACTGCGCATCGCGGTACACCGTCAGACCTTCTTTCAAGCACAGCTGAAACCAGTCGCGGCAGGTGATGCGGTTGCCAGTCCAGTTGTGGAAATACTCATGCGCGATGATCGCCTCGATCCGTTCGAAATTCATATCGGTGGATGTCTCAGGGCTGGCCAGCACGGCGGACGAGTTGAAAATGTTCAGACCCTTGTTTTCCATCGCCCCCATGTTGAAATCATCGACGGCGACGATGTTAAAGACATCCAGGTCGTATTCGCGACCATAGACGTCCTCGTCCCATTTCATCGACTTCTTCAGCGCCTCCATACCGAAGGCGCATTTTCCCTCATCGCCCGGGCGCACCCACAGGTTCAGTTCAACCTCGCGGCCCGATTTGGTTGTGAACTGACCGGGATGTGTAATCAGGTCGCCTGCGACAAGGGCGAACAGATAGGCGGGTTTGGGCCAGGGGTCATTCCATTCGGCCCAGCCATCCCCCTTGCCGGTCGGGTTGCCGTTCGACAGCAGAACCGGCAACGCGCCATTAATGCGTACGGTGAAGATCGACATCACGTCGGGCCGGTCGGGATAGAAGGTGATCTTGCGAAACCCCTCGGCCTCGCATTGGGTGCAATACATGCCGTTCGACATGTAGAGCCCCTCAAGCGCAGTGTTATTGCCTGGGTCGATTTCGACCTCGGCTTCCCAGACAAATGCCGCGTCGGGAACAACCGCCGTCAGGCCGGTCTCTGTGACGTCTGGAGTGATCTCAACCCCGTCAACAGTAGCACGGATCAGTTTCAGTTGCTCACCATGCAGGAAAAACTGACGGTCTAAGGCATCAGGATTGGGCCGGAAGGCGATGCGCGAAGTCACTCGGGTTGCATTTGGGGCCAGATCAAAGGTCAGATGTACGCTGTCCACCAGATAACCAAACGGAGTGTAGTCTTTCAGATAGATCGTCGTGGGGGCTGCGTCGCGCATCGGTGGCCTCGAATGGGTTGGTATCAGGCGCGACGTTATGGGTTGCTGCGATGGGCTGCAAGCGGTGCAAGTAAGCTTGCTCAATAGGCGATAAGCATCTGTCGATGTCGAAGTGGCCTGACGACCAAAGACCCAAACTGACCAAGACATGTTGCCTATCGGAAATATCCGCCCTAATTGGGGCCTGTATACAACGGCGTACATACGAGGGGATGTGGCATGAGCAGCAGACAGATGCGGAGCGGACTCAAGGTCGACGGGATTCTGACTGAATTCATAGAAGGGCGTGCTCTGTCTGGAACAGGCGTTGCGGCTGACACCTTCTGGAACGGGCTTGCGCAGATGGTTCACGAGTTGGGTCCAAAGAACCGTACACTTTTGGCAAAGCGGGCCGATATCCAGGGGCGCGTCGATGCCTGGCATTTGGAAAACAATGGCCAGCCGCATAATGCTGTCGCCTATCAGGATTTCTTGCGCGAGATCGGCTATTTGGTGGCTGAAGGCGGGGATTTTCAGATCGAAACCGACAATGTCGATCCCGAGATCGCGTTGATTCCCGGTCCTCAGCTGGTGGTTCCTATTACCAATGCGCGTTTTGCACTGAACGCTGCCAATGCGCGCTGGGGCAGCTTGTATGACGCGCTTTATGGCACCGATGCGATGGGCGATCTTCCCGTCGGTGGTGGTTATGACGATGCGCGCGGAGCACGTGTGATTGCTTGGGCCAAAGGGTTTCTGGACGATGCCGCCCCGCTGGCCAGCGGATCGTGGGCTGAAATGTCAGAACTGCGCGTTGAAAATGGGGTTCTGGTGCCCGCGCTGGCAGATGCAGCGCAGTTTGTGGGTTTTGGCGGTGCTGCTGAAAACCCGGGCTTTGTTCTGCTGAAGAACAACGGTTTGCATGTCAAAGTCGTGATTGACGCTTCCAGCACCATTGGCGCCACCGACCCGGCCGGTATTGCTGACGTGCATCTTGAATCGGCGCTGTCGACGATCATGGACTGCGAAGATTCAGTCGCCTGTGTGGATGCCGAGGACAAGGTGGTTGCCTATGGCAACTGGCTGGGCCTGATGAAGGGTGATCTGACCCAAGAGGTCAGCAAAGGCGGCACGACTTTTACACGCAAACTGTCCGATGACCTGACCTTTACCGCGGCGGACGGTGGCGCTGGTGTTCTTAAGGGCCGGTCGCTGATGCTGGTCCGCAATGTTGGCCACCTGATGACCAATCCGGCCGTTCTGGATGCCGAAGGGCGCGAGATCGGCGAAGGTCTGATGGACGCGCTGTGCACCACTCTGATTGCGATGCACGACCTGCAGCGCGATGGCGGCAACTCGGTCACTGGTTCAGTCTACGTGGTAAAGCCCAAGATGCACGGCCCCGAAGAGGTCGCCTTTGCCGTCGAAATTTTCGATATGGTTGAGGACATCCTCGGCCTGCCGCGGAATACCGTTAAGCTCGGTATTATGGATGAAGAGCGCCGCACCTCGGCGAACCTTAAGGAATGTATCCGCGCCGCCAAATCGCGCGTGGCCTTCATCAACACCGGCTTTCTGGACCGGACCGGGGATGAGATCCACACCTCGATGGAGGCAGGACCAATGCTGCCCAAGGGCGACATCAAGAACACGCCGTGGATTGCGTCTTATGAAGATCGCAATGTTGATATCGGTCTGGCATGTGGCTTGAAGGGCAAGGCACAGATTGGCAAAGGCATGTGGGCGATGCCCGACCGTATGGGTGACATGCTGGACGCCAAGATCGGTCACCCGAAATCGGGTGCAACTTGCGCCTGGGTGCCGTCGCCGACTGCCGCGACACTGCACGCAACACATTATCATAAGGTCAACGTCCTGGAGCGCCAGGACGAATTGGCTGCCGGTGGCGCACGTGGTACGCTGGATGATCTGCTGACCGTGCCTTTGCTGGGCGGCCGCAACCTCAGCGATGATGAGATTGCGCGTGAGATCGAAAATAACGCGCAAGGCATCCTGGGCTATGTGGTTCGCTGGGTCGATCAAGGCGTTGGCTGTTCGAAAGTGCCGGACATCAATGATGTTGGCCTGATGGAAGACCGTGCCACGTGCCGGATTTCGTCTCAGGCCTTGGCCAACTGGCTGCATCATGGCACTGTCGATGAGGCGCAAGTCATGGCCGCGATGCGGAAAATGGCCGTAGTGGTCGATCGGCAGAATGATAGCGATCCGGCGTATCGCCCAATGGCTCCCGGTTTCGACGGCATCGCCTTCCAGGCGGCCTGTGATTTGGTTTTCAAAGGCCGTGTTCAGCCTTCGGGTTATACCGAACCTGTCTTGCACGCCCGCCGTCTGGAGATGAAAGCCAGCCTTTAACCCAACAGAAATGACTGGATCGAATATGGTAATTTCTTTGCGCAAAGCCCGTACCCTTATCCGCAAAGCCCTTGAAAAAGGGCGCGAGTTGGGGCTGAAACCCCTCTCGGTCATCGTTCTTGATGCTGGTGGCCACGTCATCGCGTTTGAGCGTGAAGACGGTGCTGCCCCTGGTCGTTTTGCGATTGCGCAGGGCAAGGCCTACGGCTCAGTCATGCTGGGGATGGCGGGCACAGCCCAGATGCAACGCGCCGAGGCGCAGGCCTATTTCATGGCCGCCGTAAACGGTGTTTATGGCGGTCAGGTCGTGCCGGTTCCGGGCGGTGTCCTGCTGCGTGACCGAAAAGGTGCCGTAATTGGCGCAGTCGGTGTGACCGGCGACACGTCGGATAACGACGCCATCGCTGCCATGGCCGGGATCGAAGCGGCTGGGTTGACTGGCGAAGTTTGACCTTTGGTGAACTCGGAGAGCCGGCAAAAGCTCTCCGATCTTTACGAGGCACAAGCGGCGCGCAAAGCGAACAGGGCCTATTCGGCGGTGGTCCGATCAGGCCCCTTGTTGTGCAGGGGTGAACAGAGACTTGCGCTGACACACAGGCTATGTGCTATTGCGCGCCTGTGACCCTGTCGATACCTTTCCCGGAACGTGCGGAAAGAACTAGGAAAGAATAATGGCTCGACCTGTCGTCGGTATCATCGGCAATTCATATTTGATGAACGATCAATATCCGACTCATGCCGGCGG
This sequence comes from Ruegeria sp. CDSA193, assembly GCF_059611885.1. NCBI lineage: Bacteria > Pseudomonadati > Pseudomonadota > Alphaproteobacteria > Rhodobacterales > Roseobacteraceae > Ruegeria > Ruegeria sp. CDSA193. The sequence continues at coordinate 103,765 of NZ_JBXWPN010000006.1, read as the reverse complement.
CACGATGAACTCGGATGCGGTGGCCAATGTCTCGGGTTGCTTGCCGATGCTGATCCCTGCCGACCCGCGGTATGTCTGTGTTGAGGAACTGTTGCAAGTCTGTGATGGCTTCCTGCTGACAGGAGGACGCCCCAATGTACATCCCGAGGAATATGGCGAACCCGCAACCGAAGCACACGGTGATTTCGACCGGGCGCGCGATGCGATCACGTTACCTTTGGTGCGGGCCTGTGTCGAAAGGGGGCAGCCCTTTTTCGGTATCTGCCGCGGCTTTCAAGAAGTTAACGTGGCCATGGGCGGAACACTTTATCCAGAAATCCGGAATTTGCCGGGGCGAATGAACCACCGGATGCCACCCGACGGCACGTTAGAAGAAAAATTTGCCCTGCGCCATGTGGTCAACCTGACCGAGGGGGGCGTGTTTCATCGGTTGATGGGCGCTGCCGAGGTGATGACCAACACGCTGCACGGGCAGGGGATCAAAACGGTTGGACATCGCATTGTGATAGACGGCGCTGCACCAGACGGCACGCCCGAGGCGATTTATGTGCAGGACGCGCCCGGTTTCACCCTGTCGGTGCAATGGCACCCGGAATGGGACGCGGTCAATGACCCTGTCTCGCGGCCGCTTTTTGAGGCGTTTGGCGATGCGGCACGCGACTGGTCCGCAGGAGTGCGATCGGGATTGGTTAAACAAACCGCCTGAGTCCCTGCGCCGGCCCTGATTGAAGGGACCGGCGCTTTGCTATCAAACCAGCAGATTGAATTGATTGATCAACGGCAAGCTGCGGGCGCGCTTGCCGGTAAGGTCGAACAGGGCGTTGCCAAGTGCTGGCATCGACGGAGGCGTCCCCGGCTCGCCCACACCACCCAGATGGCGATTGGTTTCCAGAATGCGGACCTCGGTCACCGGGGCATTATGCATCCGCAGCGCGTCATAGTCGGGGAAGTTGTATTGCTCGACCTCACCGTCGGCGAAGGTGATCTCACCCATCACGGCTGCTGACAGGCCATAGATCATGCCACCGAACATCTGCGCCTCGACCGTTCCCGGATCCAAAGCAATACCCACATCACAGGCAATCCACGCTTTTGCGATGCGAACGGTGCCGTCCTCATCGACCACCTCGATCACCTGCGCTACCGGGGTGCCAAAGCTGTAGGTCATTGCTACGCCACGACCAAAACCGGCAGGCGTTTCACCCGTCCAACCTGACATTTCCTTGACGGCTTGCAGGACAGCTGCCGACGGCGCGTGCTCGGTTTGGGCCAGCTCAAGACGGAACTCCAGCGGGTCGCGACCGGCGGCCAGGGCCAGCTCGTCCATGAATGTCTCGTGGAAGAACCCGTTATGGCTATTACCGACCGAACGCCAGAACCCGACAGGTACATCCAGATCGGCGATGTGGCCGCTGACGCGGTAGTTCGGCACGGCATAGGGCTGGTTAAAAAGACCTTCGACCAGGACCTTGTCGGGGCCAGCGCCGGGCAAGCCCGATATGCGTTCCACGGCCTGTTGCGTGCAGGATTGCGATGCAACCTTGGCGTCGATCAGAACTGCCTTGCCGTCTTTGACCGCGCCGCGCATCCGCGCCAGCGCGCCGGGGCGGTAGAAATCGTGGCGCATGTCCTCATCGCGGCTCCAGGTGGTCTGGACCGGAGTATTGGGCATGGCCATGGCGACCTTGGTTGCGATTTCGATGAAATCCAGCTCTCCGCGACGACCAAATCCGCCCCCAAGATAGGTGGTGTGAATCTCGACCGCTTCTTTATCCAAATTCGCCGTGTTTGCAGCGCGGGTCAGAAGGAAGGTCGGCGCCTGGTTGCCACACCACAGCTCGAGGTTGGAACCAGTGAACAGCGCGGTGGCGTTCATCGGTTCCATCGTGGAATGCGCCAGATAGGGTACCTGATATTCAGCGGTAATTTCGGTGGCCCCTTCGGGCAAGGTTTCAACATCGCCATCGTCACGCATGGTCGAATTTGGCGAGTCGTCAAACGCCTCGGCAATTTTTGCGAATATACCGTCAGTATCCGGCGGGTAGGGGGCGTCGGCCCAATCGACGTCTATGGCCTCAACCGCTTGAATGGCCAGCCAGGTGTTATTGGCAATAACGGCCACGCCGTTGCCCAGATCGACCACCTTTTCCACGCCGGGCATGGATTCCGCAGCGCTGGCGTCAAAGCCGTTCATCGCACCGCCCAGTTTCGGGTTCATCCGGACCGAGGCGAATTTCAGACCTTCGGGGCGCACGTCGATGCCAAACTCGGCCGTGCCCGTGGATTTTCCAACCATGTCGACTCGTGGCAGATTCTGTCCCAGCAAACGCCAGTCTGAGGGATCGCGCAGCTCGACCTGCATGGGTTCGATCTGCCCGGCGGCCTCAGCCAGTTCGGTATAGGGAATGCGCGTCCCGTCCGGCGCGATCACGGCGCCGTTTTCGGTCTTCAACTGGTCACGCTCCAGGCCCAGACGATCAGCCGCTGCTTGTTTCAGCGTTTCCCGGGCTGTTGCCCCGGCTTCCCGCATGCGTTCGAACCCATCGCGCATCGAGGTCGAGCCGCCTGTGACCTGCAGACTGACAACCTTGCCCAGAACGCCCAGCGACTGTGCCAGATTGTGCTGGAAATTCGAGATGTCATATCCCTTGTTCGGCAGGCTCTCACCCAAAATGGCCGAGTTGTAATAGGCGGCTGCCGCAGGCCCATGAAGGACCCGGATATCGTCCAATTCGACGTCCAGTTCTTCGGCAATCAGGGCTGCCCAAGTGGTCATTACGCCCTGTCCCATCTCGGCACGTGGCGCGAACAGGGTAACGCCCTGCTGATCAATCAGGATGAACGGGCTAAGCGCGGTTTCCCCATCACCAGGCTTCAGCGGGTTGGCTGCCGGGCGGCTGACATAATAGGCGCCAAACGCGACGCCGCCAACAATGGCGGCTGAGCCGATAAGAAACGTGCGGCGAAGAATTTTTCCTACGGAAGCCATCGCTTATGCCTCCTTCAGTCTGGAGGCTGCGTCATGGATCGCGGCACGGATACGGGGATAGGTGCCGCAGCGGCACAGATTGCCCTGCATCGCATCGTCTATGTCCTGATCCGTGGGGCTGGGGTTCTCGGCCAATAGCGCGGCGGCCTGCATGACCTGACCCGATTGGCAATAACCGCATTGCGCAACCTGATGGTCAACCCAGGCCTGCTGTATCTTGGCCATCGCATCCGGGCTGCCCAGACCTTCGATTGTGGTGACGTCACCCCAGACATCGGACAAGGCAACCTGGCAAGAGCGCACGGCTTCTCCGTCTATATGAACGGTACAGGCGCCGCATGCCGCAACCCCGCAGCCAAACTTGGTGCCGGTCAGTCCGATCTCGTCGCGCAGAACCCATAAAAGGGGGACATCCTCGGGTAGATCGACCTCATATGACGTCCCATTTATCTTTAAGCTGGCCGTCATGGCTGCGTCTCCCTCTTGGCATTTAGTGACGTTCTGACATAAATGGGTGTGAGTGTCAGAGTGTCAACTGACAAATTGAGTGAAAAGTGTCAAAAGGTTCAGATGAGAGATTTCGTGCTAGACGCAAAGTGCCTTGCCATACTGGATTCGGCGCGTAAGGCATTCGCGGCTTACGGCTTTAAAAAGACGTCGATGGATGAAATCGCAAAGGGCGTGGGGATCTCGCGCCCGGCATTGTATCTGTATTTCGACAACAAAGAGGCGATCCTGCGCAGACTCACCGAGTTGCACTATGAGGAGAAGATCGAAGCCGTTGCGAAAGCCCTGCAGGCAGACGGCTCGGTTTCGCAGATCATCGGCCAGGCAATCCACGTGCAGACCGATGGTATGGCTCAGATCATGTCCTCTCCACACGGGATGGAACTGTTAGATGCAGGAAAGTCGCTGGCCTCGGATATCATCACGCAGGGCGAGGCCCGGCTGCAATCTTTATATACCGGGTGGCTACAGAAAGAAGCGTCGAATGATCGTGCCCGTTTGTTTGATGGCGCAAGAGAAACTGCGGAGACCATTGCCTCTGCGCTGCGGGGAAACAAAATCAGCGCGACGGATTTTCAAGAATTCGACCGGATGAACTCGAACCTTGCCGCCATGATTGGTGCAGCGTTGGAAATCAGGTAACCCGCTGTCTGACTTTGTATTCCGGTGCGTCCCATAACCGGTTGGTCATGATGTCGGCCAGAATGTCCACCGCGCCGTTTACATCCTGCTCATCGATATAGAGCGGGGTGAACCCAAAGCGCATGATGTCCGGGGCGCGGAAATCACCGATCACGCCGCGCGCGATCAAGGCCTGCATTGCGGCATAGCCATCGGCGAAACGGAATGAAACCTGACTGCCACGCTGCGCAGGGTCGCGGGGGCTGGCCAGTTTCAGGTTAGGGCAGGTGGCCTCGACGCCCGAAATAAACAGCTCGGTCAGTTCGATTGACTTGGCGCGCACGTCTTTGATGTTGGCCATGTCCCAGATGTCCATCGCCGCAGACAGCGCGGTCATCTGGATGATCGGAGGTGTGCCGACACGCATCCGCTCGATACCCTGTCCGGGGCGGTAATCCAGATCGAACGTGAACGGGGCTTCATGGCCCAGCCACCCGGATAATGCAGGGCGCACGCGATCGGCATGGCGGGGCGCCACATAGATGAACGCCGGCGCGCCAGGGCCTCCGTTCAGATACTTATAGCTGCAGCCAACGGCAAAATCCGCTTTGCAACTGGACAGCTCAACCGGGATCGCCCCTGCGGAATGGGCCAAATCCCAAACGGTTATTGTGCCGTTCGCATGGGCCTGTTCCGTCAGCGCCTTCATGTCATGGATCCGGCCAGACCGGTAATCGACCTCGGTCAGCATCAGAACCGCGACGTCTTTGGTGATGTTTTCGGCAACATCCTCGGGTGCGACCACCCGTAATTCGTATTCCGATCCGAGTGAACGCAGCAGGCCGTCGACCATATAAAGGTCCGAAGGGAAATTGCCGTTATCAGACAGCACAACCTTGCGGTCGGGGCAAAGCTCCAGCGCCGAGGCAACAGCCTGATAGACCTTGATCGACAGGGTATCGCCGGTCACGATGGTACCCGGTTCCGCCCCGATCAACCGCCCGATACGGTCGCCAAGCCCGGTCGGAAGCCCCATCCACCCGGCCTTGTTCCAACCGGTGATCAGCATTTGACCCCATTCGTGTGTCATCATTCCACTCACCCGCTCGGCGGCAGCACGTGGCAATGGGCCAAGCGAGTTGCCGTCCAGATAAATGGTTCCATTCGGCAGATCGAACATGGCTTTGGTTGCAGCGAAATCAGTCATGGAGGTCCTGTGCAGAATTCTGACAAATGTCTGACTAAAGGGCTATCTGATCAGTTCTGCCGTGTCTACGCGTTCGGCCGAAAATGCACAGATGCGACCAACTGTGGTTTTGCTTTCGTGGATGCAAAGCGGTACATACCCCGACAAATGCGACATCCATACCGCAGGATCAGAGGAACAAGCATGAAGCGCAAACTCGACATTCCGCCCGCTTGGTTGGTGGCCTTTGCTGTTCTCGCCTGGCTGCAGGCGAACTATGCGTCCTTCGGTCTGTCGCTGGCCAGCGGGTTTACCGACCTGCTCAGCGGCCTTCTGATCGGGGGCGGCGTCGTTCTTGTCGTGCTGGCGATTGCCGAGTTTCGTCGACATCGAACAACCGTCCTGCCGCATGAAACTCCATCGAGTCTGGTTCAAACAGGTATCTTCAAGCGCAGCCGCAATCCGATCTACGTTGGCGATGTACTTATTCTGGCCGGCTTGATTCTGCGTTTCGACGCGGTGCTGTCCTTGGTGTTGATGCCTGTTTTTGTCTGGATTTTGGAACGCAGGTTTATTGTGCCGGAAGAAAACCGTATGCGCCGTGCCTTTCGCACGGATTTCGCCAGATATGAAAGGCAAACCCGCCGCTGGATCTGAGGTGGACGGGATTTTACACGACGTAACAATGCTGCGCTTGCGAAATAATCTTGCGCAGTTAAAACTGGTTCTTCAGATAGAATGCCAACTATCCTTGCGAACTGACCGAAAATTAGGGGGACGCGCCGTTGAAGATTGGAACGCCAAAGGAAACATTTGACGGTGAGAACCGGGTCGCGATGACTCCGGATTCAGCCCGTCAACTGCAAAAGCTCGGGTATGAGTGCCTGATCGAGAAAGGGGCCGGCGCTGCGGCCGGGTTCTCGGACGCCACATATAAAGAGGCGGGTGTCGAGGTTATCGGAACCGCGGCTGCGCTGTGGAAAGCCGCCGACATCGTCGCCAAGGTACGTCAGCCAAATGAAACCGAGCTGAAGCGTCTTGCCAAGGGCAAGACATTGATCTCGTTCTTCAACCCCGCAGGGAATGAAAAGGGCATGGAGGCCGCCAAGTCCAAGGGCGCCAACGTGATCGCCATGGAAATGGTGCCGCGTATCAGTCGTGCCCAGAAGATGGACGCTCTGTCGTCGATGGCCAACATAGCGGGCTACCGCGCGGTGATCGAAGCGGGTAACAACTTTGGCCGGTTCTTCACCGGTCAGGTGACGGCTGCTGGTAAAGTACCGCCTGCCAAGGTTCTGATCGTAGGTGCCGGTGTGGCCGGTCTGGCCGCCATTGGCACCTCGACCTCTCTGGGTGCGATCACCTATGCGTTCGACGTACGCCCCGAAGTGGCGGAGCAGGTTGAATCCATGGGCGCCGAATTCGTCTATCTGGACTTCGAAGAAGACCAGCAGGACGGCGCGGCAACCGGCGGTTACGCGAGTGTTCAGTCCGATGAATTCCGCGAGGCACAGCTGGCCAAGTTCCGCGAGCTTGCTCCGGAAATGGACATCGTGATCACCACCGCGTTGATCCCCAACCGCGAAGCGCCCGAGCTTTGGACCAAGGACATGGTCGAAGCGATGAAACCGGGTTCGGTGATCGTGGACCTTGCGGCGGAAAAAGGCGGCAACTGCAAGCTGACCGTTGCTGACGAGAAGATCGTGACCGATAATGGCGTGACCATCATCGGCTATACCGATTTCCCAAGCCGGATGGCGGCACAGTCTTCGTCGCTTTACGCAACCAACATCCGTCACATGATGACAGACCTGACGCCTGAAAAGGACGGTCAGATCAACCATGACATGGAAGACGACGTGATCCGCGGCGCAACCGTGACGCATGAAGGTGAAATCACCTTCCCGCCACCGCCGCCGAAAGTTCAGGCGATTGCCGCTCAGAAAAAGCCTGAGGTCAGGGAGCTGACCCCGGAGGAGAAAAAGGCGCAGGAAGTTGCGGCCTTCAAGGCGCAAACCAAACAGCAGTTCACCTTGCTGGGTATCGGCGGTGCGCTAATGCTGTTGATCGGTCTGATTGCTCCGGCCAGCTTCATGCAGCACTTCATCGTCTTTGTGCTGGCGATCTTCGTGGGATTCCAGGTGATCTGGGGCGTCGCGCACAGCCTGCACACGCCTCTGATGGCGATTACCAACGCGATCTCGTCGATCATCATCGTTGGCGCAGTGATGCAGATCGGATCCGGGTCGTTCCTGGTTATTCTGCTGGCGGCTCTGTCCGTATTCATGGCCGGGATCAACATCTTCGGTGGCTTCCTCGTAACTCGGCGCATGCTTGCCATGTTCCAGAAATCTTAAGGAGGCCGGGCACATGGATTATGGCTTCACCACTGCCGCCTACGTTGTTGCGGCTGTTCTGTTCATCCTCTCGCTTGGCGGCCTGTCGAACCAGGAAAGCGCCAAGCGCGCTGTCTGGTATGGCATCGTCGGTATGGCGCTGGCGGTTTTCGCTACGCTGGTCGGCCCCGGTTCGGGCTTGTGGCTGCTGTCACTGCTGCTGATCATAGGTGGTGGTCTGATCGGTCAATATGTGGCGCAGCGCGTCCAGATGACCGAGATGCCACAGCTTGTGGCTGCGATGCATTCGCTGGTTGGTTTGGCGGCTGTGTTCGTGGGTTTCAACGCGCATTTTGAAATCAAGAATGTCGCCGAAGTTTTTGCGGTTGTTGATGCCGCCAAAGACGTCGACCTGTCCGACCTGGGCGCGTTTGCCAAGCTGATCGCCAAGAAGACAGCGGCAGAGCTGGCAATCCTGCACGTGGAACTGTTCCTGGGCATCTTCATCGGCGCGATCACCTTTACCGGTTCGGTCGTGGCTTATGGCAAGCTGGCTGGCAAGGTCACATCGACGGCAACCAAACTGCCCGGTGGTCACGCGCTGAATGCGTCTGCGGCGGGGCTCTCGCTGATCTGTCTGGTTTGGTACACGTCCACGGGCGGATTCCTGCCCCTGTTCCTGATGACGCTGGCCGCCTTGTTTATTGGTTATCACCTGATTATGGGCATCGGCGGTGCCGACATGCCGGTGGTTGTGTCGATGCTGAACAGCTATTCAGGCTGGGCGGCTGCGGCCATCGGCTTTTCGCTGGGCAACGACCTGCTGATCGTGGTCGGTGCGTTGGTGGGCTCGTCCGGTGCGATCCTCTCCTACATCATGTGTAAGGCGATGAACCGGCACTTTGTCAGTGTGATCTTGGGTGGCTTTGGTGGTCCGCAAGGTGAGCAGATGGCTGTCGAAGGCGAGCAGATTGCAATTGAGGCCGACGGTGTTGCCGCAGCCCTGAATGACGCCGACAGCGTGGTGATCATTCCGGGCTATGGCATGGCCGTGGCGCAGGCACAGCAATCGGTGTCCGAACTGGTTCGCAAGCTGCGGGCGCAGGGCAAGAATGTGCGCTTTGCGATCCACCCGGTTGCCGGTCGTTTGCCGGGCCACATGAACGTTCTGCTGGCCGAGGCCAAGGTGCCGTATGACATCGTTCTGGAAATGGACGAGATCAACGAGGACTTCCCGGAAACGGATGTTGCCATCGTCATCGGTTCGAACGACATCGTGAACCCTGCAGCACAGGAAGACCCCAACAGCCCGATCGCCGGTATGCCGGTTCTGGAATGCTGGAAGGCCAAGCAGGTGTTCGTGTCCAAACGTGGTCAGGGTACGGGGTATTCGGGTATCGAAAACCCGCTGTTCTTCAAAGAGAACACCCGCATGTTCTATGGCGACGCGAAACAGTCGCTGGACAAGCTGCTGCCAATGATCGATTGATCTAAAGCCTTAACCAAAATGCAAAGGGCGCCTTCGGGCGCCCTTTTCTTGTTTGTCATGTTGGGGGCTTTGCCTCCAAGCCCCCAAGATTTTTTTGGCCAGATGAGGCGGGCGGAATGTGGTATCCTTGGGCTATTATAGAGAGACTAGGAGGTGCCCCATGGAAAAGGTCAACGGCATAGGTGGCATGTTTTTTCGCGCCAGAGATCCGGAAGCGTTGCGGGATTGGTACGAGACCCATCTTGGCGTTCATCATTACGATCCCGTCCCCTGGAAACAGCGCGAAGGCTATACGGTCTTTGCCCCGTTTGCGCAGGACACCGATTATTTTGGCCGCGCCGAGCAGCAGTGGATGATCAATTTTCGGGTTGACGATCTGTCTGCCATGACGACCCAGTTGCAAGCCGCAGGCATTGCCGTCGAGTCCAATCCGGAATGGGATAGCGAGGTTGGAAAATTCGCACGTATTCACGACCCTGAGGGCAACCCAATCGAACTGTGGCAGCCAAATCAATGACATAAGGGGTTTGTATACCGTAGTATCCATGTAAGCTATTGAAATAAAAAGATAATTGATGTATTTTTGAACTGTCGTATAGTGCGCCGGACAACGCCGGAGCATTCAATGACGCCGATCGACGATCATCCATTGCGCTATTCGCTGGCCAACGAGCTGCATGCGCGCCCGTTTCCCGTGGCCTCGACGCCATGCACCGTTGCGTTTTTGGCCATCAAGAAACCCGTGGCGGCTGTTGCGCGGGACCGGAGCGAAGACATTGCCCATCTGGTCAATCTTTTGGACCGACACGGTGCGCAGCACCCGCAGCCGGACGCGACGCATTACGCTGGCCAGATCGGGCGTCACTGGCTCAAGTGGGAGCAGCACACGGAATTTGTGACCTATACGGCGATCACCCGGAATGTCAGTGACCGGGCCTTCAACCCCGCTGATTTTGAGGCTTTCCCACCTGATTGGCTGATGGCCAGCCCGGGCCAGAGGATAACCTCGGCCATGGTTCGGGTGACTGAAAGACCAGATGATGAGGCGGTAAAAGCCGCGCTGGCCGAATGGTTCGAACCCGAAAGCCTTGCGGTTGCGCGCGTGCTGGATGATGCTGCGATTTGTGCCAGTGACTTTCGGATTGATCCGGCTGGGCATATGCGGTTCGCGCTCTTCGTGACCAAGGGAACAGGACAGCGCCGAACCGGGCGCATCATCCAGCGCCTGTGCGAGATCGAAACCTACAAGGCCATGTCCATGTTGGGCTTTGCTCGCATCAAGCAACTGATGCCGAAAATCGGAGAGCTGGATGGAAAGCTGACCCGGCTTATGGGGCAGATGACAGATAACTCGGCGCATCCTGACGAACTACTGCCGGATCTGCTGTCAACATCCATCGAATTGGAAACGCTTTCTGCCCGATGCGCATTTCGCTTTGGGGCTACCGGGGCCTATGAAGCCATCGTGAACCAACGGATCGAAGTATTGCGCGAGGAAAGGTTCGAGGGCCGTCAGTCCTTTGCCGATTTCATGATGCGCAGGTATGAGCCCGCAATTCGGACAGTGAAAGCCACGGAAAGTCGGCTGCAGACCTTGTCCGACCGGGCGATCCGGGGGGGTGAGTTGCTGCGGACCCGGGTAGATGTGGAACGCAGCGCCCAGAATCAGGCATTGCTGGAAAGTATGGACCGCCGTGCTGATCTAGCCCTGAGGTTGCAGCACACAGTCGAGGGGCTTTCCGTGGTGGCGATTAGCTATTATGCGGTCTCACTGGCCAGCTATCTGTTGTACCCGTTGACCGCCACCGGGATCAGCAAGGGGATGCTGACCGCGGCGGCAACCTTGCCGGTTGTCCTGTGTGTCTGGCTGGGTATCAGGCATATACGAAAGCGGTTGGCCTGATCCGCGTTTGCTAAACCTTCCCTAGGCTGTAGAACTGACAGGGGCGGGCGCGGAGCAAAGGAAAATACGTGATCGGAATTATGGCCGCTTGGCGGGCCGTGGCGGCCATGTTCATTTTGAACGGCGCTTTGTTCGGGATCTGGGCCTCGCGTATTCCCGCAGTCAGGGATCACCTGGACCTGTCGCACGAAGCGCTTGGCTACGGCTTGCTGTTCATGGCGGCTGGGGCTGTGTGTTCGTTCCCGGTTACCGGACGTCTGACAGATCGGTTCGGGGCTGTGGTGATCACACGGATCATCGCCATTCTTTATACCGCCTCCCTTATCCTGCTGGCCTTTGCCGGAAGCTTTTGGGCGCTGGCGTTTTTCCTGTTCGTATTCGGGGCCTTCCACGGCTCGATGGATGTGGCGATGAACGCCTGGGCCGCCGAGGTTGAGCGCGCCTATGACAGGCCCGTCATGTCGTCGTTCCACGCCATGTGGAGCTTGGGGGCGGGTTTGGGCGCGTTGAGCGGATTTGGCGCGGTGCAAGCGGACCTGACGGTGATGCAGCACTTTTTGCTGGCCGGTGGCCTCGTGGTTGGGCTGACATTGGCCCTGTCCCGGGTGCAGTGGAATTCGCGCCGTGTTGCGCCCTCGGGCGGGGCGGTTTTTGCCCTCCCGTCGGGTGGGTTGATACTTGTCGGGTTCTTTGCCCTGTGCGGGGCGTTGGGTGAAGGGGCCGTCGCAGATTGGAGCGCGATCTTCCTGCGGGATGTGACCGGTGCGCCCGAAAGTGTCGCGGCGCTGGGATTTGCGGTGTTTTCGGTCACGATGGTCGCCTTCCGTCTTGCAGGCGGCGTCGTGATCGCGCGGTTCGGACCAACCGCAACGGCCCGTTTCGGAGGGGTATGCGCCGCCTTGGGGGTGCTGGCTGTGGTTTCGGCCGAAGGCCCCGGGATTGCTCTGGTTGGGTTTGGACTGATGGGGCTTGGATATGCAGTGATCATGCCGGTTGCGTTCAGCAGGGCGGCAAATGATCCGCATGTCCCGCCTGGTCAAGCCATCGCCAGCGTGGCCACATTAGGGTATGGCGGGTTGTTGATTGGCCCGCCCCTTATTGGGTTTCTGGCAGAGATGCTTACATTGCGTGTTGCATTCATGGCCTTGCTGCCGCTGGCTGTTTTCATTGTCCTGTTATCCGGCGCGTTGCGTCCCGGTGACAGCGACGAACGATGATTTTGGGAGATACACATGCCGATCAAAAACCGGTTCGCAGAACTGCAGAGTGAAATCACGGAATGGCGGCGTGATATCCACCAAAATCCAGAGATCCTGTTTGAAACCCATCGCACCAGTGCGCTGGTGGCGGAAAAGCTGAAAGAGTTCGGCTGCGATGAGGTGGTCACCGGAATTGGCCGAACGGGCGTGGTGGGTGTGATCAAGGGCAAGGCGGACACGGGCGGCAAGGTTATCGGTTTGCGTGCCGATATGGATGCGCTGCCGATCCATGAGGCGACCGGATTGGACTATGCCTCGAATACCGATGGGGCGATGCACGCCTGCGGCCATGATGGTCATACTGCGATGTTGTTGGGGGCGGCGAAATACCTTTCGGAAACACGGAATTTTGACGGGACAGTGGTGGTCATTTTCCAACCTGCCGAAGAAGGTGGCGGCGGTGGTCGTGAGATGTGTGAAGACGGGATGATGGACCGCTGGGGCATTCAGGAAGTCTACGGAATGCATAACTGGCCCGGCCGTCCGGTGGGCAGTTTCGCCATCCGTCCTGGCGCGTTTTTCGCAGCTACTGATCAGTTCGACATCGTTTTTGAAGGCAAGGGCGGCCACGCAGCCAAGCCGCATGAAACCGTGGATACAACGGTGATGGCGGCGCAGGCGGTTCTGGCGCTCCAGACCATCGCGGCGCGAAACGCTGACCCGGTGGATCAGGTGGTTGTTTCGGTGACCTCCTTCGAAACCTCTTCAAACGCATTCAACGTGATCCCTCAGACTGTAAAGCTGCGCGGTACGGTCCGTACAATGAGCCGGGACATGCGGGATATGGCCGAAAAGCGCGTGACCGAGATCTGCACCGGAGTGGCCGCCACATTTGGAGGAGCGGTTGAGGTGACCTATTACCGAGGCTACCCGGTGATGGTGAACAGTGATGATCAAACCGATTTCGCGGCCCAGGTGGCGCGGTCCGTCTCGGGCGATTGTGACCAGGCACCGCTGATCATGGGCGGCGAGGATTTCGCCTTTATGCTCGAAGAACGCCCCGGCGCTTATATTCTGGTGGGCAACGGGGACACCGCTGCAGTGCATCACCCTGAATACAACTTCAACGATGAGGCCATCCCTGCAGGATGCAGCTGGTGGGCCGAAATCGTGGAACAAAGGATGCCAGCGGCGTGATCCCAAGGGGCAGGCAGGTGCTCTGCCCCTAAACGCCGGTGGTCTTCAGGCCAAGCCGGTCGCACAGGGTCTCGACAATGGAATCGAGCGCGGATTTCTGCGTGTTGACGCAGGATTTTGCGGCATCGCGCGCTGTATCCAGCGCGTCCTGATCGCTGAGCCAAACCGCGACCGCGTCTGCCAGGGCCTGCGCCGAGTTCACCTCAACCGCGCCACCGGTTTCGATGAGCGGCGCAAAGGTCTCGGCAAAGTTGAAGTATCCGGGACCGGTTATTACTGCCGCCCCGGCCTGAGCGGGTTCGAACGGGTTATGTCCGCCGATCTCATGCAGCGAACCGCCCAGAAATACGATCGGGCAAAGCGCGTACCACGTGCCAGTCTCGCCCAGTGTGTCGGCAACATAGACCTGTGTTTCGGTGTCGATACGCCCTTCGGATGTTCGGAATACGGCAGTTTGAACAGCCTGTTTCAACAGCGCAGCCACATCCTGCCTGCGGTCGGGGTGGCGCGGGATCAACAGCAGCACAAGGTTGGGCCAGCGCTCCAACAATTTCGCATGGGCGGCTAGAACAATCTCTTCTTCTCCGGCATGGGTCGAGCTGGCGATCCACACAGGACGCCCTGCAATCTGGGTCTGAATATCTTCCAACACAAAATTATCGACCGGAAGCGGATCGGACATCGCTTTGAGGTTGGTTCCCGGTTGCACGCGGTCCGCCACAGCCCCCATGTCCACCAGATTAGCGGCGGTTTTGCCATTCTGGGTCAGGAACAGGCTGAAATTGTCCAAAATGAATCGTGCGGATTGCGGCCGTTTTTTCCAACCTTCGACGGATTTCTCTGACAGGCGGGCATTCAACAGGGCCAGAGGGATTCCCCGTCCAGCCGCGTCAACGATCAGGCGTGGCCAGATTTCGCTTTCGACAAATACTCCGGCTTCGGGGCGCCAGTGATCCAGAAATCGCCGGACCGGCCCTGCGGTGTCCAGCGGCGGATACTGGTGTCGCGTACGGGGTGGCATCCGTTTTTCGATCAGCGCCGCCGAAGTTGGGGTGCCCGAGGTCACCAGGAACTGGGCATCCGGCAGGCGTTCACCCAGCCGTTTGATCAGGCTGATGACCGACAGGGTTTCCCCCACACTTGCAGCGTGGAACCAGATCAATCGGCCCTTGGGGCGTGGTAGGCTGGCATGGCCGAGCCTTTCATGCTGACGAATTGTCGGGACATCTGCCGCCAGGAGTTTCTTGCGCACGGTGCGCCAAGCCAAAGGTGCGGCAACGGCGGTCAGGCTGCAATACAAACGGTAAAGCAGCGTCGGCTGGACAGAGGGGGCGGTCATGTCAGCCGCCCGTATGGCTCATGTGGCGGCTCATCTTGCCGTCGACCGCCTGGCGGGAATAGTCGAAGTCGTGGCCTTTGGGCTTAAGATTTATCGCCGCGCGGATGGCCTGTTCCAGCGGCGCCTCGGTATCGAGATGATCTCGCAGGGGGGCACGCAGATCGGCCATATCCTCTTGCCCCAGACACATATACAGCTCACCCGTACAGGTCAGGCGGACGCGATTGCAGCTTTCGCAGAAATTATGCGACAGCGGAGTGATAAAGCCGATCTTCTGGCCCGTTTCTTCAAGCCGCGCATATCGCGCCGGGCCACCGGTGCGTTCTGCCAGATCGGAGACGGTATAGTGGCTTTCATATTCCTTGCGGACATCCTTGAGCGACCAGTACTGATCCAGACGGTTCTCGTTCCCGATATCGCCCATCGGCATCACCTCGATCCAGGTCAGATCCATGTCGCGCTCAGCGCACCATTGGGTGATTGTTGGAAGTTCGGCCTCGTTGAAACCCTTCAGGGCCACAGCGTTGATCTTGACCCGCAGGCCAGCCTTTTGGGCAGTATCAATTCCGTTCAGAACCTGTTTCAACCGGCCCCAACGGGTGATCTGGCTGAATTTCTCATCATCCAACGTGTCCAGCGACACATTCACCCGGCGTACGCCCGCCGCATAGAGATCGTCAGCAAAGCGGTGCAGTTGCGAGCCATTGGTTGTCAGCGTCAGCTCTTTCAACGCGCCGCTGTCCAGATGCCGGGTCATGGCATGGAAGAATGACATGATGTTTCGGCGGACCAGCGGCTCGCCCCCGGTGATGCGCAGCTTTTCCACGCCCATCTTCACGAAGGTCGTGCACATACGGTCCAGCTCTTCCAGCGTCAGCAGATCCTTTTTCGGCAGGAACTTCATGTCTTCGGACATGCAGTAAACACAGCGAAAATCACAGCGATCCGTAACGGAGACGCGGAGATAGGTGATGGCACGTGCGAACGGGTCGATAAGCGGAGCTGTCATGAGTCATACGTAAAGCGGCGACTGGCCTGCGACAAGCCTGAACTGTGCTTTGTGCTGGCACAGTCCTGTGAGGGGGGCTAAGTTCAGGCCATGAAATACACTCTGCTGACCATTTGTATCCTTGTTGCGGGCTGTGACACTGTCCGCTCGACAACTGATCGGGTTTTCGGTCGCGACAAACCTGCGGCTGAACCAGAGGTCGCCGCGGAAGCTGACGTCACCGAATCCGTTCCGGTCCCCGCAACCGCCGCTGGTTGGGTTGGCGCCAAGACCACCATTGCCAGCTTGGGTGATCCGACAACGCCGGGACGCTGGATGGAAACGCCTTTGGTCGAGACAGAGTTCACAGGACGTGTTGTTGTGCCCAGAACAGGGGCGCAGGCCTATATCACGCTGGTCCCGGCCCGTGGGCCCGAAAGCGGCGGCAGCAGGCTGTCGCTGGATGCAATGCGGGCGCTGCTTTTGCCTTATGACGAACTTGTCGAGCTGGAAGTTTATTCCAACTGACCTTTCAGATATTTACCTGCTTCACGCCGGGCAAAGGGCTTCATGGCCGCACTATGGTCGCGCAGAAAGTTAACCACTCGGTCCGCGTCATGTTTCGACAGCTCGCGCAGCCACCATGCGATTGCTTTCTGGATGAACCAGTCACGGTCGGGCACATAGCCCGCTGCCCAGCCAAGAATACGGTCGCGCCGGTTCAGGTCTTCTGGCTTAGGGTGGTTCTGCTTGGTCCAGGGCAGGGTGGCGACCAGCGCGGCGCGCCGTGTCCACATATGGTCTGACGCTGTCCAGCTTTCGACCTGATCCAACCGCGCCGGGTCCGCAGACAAGCGTTTCTGCATCGCCATACAGGCGTGATCTGCCACCGCCCAGGCATCGAAATCTGGCAACCAGCTTTGCAGCAGGTCCCAAGCAGCCTCATCGGGGCGGATACGGGCTTGGGTCAGCAACTTGGCTGCGGCCAGACGGCCCTCATGGATATCGGTCTGCCAGAGGGCGTCAGCCAGATCCACCCGCGCAGCAACGTCCAGTTCCTGTCGCCATAGTTTGGTCAGGTCGTTCAGAACCGGATTTGCAACGCCCAGATAGAGGCGTTCGACCTTGTGATAAGCCGCCATCTGCACGGCGCGCTCGGGGTCGGCATGGGCCCGGATCTGGTCAAGATAGGTGACGGGGGTCATTGGTCCGCAGCGCGTGTTGGCTTGCCGTCGATCGTCTGATGGTTCCGCTCAACCCAATAATCGCGGATATCGTCATCGGACTTACCGTCGACCCATTTCTGCATCGTGTCCCTTTCGGACTGGTATTCCATGAACGGTACGGCATACCCGCAAGAGGTCTGAACCATGTCAATCGCAATGTCATAGATCTGGCGGGCGCTGCGGTGGTCGGGAAACAGCCCGGCCAACGCGTCCCAGCCCTCGTCCCCGGCATGCAATGTACGCGCGGTGCCATAGGTCCGCAGGATCAGCGGGCGTGTGGTGAAGGAACACCACATGAGGGTCATGCGATTGACCTCAAGCAAATGCCCGGCGGTTTCATTGCCACTGCCGGTCAGGTTCATCCAGACAATCCGATTGGGCCCCAGTACCCGCAGCGAGTCCATCCCTTTGGGAGAGATATTGACCCGTCCTTCAGGTCCGGCGGTGCCGACGAAGAACAGATGCTGATCCTCGATAAACTTGCGATGGGCGTCATCCAGCGCCGGAAATTGCTTGGACATGCGTCACTCCACCGTTACGGATTTCGCCAGATTGCGCGGCTGGTCCACATCCGTGCCCTTGGCCACCGCCGTATGATAGGCCAGCAGCTGAGCGGGCACCGAATAGAGGATCGGCGCAAGGCTAGGGTGCACATGCGGCATGCGGATCGTGCTCCAGACCCCGTCTTCGGCCTCGGCGATGCCGTCATCATCGGACACCAGGATGACTTTACCCTTGCGTGCCATGACCTCTTGCATATTCGACACGGTTTTGTCGAACACCGTGTCTCGCGGGGCCAGAACCACCACGGGCATGTGTTTGTCGATCAGGGCAATGGGGCCGTGCTTTAGCTCACCCGAAGCATAACCTTCGGCATGGATATAGCTGATTTCCTTGAGTTTCAGCGCCCCTTCCATCGCCAGCGGGTACATCAGGCCGCGTCCCAGAAACAGAACATCGCGCGCCTCGGACAAGCGCTGGGCGGATTTCCTGATGGCCCGGTTCTGATCCAACGCGGTGTTCAGCACGGAAGGCAGCCCGCGCAACGCGGCGGCGTGATCGGCAAGTTCCTCGTCGCTCAACGTGCCACGGTCCGCGGCAGCCTTGAGCGCCAGCATCAGCAACACGCTCAGCTGACAGGTGAAGGCTTTGGTCGAGGCGACGCCTATCTCGACCCCGGCATGGATCGGCAGGGCGATGTCACTTTCACGTGCGATCGAGCTTTCTGGAACATTGACGACAGAGACGACCTTGTCCGCTTTGCCGTCGCAATACCGCAGGGCGGCCAGCGTGTCGGCGGTTTCACCCGATTGGCTAACAAACAGCGCCATAGTGCGTTCCGGGATCGGAGGTTCACGATAGCGAAATTCGCTGGCGATATCGACTTCGACCGGTATTCTGGCAAGTTGCTCGAACCAGTATTTGGCGGTCAAACAGGCGTAGAAAGCAGTCCCGCAAGCGACCATCGTCAGACGGTCCAGCTTGGTGAAATCCAGATCCCCCGGCAGAACGACCTGATCCCCGGCAGAGGGCAGGTAGGACCGGATCGCCTCGGCAACCACAATCGGCTGTTCCGCGATTTCCTTGGCCATGAAATGCTTGTGCCCGGCCTTGTCGGCGCGGCTGTGATCCACTTTGATCTTGCGGGTTTCGCGATTGGCAAGCTCACCTGCTTCGTTGCGGATTTCCAGCGATGTGCGGGTCACAACCGCACGGTCACCTTCTTCCAGATAGGTGATGCGATCCGTCAGCGGCGCTAGCGCGATGGCGTCCGAGCCGACAAACATCTCTCCGTCCCCGTGCCCGATTGCCAGTGGCGAGCCTTTGCGCGCGGCCACGATCAGGTCATCTTCGCCGTCAAACAGAAAGGCCAAGGCAAATGCGCCGACCAGCCGGTCGATGGTTTTATAGGCGGCTTCAACCGGGGGCAGCCCTGATTTGAGGTAATGTTCAGCCATCAGGGCGACGGTTTCCGTATCGGTTTCGGTTTCGAACCCGATCCCGTGTTCCGCCAGCTCTGTCCGCAGCTCTCGATAGTTTTCAACGATGCCGTTGTGAACAACGGCAACCGGCCCGGCCCGGTGGGGATGCGCATTCGAAACTGTCGGCGCGCCATGGGTGGCCCAGCGGGTATGGCCGATACCGGATTTACCGAGAAGCGGGTCATGCACCAGCAGGTCGCTGAGGTTTACCAGCTTGCCTACAGCCCGACGCCGACCCAGGGATCCGCCATTGACCGTAGCAATGCCTGCACTGTCATACCCCCTGTATTCCAGCCGTTTTAGGGCCTCGACCAGGATAGGGGCAGCTTCGTGCTTGCCCAATACGCCTACAATCCCACACATCTGTCAGGCTCCTTTGTCGCGACGAGCCTTCTTCGCCGTCAACATGTCAAACAATTTACGCGCATAACCGGGCTTGTTGTCCTGCTTGGCGCGCGCAACGGCCAAAGCATCCGCTTCCACATCGCGCGTCACCACGGTTCCGGTGGCCGTCATCGCGCCGTCACCAATGGTGACAGGTGCCACCAACATGGTGTTCGATCCGACAAAGACGTTCTGGCCGATGGTCGTTTGGTGCTTCATCACGCCATCATAGTTGCAGGTGATCGTGCCCGCGCCGATATTTGTCGCCGCCCCAACCGTTGCGTCCCCGATATAGCTGAGATGGTTGACCTTGGCGCCTTCGGCGATCTCAGCATTCTTGATTTCAACAAAATTTCCGACGCGGGTGTTTTCCGCCAGCTCAGCGCCGGGGCGCAGGCGGGCATAGGGGCCGACGATGGCGCCGCGGCTGACATGGCAGCCCTCAAGATGCGAAAACGCGCGGATCGTTGCACCGCTTTCCACCGTGACACCGGGGCCAAAGACCACGTTGGGTTCGATCACCGTATCGCGGCCAATGACGGTATCAGCGGCCAGATAGACGGTTTCCGGCGCCATCAGCGTGACCCCCAAATCCAGCAGTTCGGCGCGGGCACGGGCCTGAAAAACCGCATCCGCAGCGGCCAGGTCAACGCGTGAGTTCACACCCAGCGTCTGTGCCTCGTCACAGGCGACTGCGGTGACATTCAGGCCACGGGATCGGGCGATTGCCACGACATCCGGCAGGTAATATTCACCGGCGGCATTGTCATTTCCCACGCTGTCGATCAGCGAAAACAGCAATTCAGCGTCACAGGCCAAAAGACCAGAATTACAAAGTGTTATATCGCGCTCTTTATCCGAGGCATCTTTGTATTCGACGATGCGTTCAAGGGCCTGTCCGTTCATGACCAACCGGCCATAGCGTGCAGGATCTGCGGCCTCAAAACCCAGAATAACCAGATCGTTCTTGGCCCGCGCTTCGATCATACGTTCCAACGTATCGGGTTGCAAAAAGGGCGTGTCTCCGTACAGAACAACCACGTCGCCGTTGAAACCCTGCAGCGCTTCGCGCGCCTGTGCGACAGCATGGGCGGTGCCCAGCTGTTCGGCCTGAATGGCGATTTGTGCGGTCTCGTCCTCGGCCAGGGTTGCTTTGGCAACGGCTTCGGACCCGTGCCCGGTGACAATGACGGTCCGCTCGGGCGACAGAACAGCACCAGCGCGCATGGCATGGACCAGCATAGGCGCCTGAGCAATCGGGTGCAGGACTTTCGGGATATCCGAATTCATCCTGGTGCCTTTACCGGCAGCAAGGATGACAAGGGCGATACTCATGAAATCGTTTTCTCTTTGTGTTTTGTTGCAGTCCGTTTTATCCGCTGAGGGTAAAGTCGCAAGCGGTTCAGCCATCAAACTAGATTGCCGTTTGCAACAAGACGTGGCGAAAACCCGCCGAGGCAGGAGGCGTAATGCGAACAGTCATCTTTGATCTGGACGGGACACTGGCGGATACTTCCGGGGATTTGCTGGAGGCCGCAAACCATTGTTTTCGCGATATGGGGCACGGCGATGTGCTGGTCCACGGGCAGGATGCTGGCATCGCTCTGCGTGGTGGGCGGATGATGCTGACCCACGGTTTGAAGCGGGTTGGGGCCTATGACGAGCAGGCTGTTCACGCTTATTACCCGATGCTTTTAGAAGCGTACTCGGAGGCGATTGACACCCATACCCGGTTTTATCCAGGCGCGCTGGACGCGGTTGGAAAGTTGAAAGAGGCCGGCTATGGCGTTGGTATCTGCACTAATAAACCCGAGGCTCTGGCACATCAGCTGCTGACCCAAATGGGTGTGCGCGACCGGTTTGGCTCACTCGTCGGCGCGGATACTTTGCCGGTTCGCAAACCCGATCCGGAGCCCCTGCGTGAAGCTGCCCGCCGGGCCGGCGGACACCCGGATCTGTGCGTTCTGATCGGGGATTCCGACACCGACCGGAATACGGCGCGTGCTGCAGGTGTACCTTCGGTGCTTGTAACATTCGGGCCATCTGGCGACGACATGGCTGCGCTGAAACCCGAAGCGCTGTTGCATCATTTTGATGACCTGCCGAAACTTGTTTTTGATTTGGTCGGAGCTGCAGCCTGACCCCTTGACCCCGGCCCATCGCGGCTGCAAGAGCGAAAAGATGACTGAGAAGTTTACTGGCAATTTCACCCAGCAGGAACCAATCCCGGATGAGGCGATCGAGGCGGCTCTGGCCGTTTTGCGTCATGGCCGGCTGCACAGATATAACGTGTCGCCCGGCGAACTGGCCGAGACCGCCCTGTTAGAACAGGAATTTGCCGCGCAGACCGGCGCAAAATATTGTCTGGCGGTCTCCTCGGGCGGCTATGCACTGGCGACAGCATTGCGCGCGATAGGGGTGCAGCCAGGAGATACGGTTCTGACCAACGCTTTCACCCTGGCGCCGGTGCCGGGGGCGATTGCCTCGATCGGAGCCAAGCCGGTATTTGTCGGTGTGACCGAAGCGCTGACGATTGATCTGGATGATCTCGAAAGCAAACTGGATCAGTCTGATGTGCTGATGCTCAGCCATATGCGCGGGCATCTGTGCGACATGGATCGGTTGATGCAAATCTGTGATGCCGCCGGTGTGGCTGTGATCGAAGATTGCGCGCACACGATGGGCGCCGCATGGTGCGGGCAAAAATCCGGACGGCAGGGCGTTATCGGGTGTTATTCCTGCCAGACCTACAAGCACATAAATTCCGGTGAAGGCGGGTTGTTGATTACCGATGACGAGGAACTGGCTGCCAAGGCGACGGTCCTTTCAGGATCCTACATGCTGTATGAGCGCCACCTTGCAGCGCCGGGCCCAGAGGTATTCGAGCGGATCAAGTACACCACGCCCAATGTCTCAGGGCGCATGGACAATTTGAGGGCCGCGATCCTTAGGCCACAACTTCGCAACCTGGAACAACAGATTGACCGGTGGAATGAGCGCTATGTCGAGATCGAAAAAGGGCTGCGCGGCACGCCGGGACTTACCATTGTCGAACGACCCGAGGCGGAAACTTATGTGGGCTCGTCGATTCAGTTCTTGCTGCTGGACTGGTCACCCGAACGGATTGCTCTTGTGATGCAGCGCTGCGCGGCGCGTGGTGTGGATCTGAAATGGTTCGGCGGAGCAGAGCCCACCGGGTTTACTTCGCGCTATGACAGTTGGCGATATGTGGAAAGCGCGCCTCTGCCTGCGAGTGACCGCATTTTGACCGGGATCATGGATATGCGGGTGCCATTGACTTTTTCACTGGATGATTGCCGGTTGATCGCACGGATCATTCGCTCTGAAGTCGGCGCGGTGTTCCAGTCCTGATCACATTGCCTGCGATTCGAGCGGGGATTTTTGGTTCTTCCGCAGCCGCTCGACCAGTCGTTTTTGCAGCCGATTTTCAGGGATCGGATAAGACGGCACCGTATTTTTGGCTTCCAGCAGATTTGGAAAGATCATTTGGATTTCTTCGCGGGCCTGCGCCGTAACGGATGCCAGTGACGTGTCGGTCAGCAACAGGCTTTCGCTCGGGGCGCCATTTGCAAAAACGATTTCGTGGTTGTCGAACAGCAGGTGGTAATACACAACCTGATCAAGGCTGTTGTCTATCTCGATTCCCGGCAATTCCGACAGCTTGATAGCCGCGACCAGCACATCCGGCGATCCGAACATGCGCTGCGCCACCGCCGAAGAGATTTGCATTCTGTGCTGCCGGGAAACCAGAAGATCCTGTTTCGGCAAACCGTCCCCCAATGCGGATTTCGCGATTCGAACCGGATTCAGGTTTGGATTGATTGCCAGATCGGTTGCCGAAAGATGCCGCTGTCCGATCCATCTGACCGGTTTCAGCCCCGATCGGGTCAGCACAAGATCACCTTCACGCAAGGTTTCAACGGGACGTTCCCCGAGTTCCGTCTCGATCAGGGTGCCCTGACAAAAACACACCAGTAACTCGATGTTATCGACAATGGCGCCAAGGCTATCATTAAGGCCAAGTTCGGTAAGGCGCAGGGTATAGTCACCGGCGGAAGGGAAATCGACCTGCATGGTGAATGTGGAAAAGCTGTTCGCAGTCGGCAGGACAGTCATCGAGGCGATAACGACGCCGTTGCTGTCCAGAATCTCGACGGTAAATCCTTCGCTGCCTGCATTTGAGTTAGATGCCGTCCTAAGTGCGGAATCCAGGCTAAGCTCGCCGGATTTGGGGTCATCCAGCGTAAAGGTTTGCTCCATCACCGTGACTTGGCTTGCGTTGCCATCCATTTCGGCCACACGATTCGATGAACCATTCCCGAGATAGGCACCTTCAGTGTGGTCAGCTTCGATATCCGTACCAGACCAATTTGCGGAACCGCTATTAAAAGTACCATTTACGATGACATTGGTTGGGGCCATTCGCAGAATCCTTGAAGCAAAAAACCTTAACGGCTTTGGCGATCTAATCGTCGAGTATGGTGAATTTGTGACGCTCCGGATCGGCTCGCGGGTGAACCTTTTTCGGTCAGCGCTTGACCCGGGTTCATGGTCATGGCAGATTATTTGAACAATCGTTCATTTACTGGGAGAGTTCGATGTTCACGGCGGCCATGCAATTCGATCTGGGTGAAGATGTGAACGCACTGCGTGAAATGGTGCATCGCTGGGCGCAAGAGCGGGTGAAGCCGATGGCCGCGAAGGTCGATGCCTCGAACGCGTTTCCCAATGAGCTTTGGCGCGAGATGGGCGAATTGGGCCTGCTGGGAATTACAGTGTCCGAGGAATATGGTGGCGCGGCCATGTCCTATCTGGCCCATACCGTCGCGGTCGAAGAAGTGGCGCGGGCCTCTGCCTCAATCTCATTGTCATACGGGGCGCATTCAAACCTGTGCGTCAATCAGATCAAGCTGAACGGCAGCCCAGAGCAAAAGGCGAAATATCTGCCTCGGTTGATTTCCGGCGAACATGTGGGTGCGCTGGCCATGTCTGAGGCGTCCGCCGGATCAGACGTCGTTTCGATGAAGCTGAAGGCGGAAAAGCGCAACGACCACTACCGGCTGAACGGAAGCAAATACTGGATCACGAACGGGCCGGACGCGGATACTCTGGTCGTTTACGCCAAGACGGATCCTGATGCTGGATCCAAAGGGATCACCGCCTTTCTGGTCGAAAAAGAGATGACGGGCTTTTCCACGTCGCCCCATTTCGACAAGCTGGGCATGCGCGGATCAAACACGGCGGAATTGATTTTTGATGACGTCGAGGTGCCCTTTGAAAATGTTCTGGGCGAAGAGGGTAAGGGTGTCGCGGTTCTGATGTCAGGGCTGGACTACGAACGCGTTGTGCTCGCCGGGATCGGAACCGGAATCATGGCCGCCTGTCTGGACGAAGTCATGCCGTATTTGGCCGAGCGCAAGCAGTTCGGCAAACCGATTGGCAGCTTTCAGCTGATGCAAGGCAAGATTGCTGACATGTACACGGCCACGAATTCTGCCCGGGCTTATGTCTACGAGGTCGCCAAGGCCTGTGACCGTGGGGATGTGACCCGGCAAGATGCGGCAGCGTGCTGTCTGTATGCTTCGGAACAGGCCATGACGCAGGCCCATCAGGCAGTTCAGGCTATGGGCGGCGCGGGGTTCCTGTCGGATTCGCCGGTCAGCCGCATATTCCGCGACGCCAAGCTGATGGAAATCGGCGCCGGCACCAGCGAAATCCGCCGGATGCTGATCGGACGGGAACTGATGAACGAAATGCTCTGAGCAAAAAAAACGCCCCACCGACGAGGTAACGGCAGGGCGTTCTGTGTAAAGGATCAGAAGCGGTGAACGTAGGATACGCCGACCAGCCAAGGATCGATTTCAGCGGTGCCGATATCGGCACCGTTCAGTGTGACATCCGAGTCGATATCGAACCAGCGAACGTTCAGACGCACGGCACCTTTTTCGGTGACCATATAGTCCAGACCGGCCTGCAGTGCGAGGCCGACCGAGTTGTCGAGTTCGAGATCACCGAGAGCCGATTTTTCGTCGAAGAAGATGGTATAGTTGATGCCCGCGCCGACATAGGGTTTCCAGACCGAGTTGGTCGGGAAGTGATAGTTCAGCGACAGTGTGGGCGGCAGGTGTTTGACGGTCCCTGCGTCGAGGCTGCCACCCAGTGTGACCTCATGGCTGAACGGTGTGGCGGCCAGCAGCTCGATACCCAGATTATCCCGAACGAAATACTCGGCAGTAAAGATCGGGCGTGTGTCGGAATCGACATCTGCATCCAGCCCGGCGAGGGACCCATTGTCGGATTTCGGGTCGAGATAGCCGACACCGACACCAACGGTCCAGTCGCCCTGATTTTGGGCGAAAACGGGCGCAGCAAACGCGACGAGCGCGGTCGAAAGAGTCAAAGCGGCGAGTTTCTTGGTCATTTTACGGCCTTTGGATTTGTTGATGACCGGGTTTTGCATGAAGCAGAGCCCGCCGACTCTGATCTGCATCAAATTCCCGTGACCGTCTTTGGTGGCTCGATTCAGAAAAGACATAGAAAAACAAAGGGTTTCGGTAATGTGTCCCGCTGAAGGCATACCTGGTTTGCATCAGGGTGGGGGCTGGGATCTGCCGGACCGGTTGAACATGGCGCGGCAATGCTTGGAACAGCCCCCAGAGCAGACGGCGATCATCGATCTGACCGGGGGTGAGGGCAAGGTCGTCACGTTTGCACAACTCGGACGCTTGGCCGATGACATCGCACTCGCCTTGCTCGATCGGGTGCGGCCTGGGGATCGCGTTGGAGTACTGCTCAGCCAGTCACCCGGCTGCGCGGCGGCGCATCTTGCGATCTGGAAGATCGGCGCGATTTCGGTGCCTTTGTTTAAATTGTTCAAACATGATGCGCTGGCCTCGCGTGTCGCGGATGCAGGGGCGCAACTGGTGTTGACAGACGCAGAGGGTGCTGCGCTGCTGGGGGATTTGGCCGTACCGGTTCGGGTCGATCAGATAGCTCCGTCTGATGATCCGGTGCCCTTTGCGGATACCGGCCCCGAGGATCCGGCAGTTCTGATCTATACTTCCGGCACCACGGGCAGCCCCAAAGGCGCGCTGCATGGGCATCGGGTTTTGACCGGCCATTTGCCGGGGGTCTCGATCAGCCACAACCATCTGCGCGAAGGTGACTTTCTGTGGACGCCCGCCGACTGGGCATGGATTGGCGGGTTGTTCGATGTGTTGATGCCAGGGCTGGCACTGGGCATTCCCGTTGTGGCGGCCCGGCTTGAGAAATTCACCCCAGAGGCCTGTGTAGATGTGATCGCACGTGGCGGGGTACGGAACGTGTTCTTTCCGCCTACCGCATTGCGGATGCTCAAGGCCACGGATCAGGCGATCCCCGGTCTGCGCTCGGTCGCTTCCGGAGGGGAGCCGCTGGGTGCCGAGATGTTGGAATGGGGGAAGCAGGCGTTCGGCCTGACGATCAACGAATTCTACGGCCAGACCGAATGCAACATGGTCGTGTCTTCCTGCGCTGAGGATTTTCCGGTGCGCCCGGGTTGCATCGGTAAACCGGTTCCTGGGCATGAAGTTGCAGTGATCGACCAGGATGGCCAGCCCACAGATCAAGAGGGCGACGTGGCCATCCGCCGAGGCTCGGCCTCGATGCTGCTGGAATACTGGAACCGACCTGAGGCCACGGCCGAGAAGTTCCGCGGCGATTGGCTGATCACCGGAGATCGCGGCATGTGGGAGGGTGAGTACTTACGCTTTGTTGGCCGCGATGACGATGTGATCACTTCCGCCGGGTATCGCATCGGCCCTGCTGAGATCGAGGATTGCCTGTTGACCCATCCGGCGGTGGCGACAGTTGGTGTGGTCGGTAAACCTGATCCTTTGCGGACTGAGATTGTGAAGGCCTATGTCGTGTTGAAACCGGGAGCCACGGTTGCGGAGCGAGAGTTGCAGGATTGGGTCAAGGATCGTCTGGCGCAGTATTCCTATCCGCGCGAAGTGGCGTTTCTGGAAGAATTGCCGATGACGGTGACGGGGAAGGTGATCCGGAAGGATTTGAAGGCGCGTGCGGTGGGTGAGGTAAGGCAATGAGTCGAATGTTAGTCAGCATCGCATTTTTCTTTGCAACATTTCCGTCTTTCGTTGCAGCTGGAGATTTTCGCCTTGCTGATGCGTTGATGAAATCATGCCTTCAAACCTTTTCGGAGGTCCTAATTGAGACACTGGAAAAAGTGACCGATGAAAGCACATTGATTGACGTTCGTGGTGCAGCGTCTCAGGATGTGGCGCTTTGTGCGGGGCTCGCAATCGATGTTTGTTCTGTTGGTATTCTGGAAAGTCAGGACCAGTGCTTTTCTAAACTCGAAATGAGTATCGACGAAATTCGACAAAAAACGATCACGAATCTTCCCGAGACCATCTCTGGCACATTTCGATCCCGAAGTTACCGATTCGCATTTGCCCGCGCAAAAGAACCGGCAATACGCCTTGATCCAAGCCCTACGGTTCCACCGCAACTGACCAGTGTGCTGTCCGAGGCGATGCGCCTCGCAGACGCGCGTACGGCGCAGCGACTCCAGATTTACGCTCAAAGAGAGGTTCAGGAATGAAACTCACATCCAAATCCATGCCCGCCTCCGAGGGTTTCAAAGCAAACCGCGCGGCCCATCTCGACGCGCTGGCGCAAATCTCTGCCGCTGCGGAAGCGGCCCGTCTGGGCGGGGGTGAAAAATCCCGCGCGCGGCATGAATCCCGTGGCAAGATGCTCCCCAGGCGCCGGGTTGCGAACCTGCTGGACCCAGGGTCCCCGTTTCTGGAAATCGGCGCGACGGCGGCGCATGGGATGTATGGCGATGCCGCGCCAAGCGCTGGTGTGATTGCGGGCATTGGCCGGGTGCAGGGGCGCGAGGTCATGGTGGTTTGCAACGACGCCACCGTGAAGGGCGGCACTTATTATCCGATGTCGGTCAAGAAACACCTGCGCGCGCAGGAGATTGCCGAGGAAAGCCAACTCCCCTGTATCTATCTGGTCGACAGCGGCGGGGCGAACCTGCCCAACCAGGATGAGGTCTTTCCCGACCGCGACCACTTTGGCCGCATCTTCTATAATCAGGCCCGGATGAGCGCGAAGGGTATCCCTCAGATCGCGGTGGTCATGGGTTCGTGTACGGCGGGCGGGGCCTATGTGCCCGCGATGTCGGATGTGACGATCATCGTCAAAGATCAGGGCACGATCTTTCTGGCAGGTCCGCCTTTGGTCAAGGCCGCGACCGGGGAGGTTGTCAGCGCCGAGGATCTGGGCGGTGGCGACGTCCATACCCGTCTGTCCGGCGTGGCCGATTACCTGGCTGAGGACGACGCCCACGCGCTGGCCTTGGCGCGGCAGGCGGTGGGATCTCTGAACCTGCGCAAACCGCAGACCGTGGATTGGGCCAGCCCCGAAGACCCGGCTTATGACCCCGAGGAAATTCTGGGCGTTGTTCCCGCCGACCTGCGCACGCCCTATGATATCCGCGAGGTGATCGCGCGGCTTGTCGATGGCTCTCGGTTCGACGAATTCAAACCGCGCTTTGGTGAGACGCTTGTGACCGGGTTTGCCCATGTCAAAGGCTGCCCGGTTGGGATCATCGCCAACAACGGCGTGCTGTTTTCCGAGGCCGCCCAAAAGGGCGCGCATTTTGTCGAGCTGTGCTCGCAACGCAAAATTCCGCTGGTATTCCTGCAAAATATCACCGGCTTTATGGTGGGCCGCAAATACGAAAACGAAGGCATCGCGCGGCACGGGGCAAAGATGGTGACAGCCGTTGCCACGACCTCGGTGCCCAAGATCACCATGCTTGTCGGGGGCTCGTTCGGGGCCGGGAACTATGGCATGGCCGGGCGGGCCTATCAGCCGAGGTTCCTGTGGACTTGGCCGAACTCGCGTATTTCCGTAATGGGGGGCGAGCAGGCGGCGGGCGTGCTGGCCACCGTCAAACGAGACGGGATCGAGCGGCAGGGTGGCAGCTGGTCGGCTGAGGAAGAGATCGAATTCAAGCGCCCAACATTGGATATGTTCGAGGAACAATCTCACCCACTCTATGCCTCGGCGCGCCTATGGGATGATGGCATCATCGACCCGCGCAAAAGTCGCGATGTTCTGGCCTTGTCGCTGAGTGCCGCCCTGAATGCCCCGATTAAGGAGACACGTTTCGGCGTGTTCAGGATGTAAGATGAACGTTTCTTTGAATGATGTCATGGCCCGCTATCCGGGTGCTCAGACTTTCAAGTTTGGTGACAACGCAACGTTGAGCGCAGAACTTTTGGCCTTAGTGCGTGCAGGAAGGAAAACAGCAACCTGCGGTGCTTTGCGAGACTATCCCGAAGGCAGTGCTGATACTCCGGTCGTTGGGCGGCGCGATATCGCTTTGGACTGGGATGGCCGTCCCGCGCTGGTGATCGAAACGATTGAGGTAACGACCTGCCGATATTGCGATGTGACCGAGGATTTTGCGCTGGCCGAGGGCGAGAATGAGACGCTTGAAGGATGGCGCGAAGATCACCGCCGGTATTTCGAGCGAAACGGCGGGTTTGATCCCGAAATGGAATTGCTCTGCGAGCGGTTCCGACTTGTCGAAGATCTCGGGGTTGAGGGGTAAGCCATGTTCAGCAAAATCTTGATTGCCAACCGGGGTGAGATTGCCTGCCGCGTCATGGAAACCGCTCAGAAAATGGGCGTTACTTGCGTGGCCGTGTATTCCGAAGCGGATGCCTCCGCCAAGCACGTGCAAATGGCAGATGAGGCGGTGCATATCGGTGGCGCGGCCCCGGCGGACAGCTATTTAAAGGGTGATGTGATCATTCAGGCAGCGCTGGATACGGGCGCGCAGGCGATCCACCCCGGCTATGGGTTTCTGTCTGAAAACCCCGGTTTCGTTGACGCTGTTGAGGCTGCGGGTCTGATCTTTATCGGGCCCTCGGCGGATGCGATCCGCAAGATGGGCCTCAAAGACGCGGCAAAAGTGTTGATGGAGCAGGCGGGCGTGCCCGTGGTTCCGGGTTATCACGGCGATAACCAAGACCCTGATCATCTGGCGGGCGCGGCCCAGACCATCGGCTATCCAGTGCTGATCAAGGCCGTTGCGGGGGGCGGCGGCAAGGGGATGCGGCTGGTAGAGCACCCCGAAGACTTTACTGAGGCTCTAGACAGTGCGCGGGGAGAGGCGAAAACCGCCTTTGGCAACGATGCCGTTCTGGTCGAAAAATTCGTTTCCAAGCCCCGGCATATCGAGGTGCAGGTGTTCGGCGATGGCACCCAGGCGGTGCATCTGTTCGAACGCGATTGTTCGCTGCAGCGGCGGCACCAGAAGGTGATCGAAGAAGCACCGGCGCCCGGAATGACGGTTGAAATGCGTGAGGCCATGGGGCAGGCGGGCGTGCGGGCCGCCGAGGCGATTGGCTACAAAGGCGCAGGTACGGTTGAGTTCATCGTTGATGCATCGGACGGGCTGCGCCCGGATCGGTTCTGGTTCATGGAGATGAACACGCGCTTGCAGGTGGAACACCCCGTGACCGAGGCGATTACCGGCGTTGATCTGGTCGAATGGCAGTTGCGAGTCGCTTCGGGTGAGGCGTTGCCAAAAACGCAGGATGACCTGACGATCAACGGGCATGCGTTCGAAGCCCGGCTTTACGCCGAGGACGTGCCCAAAGGGTTTCTGCCCGCAACAGGTACGCTGACACATCTGCGCTTTCCTGCGGAATGCCGCGCCGATAGCGGAGTGCGGTCCGGCGATACAATCAGCCCCTGGTACGATCCGATGATTGCCAAGGTCGTGGTGCATGGCCCGACGCGTGCGGTGGCGCTGGAAAACCTGCACCGCGTTCTGCGGCGGACCGAGGTTGCCGGGACGGTCACGAATCTCTCGTTTCTTGGCGCGCTGACCCGGCACCCTGGATTTGCGGCGGGCGATGTCGATACCGGGCTGATCGGTCGGGATATCGACGGGCTGGTCCGAACTTCTGATGCGCGCGCGCGCTTGATTGTTGCAGCAGCCATGACGGCGCTTGATCTGGTCGAGACCGGGCCCGACACGGGTTTCAGCCTGTGGGCGCCGCTGCACCGGGCCGTCCAGTTGAAGTGCGATAGCGAGCTCATTGATCTAGACGTACAGGTCGAAGGACCTGACCGGCAGGTCTGGCAGATCAAGGACACAACGGTTCTGGCGCAACGGCGCAATGGAGGCTGGTACATTGATGACCGCCCGATGCCGCCCGTGGCACTGGCTGGTGTGACAATCACAGTATTCGATGACTATGGGCAAGTGTTTGAGCATGTCGATCCGCTCGATCGCGATGCAAGCGCCTTGGGCGATACGAATGTGGTCGAGGCGCCGATGCCCGGTCTGGTCAAGGCCATGTTCGCCACCGTAGGGCAAGCCGTTTCAGAAGGTGATCGACTGGCCATTCTGGAAGCCATGAAAATGGAACATTCCTTGCTGGCTGCCCGTGATGGCGTGATCGCCGAGGTGCTGGCCGAAACGGGCGCTCAGGTCGAGGCCGGCGCGGCGCTGGTCCGGCTGGAGGAGGAATGATCTGTCCCGCTGCGCCGCAACGTGGCACAGTCGGGACAACACGGCATAACGGGAGGCGAAAGCTATGGGTGAACGGGTCGACATTTTTGAAGTAGGGCCACGTGATGGGCTGCAGAACGAACAGCGGGAAATTCCTGTTGCCGAGAAGGTCGCTCTGATCGATTGCCTGAGCAAGGCGGGCTTCAATCGGATCGAAGTTGCCAGTTTTGTGTCTCCGAAATGGGTGCCCCAGATGGCTGGCAGTGCCGATGTTCTGGCCGGGATTCAGCGGGTTGGTAAGGTGCGCTATGCGGCGCTGACGCCTAATATGCGCGGGTACGAGGACGCCTTGTCTGCCAAAGCGGATGAGATTGCCGTATTCGCATCTGCCTCGGAAGGGTTCTCGAAGGCCAATGTCAACGCGACCATCGCCGAATCCATTGAGAGGTTCAAACCGATCCTAGAGGCTGCGCGCCATATTGACCTGCCGGTGCGCGGTTACGTGTCCTGCGTGACCGACTGCCCCTATGATGGTCCGATCCCACCCGAGAAGGTGGCCGAGATTGCGGACACACTATTTGCGCTGGGTTGCTATGAGGTATCGCTGGGAGATACGATCGGGCAAGGAACACCGGACACTATCGCCCATATGCTTCTGGCGGTGCGTGAGACGGTGCCTGTTACCCGCTTGGCGGGACATTTCCACGACACCAATGGTCGGGCCATCGACAATATCGACGCTGCATTGGCGCTGGGCGTGCGGACATTTGACTCAGCAGTCGGGGGGCTGGGCGGTTGCCCCTACGCACCTGCCGCAGCAGGGAACGTGGCCACCGAAGCCGTGGTCGCGCATCTAGAGCGTCTTGGATACGAAACGGGGCTTGATCTGGGGATCGTGGAACAAGCGGCACAAATGGCACTGGCCATGAGGGCGGGGTAGGCGATGTTTGAAACGATCTCGGTCACGGTTGATCCACGTGGCGTTGCAACGCTGACGCTGAACCGCCTCGAAAAGCATAATGCGATGTCCGCGCAGATGATCCGGGAACTGACACAAGCGGCGGTGCAGTTGGGCGGCGATGGCACTGTGCGCGTCGTCGTTCTGACCGGAGCAGGCAAAAGCTTTTGTGCCGGTGGGGATCTGGGCTGGATGCAGGACCAGATGGCGGCGGATCCTGAGACACGCTTTGTCGAGGCGCGAAAGCTGGCCGAGATGTTGCAGGCGTTGAACGTGATGCCCAAACCGCTGATCGGAGCGTTACAGGGCAACGCCTTTGGTGGCGGCGTGGGCCTTGCCGCCGTCTGCGACGTGGCAATAGGTGTCGAGACCCTGAAAATGGGCTTGACCGAGACGCGACTGGGCCTGATCCCGGCCACCATCGGCCCCTATGTTGTCGCTCGGATGGGGGCGGCACGTGCGCGGCGGGTCTTTATGTCGGCCCGATTGTTTGACGCGGCCGAGGCCGTCAATTTGGGCCTATTGGCCAAAACGGCCTCAGCAGAAGATCTGGCGGACGCTGTCGAGGCCGAGGTTGAACCTTATTTGTCATGTGCGCCTGGTGCGGTGGCCTCGGCCAAGGCCTTGGTCCATAGTCTGGGGCCGCGCGTTGACGATCCCGTTATCGACCAAACGATCCGGGCGCTGGTTGCGCGCTGGGAAACCGACGAGGCGCATGAGGGAATTAGCGCATTCTTCGACAAGCGAAAACCTGTATGGAATAGTTAGGTTTACGTTCTGTCGGTCTGGGCGTTTCACGGATCGAAGTTCGGCTGGAATGAAACGGAATATTAGGGTGCCATGCGATTGTGTTTGGTTGACCCTCTGACCCCGCGCGGATAGAGAATGTCCAGTCAACACGCTAATTGACGGCGCTCCCCTACGGGGCACGCGCAGGAAAGGAGCTATTCGTGGAAGACCTGCTGCGGGAGTACCTCCCGATCCTGGTGTTTCTGGTCGTCGCTGCGGGCCTTGGAATCGTCTTGATTCTTGCCGCTGTGGTGCTGGCCGTCCGCAATCCCGACCCTGAAAAGGTCAGCGCTTATGAATGCGGCTTCAACGCCTTCGACGATGCGCGGATGAAATTCGACGTCCGATTCTATCTGGTCGCGATTCTTTTCATCATCTTCGATCTGGAAATTGCGTTCCTGTTCCCTTGGGCCGTGGCTTTCAAAGACATCAGCGATGTCGGATTCTGGTCCATGATGGTGTTCCTGGGCGTTCTGACCATCGGCTTTGCCTATGAATGGAAGAAGGGGGCCCTGGAATGGGAGTGATGACGGGTGCAAACACCGCCGGCGTCGACAAAGAAGTCGCCACCCAGGCCCTGAATGCCGAGCTGCAGGACAAAGGCTTTCTGCTGACCTCGACGGAGGACATCATCAACTGGGCCCGAACCGGGTCGTTGCACTGGATGACCTTCGGGCTGGCCTGTTGCGCAGTTGAGATGATGCACACCTCGATGCCGCGTTATGATGCAGAACGGTTCGGTATCGCGCCACGCGCGTCCCCACGTCAGTCAGACGTTATGATTGTGGCCGGAACGCTGACCAACAAAATGGCGCCTGCGCTGCGTAAGGTCTATGACCAGATGCCCGAGCCGCGCTATGTGATCTCGATGGGATCCTGCGCCAACGGCGGCGGGTATTACCATTATTCCTATTCTGTTGTGCGCGGATGTGACCGCATTGTGCCGGTCGATATCTATGTGCCTGGATGCCCTCCAACGGCTGAGGCGCTGTTGTATGGTCTGATGCAGCTGCAGCGCAAAATCCGCCGCACCGGCACCATTGTACGCTGAGGAGGGGGCAATGAGCGAAGCACTCAAAGAACTCGGCGCGCAGCTGGAACTCAAACGGACCGATTGCGTTCTGTCCTGGGATGTCACCCATGATGAGTTGAACGTGGACGTGGCCCCGTCGAATCTTGTGGAATTTATCGAATTCCTGAAGGGCGATGCCAGTTGCAAGTTTTCGACCCTGGTGGACATCACAGCCGTTGACTATCCCGAACGGGCCAAGCGGTTCGATGTGGTCTATCACTTCCTGTCGATGTACCAGAACCAGCGTATCCGCCTGCGCGTGTCGATCCGTGAGGATGACATGGTGCCGTCGATTGTCGACGTTCACCCCTCGGCCAACTGGTTCGAGCGCGAGGTGTTCGATATGTTCGGCATCCTTTTCTCGGGCCATCCTGATCTGCGGCGAATCCTGACCGACTATGGCTTTCGTGGCTATCCGTTGCGCAAGGATTTCCCGACCACCGGTTATACCGAGGTCCGTTATGACGAGGCGCAAAAGCGTGTGGTCTATGAGCCGGTCAATCTGGTGCAGGAATACCGTCAGTTTGATTTCATGTCTCCGTGGGAGGGTGCGAATTACATCCTGCCCGGCGATGAGAAACAGGAGAACGAATAATGGGTGGCATTTGGTGGCTGATCCTATCTGCACTGACCATCATCCCGATGGTGAAGATTTTGCCGTTCTTCGGGATTAACAAATACTGGTGCCTGCTCTGTCTGATCCCCTTTGGCACGATCGCGTTGCTGTGGTGGGTCGGGCTGAAACTGCAAGAGCTGGAGCGCCGCTGAGATGATGATGCTGGGGGAACTGATCGTGCTGGGTGCGCTGGGGGTCCTTCTGGCGGGGGCTGCAGCCAAGGCGGCCGAGGCCGAAAAGGTTCGGGTTCGGGCTGATGCAAAAAAGAATAAGCGGGGGCGTTGATGGACGGCTCAAGATATGATGACGGCAGCACGGACGCGCTGAGCGGAGAACAGAAGATCCGCAATTTCAACATTAACTTTGGCCCGCAACACCCTGCGGCGCACGGGGTTTTGCGGCTTGTGCTTGAGCTGGATGGCGAGATTGTTGAGCGTTGCGACCCGCATATCGGTTTGTTGCACCGTGGCACCGAAAAGCTGATGGAAAGCCGGACGTATCTGCAGAACCTGCCGTATTTCGATCGTCTCGACTACGTTGCGCCGATGAACCAGGAACATGCCTGGTGTCTGGCCATCGAAAAGCTGACCGGAGTTGAGGTGCCGCGCCGCGGCTCATTGATCCGGGTACTGTATTCCGAGATCGGGCGCATTCTGAACCACTTGCTGAACGTGACCACCCAGGCGATGGATGTGGGCGCGTTGACTCCGCCGCTCTGGGGCTTTGAAGAGCGCGAAAAGCTGATGGTGTTCTATGAGCGGGCATGCGGTGCCCGCCTGCACGCGGCCTATTTCCGCCCCGGCGGCGTACATCAGGACCTGCCGCCGGAACTGCTGGACGATATCGAGGCGTGGAGCCACGAATTCCCCACCATTCTCGACGATATTGACGGTCTGCTGACCGAGAACCGCATCTTCAAACAGCGCAACGCCGATATTGGTGTGGTGACCGAGGATGACATTCAGAAATACGGCTTCTCGGGTGTCATGGTACGCGGATCGGGGCTGGCCTGGGATTTGCGCCGCGCGCAGCCCTATGAATGCTATGACGAATTCGAGTTCCAGATTCCGGTCGGCAAGAACGGCGACTGCTATGACCGCTATCTCTGCCGCATGGAAGAGATGCGCCAGTCCTTGCACATCATCCGTCAGGCCATCGCCAAAATCCGGGAATGCCCCGGAGACGTTCTGACCCGTGGCAAGATCACCCCGCCCAAACGCTCGGACATGAAGACCTCGATGGAAAGCCTGATCCATCACTTCAAGCTGTACACCGAAGGCTTCCACGTGCCTGCGGGCGAGGTCTATGCCGCCGTCGAGGCCCCGAAGGGTGAGTTCGGCGTCTATCTGGTCGCCGATGGCACCAACAAGCCTTACAGGGCCAAACTGCGCGCGCCGGGCTTCCTGCACCTGCAAGCCATGGATCACATCGCCGGAGGCCACCAACTGGCCGACGTCGCCGCGATTATTGGGACCATGGATGTCGTGTTCGGGGAGATTGACCGGTGAAGAAAGCGCATCTTGTTGGATCAGGAGCATTAGTTGTCGTGCTTGCATTCGCGATGCCAGTTCTTCGTGGTCCGACTGAGCACTTTGAACGTTCAATGATTTGTAACTTCAAAAAAGACGCATTGGCCGAACCTAACGCCCGAAGCGGTTGGGGCAATTCCGACTGCTATATAAAAGAGCAGGTGGACAACTGGTACTACATCGTTGGGGAGTATGGCTGGTCTTTAGGTTCCACTAATCATTCAGAAGCGATAGATGCACCGACTTTGCTCGTCAAAATTCGATCGGGGGAAACATCGATGAGCCGAGAATATGCGAATTTCTGCGAAGGAATTTTCATTTCGACACTGAACAACAACCGAGCTGAATTAGTTGGTATCATGGAAATCGATACTGCTGGTGGATTCTCGCTCTCCTGTCCTGCGGAGGAAACGTCGAATGCTGCGTAGGCTTCACCCCGAACAACCCGAGAACTTCACCTTCACTGCTGCCAACCGGCAATGGGCCGAAGCGCAGATCACCAAATACCCCGAAGGCCGTCAGGCCAGCGCGGTGATCCCTCTGCTGTGGCGCGCGCAAGAACAAGAGGGCTGGCTGAGCCGTCCGGCGATTGAATCCGTCGCTGACATGCTGGGCATGGCCTATATCCGCGTGCTCGAAGTCGCCTCGTTCTATTTCATGTTCCAGCTGCAGCCGGTTGGCTCGGTGGCGCATATTCAGGTGTGCGGGACCACGTCCTGCATGATCTGCGGGGCCGAGGATTTAATTGCGGTCTGCAAGGACAAGATCGCCGCCAAGCCGCATGCTTTGTCCGCCGATGGCAAGCTGAGCTGGGAAGAGGTCGAATGCCTTGGCTCTTGCACCAACGCGCCAATGGCGCAGATCGGCAAGGACTATTACGAAGACCTGACCGCCGAGGGTTTTGGCAAGATCATCGACGATCTGGCCGCTGGCAAGGTGCCGACACCGGGCCCTCAGAACGGGCGCTATGCGGCAGAGCCCTTGAAGGGACTGACCAGCCTGACAGAGTATGACAGCGGCCGAACCCAGTATAACGCCAGCGTTCAGTTGGCGACTGATCTGGGGGATACCGTCAAGCGCATCGACGGGACCGAGGTTCCGATCCTGACGCCATGGCTGGGCAAGGATGGCAAGGCGGCGGCGACAAAGGCTGCTCCGAATCCTCCCAAGGCCCCCGCACCGGCCAAACCCGCGGTGAAACAAGCGGCTGAGGCGAAGGCGGTCAAAGAAGACCAG
Source organism: Ruegeria sp. CDSA193 (assembly GCF_059611885.1). NCBI lineage: Bacteria > Pseudomonadati > Pseudomonadota > Alphaproteobacteria > Rhodobacterales > Roseobacteraceae > Ruegeria > Ruegeria sp. CDSA193. The sequence goes on along the minus strand of NZ_JBXWPN010000006.1, from coordinate 65,654 downwards.
CCCGACACGCTTTCGGGTGCGCGGGACGGCAAGTCGGACGATCTGAAGCTGCTTAAAGGTGTCGGGCCTAAGCTTGAGAAGACGCTGAACGAGCTGGGCTTCTATCATTATGATCAGATCGCCAAATGGACGCCCGAGCAGGTTGCCTGGGTTGATGCGCGGTTGAAGTTCAAAGGCCGGATCGAGAGAGACGGCTGGATTGATCAGGCCACCAAGCTGGCGGCGGGTGAAGAAACCGAGTTCGCCAAGCGGGCCAAGGACGACGGTACATACGAAGACTAGGATGTGTGCCCGCTCTGGGCATTTAGGACAAGATGGACAAGGACAAGGAACAGGCCATGGCCCGCAAGGGTCGACATATCGGAGTGGTCATCGCCGTGACCATGCTGGTCTGGCTTGCCATGACCATGTTCATTGGCCCTGCGATGGAACTGCCGGGACGCTATGCGCTGCTGTTTGATTTTGCCGCGCTGGCCGGGTTCATCTATGCGGGCGTCAACATTTTTCAACTCTGGCGCATGCGTCAGGACAGCTGAAGGTAACACATGATGCTGAAGGATCAGGACAGGATCTTTACCAACATCTACGGGATGCATGAGCGTACATTGCGCGGTGCACAGGCCCGGGGGCATTGGGACGGCACCGCTGGCCTGATCGGCAACGGGCGCGACTGGATCATCCAGACGATGAAGGATTCAGGGCTGCGCGGCCGGGGCGGCGCGGGTTTTCCAACCGGTCTGAAGTGGTCCTTCATGCCCAAGGAAAGTGACGGTCGCCCGTCCTATCTGGTGGTAAATGCGGATGAATCCGAGCCTGGCACCTGCAAAGACCGTGAAATCATGCGCCACGATCCGCATACGCTTATCGAAGGCTGCCTGATCGCCTCTTTCGCGATGAATGCGCATACTTGCTATATCTACCTGCGCGGTGAATACATCCGCGAGCGTGAGGCGCTGCAGGCCGCGATTGACGAAGCCTATGACGCCGGTTTGTTGGGCAAGAACGCCGCTGGGTCAGGCTGGGACTTCGATCTGTTCCTGCATCACGGGGCGGGCGCCTATATCTGTGGTGAAGAAACTGCCCTGATCGAAAGCCTTGAGGGCAAAAAGGGCATGCCGCGGATGAAGCCGCCGTTCCCGGCGGGCGCAGGTCTGTATGGGTGCCCAACCACGGTGAACAATGTGGAATCCATTGCAGTAGTGCCGACGATCTTGCGTCGCGGGGCCGACTGGTTCGCAGGCTTTGGCCGTCAGAACAACGCGGGCACCAAGCTGTTTGCGATCTCGGGCCATGTGAACAATCCTTGCGTCGTTGAAGAGGCGATGTCGATTCCGTTTGAACAGCTGATCGAAACCCATTGCGGCGGCATTCGCGGCGGTTGGGACAATTTGCTGGCGGTTATTCCGGGTGGTTCGTCGGTGCCCTGTGTGCGCGGTGAGAATATGCGCGACGCGATCATGGACTTTGACCACCTGCGCAACGATCTGGGCTCGGGCCTGGGTACGGCTGCCGTGATCGTGATGGATAAATCCACCGATATAATTAAAGCGATCTGGCGATTGTCGAAGTTTTACAAACATGAAAGCTGCGGTCAGTGCACACCGTGTCGTGAAGGCACCGGATGGATGATGCGCGTCATGGATCGCCTTGTGCGCGGTGAGGCCGAGTTGGAAGAGATCGACATGCTGTTTGACGTGACCAAACAGGTCGAAGGCCACACGATCTGTGCCCTCGGTGATGCGGCAGCCTGGCCAATCCAGGGCCTGATCCGCAATTTCCGGGAAGAAATCGAAGACCGCATCAAGGCCCAGAAATCGGGCCGCACGGGTGCGATGGCAGCGGAGTGATTCAAATGGAAGTATTCTCGGACTATGGCCATGCACTTGCATCGGTGATGATCTTCACCCTCGTCGTCCTGTTCCTAGCCCCATTTTCGGCAATGGCCAAACAGGGTAAGGGGCTGGCGCCAGGCGCCACGCCCGAGCAAGATTATTCAGACAGGGCCTATCGGTTGAACCGTGCCTATCTGAACGGCACTGAAACGCTTCCTGCTTTTGCGGCGGTGACGATCGCGGCAATTTTGTTGGGGGTCAGCCCGTTTTGGGTAAACTTGCTCGCCTCGGTGGCACTGGTTTCGCGTCTGGCAATGCTGTTTGTTCATCTGCGTGGACTGGGTAAGCCGAACTCTGGCTTGCGCTCGGTTCTTTACGTGGTTGCCTGGCTTTGCATGTTCGTGATGGGGATCATGGCATTGGTGGCGGCGTTTTAATGATTGAACGAACTGTTGATCTTGTGACCAGAACCAAGAATGTTTCCCTCATCGGCGCAGTTTTACTGCTGGTGGCGGTTTCGGCCTGCGGGCTGATTAAGCCTTCGGAAGATCGTATTCTATTCGATGGCAAGTCGTTCAGAGCCAAAGCAAAGCACATCAACAAAAAAGCGTCTCCTTCGGATTTCACCGTTGTGATCAAAGGAGTATCTGCCTCATTGGATGGTGCACGCGAGGCCGGCCGTTATGAGGGCACCAAGTTTTGCATCGCGAATTTCGGATCCTCCAGGATCGACTGGAAGGTCGGGCCGGATACCGAACCACAAAACCTTCAGATCAACGATGACAGACTAACCTTTGCCGGGAGCTGCCGCCGTCCATGAAGCGGTTTTTTGCATATCACGCCGTGACAGGCCCATTGCTATTGCATAGCAATGCTGGCCTCCGTCGTCTTGGTCTTTCCAAGACGAAAGGATTTGTCATGTCTGGTATCAAAATGCTTGCCGTTGCAACGGCGCTGACACTGCCTGCGGTTGCTTTGGCTAAACCTCCCTTGCGCGAAGTCAAAGAGATCGACAACGAACTCTATTACATCGCTATCGCGAACGAAATTTCGGAATACTGCCCCTCCATCAGCGGGCGGCGTATGAAGGCGATTGGTGTGATGTGGGGCTTGCGGTCGAAGGCGAACCAGTTGGGCTATTCCGACAGTGAAATCCGCTCCTATGTCGATTCGGATGCAGAAAAAGACCGAATGCGCGCCAAGGGCGAGGCCTATCTGGCCCAAAATGGCGTGTCGTATGACCGGCCGAATTCCTTCTGTACGCTTGGTCGCGCGGAAATTGAAAGAAACAGCGCCATCGGCGTGTATTTGAGGGCGAATTGAGTATGGGTTTCAGAGCTTTGATGATGGGCTTTGCTGGTGTTTTGCTTTTGGTCTTAGCTGGATGCGAGTCAACATCCAGCCAAGCTTTGGACGCTGACACATCTCGCGCTCAGTTTCGTACACAGGTTCCGCAGAGCCTCTATGATGTGGCCTTTGCCAACGCTATGGCAGAGCAGATTGCAGGCGGTTGTCCGAATTTGTCGCTCAATCGTTCGCAGATCAGGCAAAGCATGAAAACGGTAGCTGACGACCTAGAAGCCAAGGGGTATCGGGAAAGTGATTTTGTCTATCTCGAAAGAAATTTGCCGCGGAAGCGGATACAGGACGACGCTATTCGCTATATCCAAGGAAACGGCATCGTGATTGGCGTTCCAGATACGATGTGCTCGGCAGGGCGAAGCGAAATCGCCAAAAAATCTGCTATCGGCACATTCCTGAAAGGGTAGTTTAAATCATGTCTGACCTCCGCAAAGTTAACATCGACGGACAGGAAATCGAAGTCGATGGTGCGATGACCCTGATTCAGGCCTGCGAACAGGCCGGGGTCGAAGTGCCGCGCTTTTGCTATCACGAGCGTCTGTCGATTGCCGGGAACTGCCGGATGTGTCTGGTCGAAGTTGTTGGGGGGCCGCCTAAACCTGCGGCCTCTTGTGCCATGCAGGTGCGCGATCTTCGTCCGGGGCCGGAAGGGCAGGCACCGGTGGTCAAAACCAACTCGCCCATGGTCAAGAAGGCCCGCGAAGGAGTGATGGAGTTCTTGCTGATCAACCACCCGCTGGATTGCCCGATCTGCGATCAGGGTGGCGAGTGCGATCTGCAGGATCAGGCGATGGCTTATGGCATGTCGGGCACGCGGTTTAAGGAAGCCAAGCGCGCGGTCGATGATCTGGATCTGGGTCCGCTGGTTGGTACCGCGATGACCCGCTGCATCAGTTGCACCCGCTGCGTGCGCTTTACAACCGAAGTGGCCGGGATCACTCAGATGGGTCAAACCGGGCGGGGCGAAGACGCCGAGATCACGTCATATCTGAACCAGACGCTAGATTCGAATCTGCAAGGTAATATCATCGACTTGTGCCCTGTCGGGGCGCTGACCTCGAAACCCTATGCTTTCACCGCGCGCCCTTGGGAACTGACCAAGACCGAAAGCATCGACGTGATGGATGCCTTGGGTTCGAACATTCGCGTGGATACCAAAGGGCGCGAAGTCATGCGCTTTTTGCCGCGCAATCATGATGGCGTGAACGAAGAATGGATCAGTGATAAGACGCGGTTTGTGTGGGACGGCCTGCGTCGTCAGCGGCTGGACAAGCCATACCTGCGTGAAAACGGTAAGCTGCGCCCGGCGACGTGGCCCGAGGCGTTGACCAAAGCGGCCGAGGCGTTGAAAGGGGCTGAAAAGCCCGCCGGTATCGTGGGCGACTTGGCCCCGGTCGAGGCTACGTTTGCTCTGAAGCAGATGATTGAAGGGCAGGGTGGGGTTGTCGAATGCCGTACCGATGGCGCCAAGCTGCCAGCGGGCAACCGCGCGGCCTATGCCGGGACCGCCGCGATCGAAGATATCGACAGCGCCGAGCGCATTCTGCTGATCGGAACCAACCCGCGCGATGAGGCGCCGGTGCTGAACGCGCGCATTCGCAAAGCCTGGGCGCATGGGGCCGAGATTGCTGTGGTCGGCCCGGCAGTCGATCTGACCTATGACTACCACCATGTCGGCGATGATCGTGCGGCATTGCAGCAGGTGGTGGATATGGGCGGAGATGATGAGGTCAAAGGCAAACGCTCGTTGGTCATCATTGGTCAGGGTGCATTGCAGGAAGCGGATGGCGCTGCGGTTTTGGGCGCTGCGCAAACCATTGCGGCGAATACCGAAAGCGGTTTGATTGTCCTGCACACAGCCGCCTCACGTGTTGGTTCTATGGATGTCGATGCAACCAACGAAGGTGGCATGGATACAATCAGCGCGGCGGATGTGATCTATAATCTCGGTGCCGATGAAGTTGAAATCGGCGACGGCGCCTTTGTCATCTATCAGGGCAGCCATGGCGATCGAGGTGCGCACCGCGCCGACGTGATCCTGCCGGGCGCAGCCTATACCGAGGAAAACGGCCTGTTCGTGAACACCGAAGGCCGCCCGCAACTGGCGATGCGTGCCGGGTTTGCACCAGGTGAGGCTAAGGAAAACTGGGCGATCCTGCGCGCTTTGTCTGCCGAACTGGGTGCGACGCTGCCTTATGACTCGCTGGCGCAACTGCGCACCGCGCTGATCGAGGCGGTGCCGCATCTGGCCCGTATCGACGAGGTGATCGAAAACGAGGTTCAGGCGCTGAAGCTCGGCCCTCTGGGCAAGGCGAGCTTCCGTCACACCGTCAAGGACTTCTACCTGAGCAACCCGATTGCACGGGCCTCGCAGTTGATGGCTGAGCTATCGGCGCAGACGCAGGCACGCAAAGGCGAAAAGATCGCGGCGGAATGAACCGAAACTCTGTCATATCGCATCTCGACCCTGTGCTGGTCGGACAGGGGCTCGCCCCTGTTTTGCCTATGAAACGGAATAAAAAGGGTGGCGTAGCGGCTGCAGATGCTGTTTACACCAACGCGCCGACCCAGACGCACTTTGCGCAGGCACATGGCCTTAGCATTTCGTGCGGAAAACGGAATACCCACGGTGTGAGGACCAATGGCTGAATTCTTTAACACCCCAGGCGGAATAGCCCTCATCATTCTGGCACAAGTGCTTGCCGTTGTGGCCTTTGTGATGATTTCGCTGTTGTTCCTTGTCTATGGAGACCGCAAGATCTGGGCGGCGGTTCAGATGCGCCGTGGCCCCAATGTGGTGGGCGTCTATGGCCTGCTGCAAACGGTGGCCGACGCGCTGAAATATGTGGTTAAAGAGGTGGTTATCCCAGCGGGTGCAGACCGCACCGTCTTTATCCTCGCGCCGTTGACCTCATTTGTTCTGGCGATGATCGCCTGGGCCGTGATTCCGTTCAACGACGGCTGGGTGCTGTCGGATATTAATGTCGCCATCCTGTATGTCTTCGCCGTGTCCTCGTTGGAGGTTTATGGCGTGATCATGGGAGGGTGGGCGTCGAACTCAAAGTACCCTTTCCTTGGCTCATTGCGCTCTGCCGCTCAGATGATTTCCTACGAGGTCTCGATTGGTCTGATCATCATCGGTGTGATCCTGTCGACCGGGTCGATGAACTTCGGTGACATCGTGCATGCGCAAGACGGGCGCTTTGGGTTCTTCAGCTGGTACTGGTTGCCGCATTTCCCAATGGTCTTCCTGTTCTTCATCTCGGCGCTGGCCGAAACCAACCGCCCACCGTTTGACCTGCCAGAGGCGGAATCCGAACTGGTCGCGGGCTATCAGGTCGAATACTCGGCCACGCCTTTCCTGTTGTTCATGGCTGGCGAATATATCGCCATTTTCCTGATGTGCGCGCTGACCACGCTGCTGTTTTTCGGCGGCTGGCTGTCCCCGATCCCGGGCCTGCCCGACGGCGTGTTGTGGATGGTCGCTAAGATGGCGTTCTTCTTCTTCCTCTTCGCAATGGTCAAGGCGATCACACCGCGCTACCGCTATGACCAGCTGATGCGGCTGGGCTGGAAAGTGTTCCTGCCCTTCTCGCTGGCTTGGGTAGTCTTCGTGGCCTTTGCGGCGAAATTCGACTGGTTCTGGGGCGCGTTTGCGCGTTGGAGCGTAGGAGGCTGATATGACCCAAATCGACTACACCCGTGCCGCCAAGTATTTTCTTCTACAGGATTTCTGGGTCGGCATGAAGTTGGGGCTGAAGTATTTCTTCGCACCGAAGGCCACCCTGAACTACCCGCATGAAAAGGGTCCTCTGTCTCCGCGTTTTCGCGGTGAGCACGCCCTGCGTCGTTACCCCAACGGTGAAGAACGCTGTATTGCCTGCAAACTCTGCGAGGCGATCTGCCCTGCACAGGCCATTACAATCGACGCCGAACCGCGCGAAGATGGCAGCCGCCGTACCACGCGCTATGACATCGACATGACCAAGTGCATCTATTGCGGTTTCTGCCAAGAGGCCTGCCCGGTCGATGCCATCGTCGAAGGTCCGAATTTCGAATTCGCCACGGAAACCCGCGAAGAGTTGTTCTACGACAAGGAAAAACTGCTGGATAACGGCGAACGCTGGGAAGCCGAGATCGCCCGCAATCTGGAAATAGACGCGCCGTATCGCTAAGCGAGAAAACTAATGAATGACGCAACAGAAAGTTTCCAATTTCATGTGTCCGGTCTGCCGGCGCTGTTGTTAATATTGGGCATAGCATTTTTGGCCGTTGGTATTCCCTCGCTAAAGATTGCGAAAAGAACAGGTTCATCGAAATGGCTGGCACTTCTGATGTGTATCCCATTCGTGAACATCATTGTCATTTGGGTTTTTGCGAACTCTCCCTGGCCCAAGGTTGATGGGAAATTGATCAATGAATGACGCCCCGACAAATCCGTTTGAGCTGATGATGAAGCAGGCGCAGGACATGGCCAAGGCGATGAACCCTGCGATGGAGAGCTTCTCGCCCAAAGGGTTCGAAACTCTATGGCCGACCATGCCGAAAGAAGTCATGGAGATGATGTTCGGCAACACCGTCAACAAAGACGGGTTGGATGCCAAGACCCGCCTGTTGCTGACACTGGCCGGGCTGACCTGTCAGGGCGCGCAGGCGGATGCGGCGGTGCGTCAGACCGTGCGCCACGCTGTGGAAGCCGGTGCCAAGAAACAAGAGATCGTGGAAACGATCGGTCAGATGTCGGTCTTTGCCGGCATCCCGGCCATGACCCGCGCGCTGGAATTGGCGCAAGAGGTCATGGGCGATAACGAGGATGAGGATCAATGACCGTCTTTGCCTTCTATCTGTTCGCCATCAGCGCCATCACCGGCGGGCTGTTCACCGTGATCAGCCGCCAGCCGGTGCATTCGGTGCTGTGGCTGATCCTGTCCTTCCTGTCCGCGGCGGGGTTGTTCGTGCTGCTGGGGGCCGAGTTCGTGGCCATGCTGCTGATCATCGTCTATGTCGGCGCGGTCGCGGTGCTGTTCCTGTTCGTGGTGATGATGCTGGACGTGGATTTCGCCGAGCTCAAGGCCGAGATGGCGCGCTATATGCCGCTGGCCTTGCTGATCGGTCTGGTCATCCTGATGCAGTTTGTCATGGCCTTTGGGGCCTGGGACAGCGCGCAGGGTGCGGCGGCCAATCTGGCACAGCCGGTTCCAACCGACCGCCACAACACCGAGGCACTCGGCGTCATCCTTTATGATCAATACTTCCTTCTGTTCCAACTCGCGGGCCTGATCCTGCTGGTGGCCATGATCGGCGCGATCGTGCTGACTCTGCGCCACCGCAAGGACATCAAGCGTCAGGACATCATCGGCCAGATGATGCGCGACCCGGCCAAGGCGATGGAGCTGAAGGACGTGAAACCGGGGCAGGGGTTGTGAAGTTCATGATGGCCGCTGCAATACTCATATGTTCGGTTACGACGTCTCACGCGGAGACGAGCCTTGTACCACCGGAAGAGTGCACTGGGTATGATGGTACCTTTGAATTTGATATTCCCGGCATTCATGACTGGTGGGTTGCAAGAGAAACTGGTTGCGTAAACTCCGGTTACTCTTGGACCGTCATGTCATGCGCCACGGGTGAAACACTCGACGTTATTGTCAAAGGTTTTAATGCAGACAATCTGAAATTTGATCTGAGTTTGGAATTGAAGGTGCTCAGAGAAGAATATGCCAACCTCGATACTCCACCAATGCTGACCGAGGTTATTTCCGACCTCTCGGTGATCGGTGCCGACCCAATTGTGCGCGATGAGCATCTTGATCCTGGGAAATTCTGCAACACGAAAACTGTCTCAGATGAAGGCGAAGCGAAGCTATGATCGGACTTGAACACTATCTTACGGTCGCGGCGACGCTGTTCGTCATCGGCATCTTCGGTCTCTTCCTGAACCGCAAGAACGTCATCATCCTGCTGATGAGCATCGAACTGATGCTGCTGGCGGTGAATATCAACCTTGTGGCGTTCTCCAGCTTCCTGGGCGATCTGGTCGGGCAGGTGTTTACGCTGTTCGTGCTGACCGTGGCGGCGGCCGAGGCGGCGATCGGGCTGGCCATTCTGGTCTGCTTCTTCCGCAACCGCGGCTCGATCGCGGTTGAAGACGTCAATATGATGAAGGGGTAAGGGCACATGGAAACCACCATCCTCTTTGCCCCGCTGGTGGGCGCGATCCTGTGCGGGTTCGGCTGGAAGTTCATTGGCGAGAAAGCCGCCATGTGGACCGCCACGGGCCTGCTGTTTCTGGCCTGTCTGCTGTCGTGGATCGTGTTCCTGACATTCGACGGTCACACCCAGCAGATCGAGATCATGCGCTGGATCGAGAGCGGCTCGCTCTCGACAAGCTGGGCCATTCGTCTGGACCGGTTGACCGCGATCATGCTGATTGTGGTGACGACCGTCTCGGCGCTGGTGCACCTGTATTCCTTTGGCTACATGGATCACGATCCGCAATGGCGCGAAGGCGAAAGCTATAAGCCACGCTTCTTTGCATATCTGTCCTTCTTTACCTTTGCCATGCTGATGCTGGTGACGGCGGATAATCTGGTTCAGATGTTCTTTGGCTGGGAAGGTGTGGGCGTCGCGTCCTATCTGCTGATCGGGTTCTATTACCGCAAGCCAAGCGCCAATGCGGCGGCGATGAAGGCGTTTATCGTCAACCGGGTTGGGGATTTTGGCTTTGCGCTTGGAATCTTTGCGCTATTCCTGCTGACCGACAGCATCAATTTCTCGGACATCTTCGCCTCTGCCCCGGCATTGGCCGAAGAGAAGCTGCACTTCCTGTGGGGTGAATGGACCGCGATCGAGGTGATCTGCGTTCTGCTGTTCATCGGTGCGATGGGCAAATCGGCACAGTTGTTCCTGCACACCTGGTTGCCGGATGCGATGGAAGGTCCGACGCCTGTATCAGCCCTGATCCACGCCGCGACCATGGTGACTGCGGGTGTATTCCTGATCTGCCGCATGTCGCCGCTGATGGAGTTTGCGCCGGGTGCGACCGGGTTCATCACCTTCCTCGGCGCTTCGACGGCTTTCTTTGCAGCGACCGTGGGTTTGGTGCAGACCGATATCAAACGCGTCATCGCCTATTCGACCTGTTCGCAGCTTGGTTACATGTTCGTGGCCGCAGGCGTTGGCATGTATTCGGCGGCGATGTTCCACTTGCTGACCCATGCGTTCTTCAAGGCGCTGCTGTTCCTTGGGGCCGGTTCTGTGATCCACGCGATGCATCACGAGCAAGAGATGACGGAATATGGCGGGTTGCGGAAGAAAATCCCCTATACGTTTTGGGCGATGATGATCGGTACGCTGGCTATTACCGGGGTTGGCATTCCGCTGACCACATTCGGTTTTGCCGGGTTCTTGTCCAAGGATGCCATCATCGAAAGCGCCTTTGCCGGAGGCACCGGCTATGCGTTCTGGATGCTGGTGATTGCGGCGGTATTTACGTCATTCTACAGCTGGCGTCTGATTTTCCTGACCTTCTATGGCGAGCCGCGCGGGGACAAACACACGCACGACCATGCGCATGAAAGCCCGTTGGTCATGCTGGTTCCGTTGGGCGTTCTGTCGCTGGGTGCGGTTTTCGCCGGGATGATCTGGTATGGCAACTTTTTTGGCCACACCGACAAGGTCGGCCAGTTCTATGGCATTCCGGTTGCAGAGGCTTCGGTGGATGGCCACGCGGCAGAGGGTGCGCATGGGGACGATACCCATGCCGAAGATGATCACGGCGACGATACGCATGCGGATGCTGGTCACGCGGAGGACAGCCATGGTGAGAAGGGCGCGCAGGGCGGCGATCACCATTATGCCTTTGTTGGAACGCCCGGAGAAGGCGCGCTCTACATCGCACCGGACAATCATGTGCTGGACGATGCGCATGCTGTTCCGAAATGGGTCAAGTTCTCACCCTTCGTTGCGATGCTGCTTGGTTTCATCGTGGCCTATTGGTTCTATATCGTGAATACGACGTTGCCCGCGCGCTTGGCAGCAAACCAGCGTCCGCTTTATCTGTTCCTGCTGAACAAATGGTACTTTGATGAGATCTATGACGCGATCTTCGTCAAACCTGCCTTGGCACTTGGGCGGTTCCTGTGGAAACGCGGCGACGGCAACACGATTGACGGTTTCCTGAACGGGGTAGCGATGGGCATCGTGCCATTCTTCACCCGCCTCGCAGGCAAGGCGCAGACTGGTTACATATTTACCTATGCCTTCTGGATGGTCCTGGGAATTGCTGCCCTGGTCACCTGGATGTCGATCGGCGGAGGCGCACACTAATGGACAATATCCTCTCGATCGTCACCTTCATCCCCGCAGCGGCGGCCGCCATACTGGCGCTGTTTCTGCAGGGCGACGATGCAGCCGCGCAACGCAATGCCAAATGGGTGGCCATGGTTGCGACGACGGTGACCTTCCTGGTCTCGATTGGCATCTATACTGGCTTTGATCCTGAAAACACTGGCTTCCAGATGGTGGAAGAGGGCCAGTGGCTGATGGGTCTGAAATACAAGATGGGTGTGGATGGCATCAGCGTCCTGTTCGTGTTGCTGACCACTTTCATTATGCCGCTGACAATTCTGGCCAGCTGGAATGTGACAGACCGCGTCAAGGAATACATGATTGCTTTCCTGCTGCTGGAAACGCTGATGCTTGGCGTGTTCATGGCGCTGGACCTGGTGCTGTTCTACCTGTTCTTCGAAGCGGGTCTGATCCCGATGTTCCTGATCATCGGCATCTGGGGTGGTAAAGAGCGCATCTATGCCAGCTTCAAGTTCTTCCTCTACACGTTCCTTGGCTCTGTGCTGATGCTGGTGGCTATGGTTGCGATGTATGCGGATGCAGGCACGACGGATATCGAAGCGCTGATGGCGCATCATTTTTCGTCCGACAGCTTTACCGTTCTGGGCATCCATATCGTAGGCGGTATGCAGACGCTGATGTTCCTGGCGTTCTTTGCCTCATTTGCGGTGAAGATGCCGATGTGGCCGGTCCACACCTGGCTGCCGGATGCACACGTGCAGGCGCCGACCGCAGGGTCGGTCGTGCTGGCGGCGATCCTGTTGAAGATGGGTGGCTATGGCTTCCTGCGGTTCAGCCTGCCGATGTTCCCGGTGGGGTCGGCGGTGATGACCGATCTGGTGCTGTGGATGTCGGCCATCGCTGTGGTCTATACCTCGCTGGTTGCACTGGTGCAGGAGGACATGAAAAAGCTGATCGCTTATTCCTCGGTCGCGCATATGGGCTTTGTCACCATGGGCATCTTTGCGGCAAACCAGCAGGGGGTCGACGGAGCCATCTTCCAGATGCTCAGCCACGGGTTCATCTCGGCGGCGCTCTTCCTGTGTGTCGGCGTGATCTATGACCGGATGCACACCCGCGATATCGAGGCCTATGGCGGTCTGGTAATCCGGATGCCGGCCTACGCGCTGGTCTTCATGCTGTTCACCATGGCCAATGTTGGCCTGCCGGGCACCAGTGGGTTCATCGGAGAGTTCCTGACCCTGATGGGCGCATTCCAGGTCAATACCTGGGTGACTGCTGTGGCCGCGACTGGTGTTATCTTCTCGGCGGGATATGCTTTGTGGCTGTATCGTCGGGTCGTATTTGGGGATCTTATCAAAGAAAGCCTCAAGGCGATGACTGATATGAGCTCGCGCGAGCGGTTGATATTTGCCCCCCTGATCGTCATGACGATCCTGCTGGGTGTGTATCCATCGCTGGTAACAGATGTGATTGGCAACTCGACTGCCGCGCTGATTTCGAACTATGATACGGCTCTGGCCGCGGCTGAGACCGCGACCCAGACAGCCGCCTCGCATTAAGGAGGCTTTGGAGACATGATCCAGGCTGATCTGACAATTATCCTGCCAGAGATCGTTCTGGCACTATATGCGATGGCGGCATTGCTTGCGGCTGTTTACACCACCAAGGACGGGCTTGCGCCGACATTGGTCTGGGTGACAGCAGGGCTGATGGCGCTGCTGGCGTTCTGGATCGCCACCAATGGCGACGGGACGAACATCGCGTTTAACGGCATGTTCGTTGATGACGGATTCGCGCGCTTTGCCAAAGTGGCGATCCTGCTATCTGCCGCTGCCGTTTTGATGATGAGCCAGGACTATATGACCCGCCGCGGGTTGTTGCGTTTCGAATACCCTTTGCTGGTGGCGCTTGCCGCTGTCGGCATGATGATGATGGTCAGCGCGGGTGACCTGATGTCTCTGTATATGGGGCTCGAGCTGCAGTCGCTGGCACTCTACGTTGTGGCTGCGCTGCGTCGTGACAGCGCCAAATCCACCGAGGCTGGCCTGAAATATTTCGTTCTGGGCGCGCTTAGCTCGGGCTTACTGCTGTATGGGGCTTCGCTTGTCTACGGCTTTACGGGTACCACGCTGTTCTCGGGCATCATTCAGACCGTTCACCACGGCGATGTGACCCTCGGGTTGCTGTTCGGGTTGATCTTCCTGATCTCGGGGCTCGCGTTCAAGGTTTCGGCTGTTCCGTTCCACATGTGGACGCCGGATGTCTATGAAGGATCGCCCACACCAGTCACTGCCTTCTTCGCCACGGCGCCCAAGGTGGCCGCCATGGCCCTGTTTGCCCGCGTGTTGCACGACGCATTTGGAGGTGTCGTAAAGGACTGGCAGCAGGTGATTGTACTCTTGTCTGTTCTGTCTATGCTGTTGGGGGCCGTGGCTGCCATCGGACAACGCGACATTAAACGGCTGATGGCGTTTTCGTCGATTGCCCATATGGGGTATGCGTTGATCGGACTGGCGGCTGGGACCGAGCTGGGTATCAAGGCGATGCTGATGTATCTGGCGATTTACGTGACCATGAATGTCGGAACTTTCGCCTTTATCCTGATGATGGAACGGGACGGTAAACCTGTTACTGACATTGACGCTTTGCGCCAGTATTCCAAACGCGATCCGGGTAAGGCTCTGGCCGTGCTGATCCTGATGTTCAGCCTTGCCGGTGTTCCACCGATGCTTGGGTTCTTTGCGAAATTTGGCGTCTGGCAAGCGGGTATTGAGGCTGGCCTGACCGGTCTGGTTATCATGTCTGCCATCGCCTCGGTGATCGGTGCATTCTATTACCTACGGATCGTATACTATATGTATTTCGGTGCCGAGAATGAGGACCCGATCGACGCAAATTCGTCTCCGGTTCTGTGGGTTGCTCTGATGGGGTCAGCTGCATTGATGTTGGTTGGCGTATTCTATCAGTTTGGGATAGAGGGCGCAGCGGCAGCTGCAGCGGCGACGCTTGTTAACTGATTTCGACCATTGCCCGCGGCCTAATGTTCTTGTGACATGAGCGATTGGCCGGATGGATATGGCCTGCATGTATTGCAAGAGGTCGATAGCACTCTGAACGAAGCCGCCCGGATCGCGCCGATGGCTCAGGGTCCGGTCTGGATCCTGGCGCACCGCCAGACACAGGCACGCGGTCGGCGCGGACGGGTCTGGACCAACCCCGAGGGAAATCTTGCCGCAACGCTGCTGATGCGGCCCGCAGGACGCCCGGAACAGGCCGCTCTGCGCAGTTTTGTCGCCGCCTTGGCCCTGTTTGATGCATGTGTGGCGGTCACCGGACGCATATCGGGTTTGTCGCTAAAATGGCCCAATGATGTGTTGCTGAACGGTGGCAAGCTTGCGGGGATACTGCTGGAAAGTACCGGGCAGGGGCGGGACGTCTCGCATTTGGCAATCGGCATCGGCGTCAATCTCTCGCAGGCACCGACTGCAGATAAAGTCGAACCAGGTGCGCTAAGGCCGGTTTCGCTGTTGTCCGAGACAGGGGCAGATGTCACCACCGAAGATTTTTTGACCGAGCTTGCATCGGCCTATGCGCGTTTTGAGGCCCAGTTTGTAACCTACGGGTTCGAACCCATCCGCGCTGCCTGGTTGTCCCGCGCAGCTAAGCTGGGCGAGGTCATCACCGCGCGTACTGTCACCACTGAGACGGTCGGGACCTTCGAAACGGTGGACGCACGGGGTAACCTTGTCCTAAACACCGCGAAGGGCCGCGTCAGCATACCTGCGGCAGACGTATTTTTCTGAAAGGGGCACCAATGCTTCTAGCCATCGACTGCGGCAACACCAATACCGTTTTCTCGATCTGGGACGGTGAGGAATTCGTCTGCACGCTGCGCACGTCTACGCACCATGCCCGTACGGCGGATGCCTATTTCACTTGGTACTCTACGCTGGTCAAACATTATGAGATCCAAGCTGATATCACCGATGTGATTATCGCCTCGACCGTGCCGCGTGTGGTTTTCAATCTGCGCGTCTTTGCGGACCGGTTCTTTGGCTGTCGCCCATTGGTCGTGGGCAAGCCGGAGTGTCTGCTGCCTGTCAGCCCGCGCATTGATGAGGGTACGGTCCCTGGCCCGGATCGCCTGGCCAATGCGGCCGGGGCATTTGAACGGCATGGTGGGGATGTGGTTGTTGTCGATTTTGGAACGGCCACCAACTTTGACGTGGTGTCTTCGGATGGAGCATATGTCGGCGGCATCATCGCCCCAGGTGTAAACCTGAGCCTTGAGGCGTTGCACCAGGGGGCCGCCGCGTTGCCGCATATCGACATCACACGTCCCGAAAAAGTGATTGGAACAAATACGGTTGGCTGCATTCAATCTGGCGTGTATTGGGGCTATTCCGGTCTGATCGAAGGGCTGATTGCCCGGATCAAGGCGGAATATGGCATGCCAATGAAAGTCGTGGGAACCGGGGGGCTTGCGCCTCTGTTCGATCAGGCAGATGTTGGGTTTGACGCTATAGAAGACGATTTGACGATGCACGGACTGACCGTGATCCATCGCTATAACAAGGAAAATGGCTCAACATGAGCAGTGAACGACTGATCTATCTGCCCCTGGGCGGGGCGGGCGAAATTGGGATGAATGCCTATGTCTATGGCTATGGCAAGCCGGGAAAGGAGAAGCTGATCCTTGTCGATCTTGGTGTAACCTTCCCAGATATGGACACAACACCCGGTGTCGACCTGATCCATGCCGATATCAGCTGGCTAAAAGAACGTGCCGACCGGCTTGAGGCGGTATTCGTCACCCATGCCCACGAAGATCATGTCGGCGCTGTGGCGCATTGCTATGACGACTTGGGCGCCCCGATCTATGCACGCGCCTTCACCGCAAATCTCGCGCGTCGCAAGATGGAAGAGAAAGCCCATCCGACAGACGCGGTTCAGACCCTGTCAGCCTGGCCTGAACAGGTGACGGTTGGCCCGTTTACAGTCGGGTTTTTGCCGGTATCGCACTCTATCCCCGAAAGTGCGGCGCTTGTCATAGACTCGCCTGCGGGGCGGATCGTGCATACTGGGGATTTCAAGCTGGATGCCAACCCTGTAGTAGGTGAACCGTTCGATCAAGACCTTTGGGCAGAGATTTCAAAGGACGGTGTGAAAGCATTGGTCTGCGACAGCACGAACGTGTTTTCAACGCATGCGGGCCGCTCGGAATCCGAGGTCGGGCCTGAGATCACCAAATTGGTCGAAAATGCCAAATCAATGGTGGTTGCGACGACTTTTGCCTCGAATGTCGCACGGGTGAAGACGCTGGCCGAGGCTGGGCAGCGCGCGGGACGCTCGGTCGTTCTGTTAGGTCGTGCGATGCGGCGGATGATTGAGGCCGCGACGGAAACCGGTATTCTCACGGATTTTCCCAAGGTTATCAGCGCCGAAGAGGCCGTAGATATCCCGCGCCAGAACCTGATGCTGATCGTAACCGGCAGCCAGGGTGAACGCCGTGCGGCCAGTGCCCAGCTTGCACGCGGTAAATACCGCGGGATCGAGTTGAAGGAAGGCGATCTGTTCCTGTTCTCGTCGAAGACGATACCGGGCAATGAGAAGGGCGTAATCTTCATCATGAACCAGCTCAGCGAAAAGGGCGTTGATGTGGTGGATGACAGCTCGGGTCTGTATCACGTCTCTGGCCATGCCAACCGGCCTGATCTGGAAAAAGTGCACGCCATAGTCAACCCACAGATGGTTATTCCCATGCATGGTGAACACCGACATCTGCGCGAACATGCTAAACTGGCCGAAGCGGGTGGTCGTACCGGGGTTGTGGCAGTCAATGGCACGATGCTGGATCTCAGCGGCAATGCCCCCAAGGTCGTCGACTACGTCGAGACAGGCCGAACTTATCTGGATGGAACCGTAAAGGTCGGAGCCTTGGATGGAGTTGTCCGCGACCGCATTCGCATGGCCTTGAACGGGCATGTAACCGTGACGGTTATTTTAGACGAAGAAGACGAACCGTTGGGTGAACCCTGGTGCGATACGATGGGCTTGGCCGAGATCGGAACATCGCGCGCAGCACTGGTCGAAGTTCTGGAAGAGGACCTGAACCAATTCCTCATGCGGGCGGATACCAAAACCCGGCGCGACGATGACAAGCTGGAAGAGGCATTGCGCCGGATCGTGCGTCAGACAGCAAAGACCGAGATCGGCAAAAAGCCCGAGGTGACCACGGTGATCAGCCGAATGAAGTAGGTTCGGCTAGAAGTCCTGTTCGGACATTGGATAGCCTTTGATCTGTAAGAACAGGCTTTGTTCTTCTTGATTGAGGAAGAACGGAACGCTTTGGGGTGGTTCGGGTCGTGTGACCCGGGCTGCAACTTCGGCCAGAACAACTTCGGTTATGAAGGGAAGATCAAGCTCTCGCGCCTTGTTCAACGGAACCCATTGCAGGTGAGACAACTCATCCGAAGCGCGGCCAAAGTCATCCAGATCGCCTTGCAGGGCGTCTGCATCTACCAAAAAGAATCGTGCATCGAACCGGCGAGTACGGCCGGGCGGGGTGACGGCGCGAAAAACAAACTGCAATGACTTTGCAGAGGGCAGAAATCCTGCCTCTGCATAGCTTTGCCAGTCAATCGGCACCTCACCTGTCCAAGCGCCGGGAACTCCAAGCACCAGGCCGGTTTCCTCCCAGAGCTCGCGGATTGCGGCGGCCGCCAAAGCATTCTGCAGCCCGGGCGGAGACTGTTCAGCAAGCCGATCGCGGCAGAGCTGGGACATGTCAGCCGATAGCGGGACCAGGGCGTCCTCTGCGTCTACCGCGCCACCCGGAAACACGAATTTGTTCGGCATAAAAACGGCTTTTGCGCCCCTTTGACCCATCAAAATGGAAGGGTTCGACATCCGGTCCCGCAACACGATAACTGTTGCAGCGTCCCGTATAGCCGTTTTGTCCGTACTCATCTCAGGGCCGACCCAATCATTCCAGTCATCGGTCCGTTTCGAACCCATGCATCCGTCGTGCCCACTGATAGGCGACAACGGCCCCTTTCAGTCGCGGTAGCAGGAATAGTGTCAAGGCTGTACATCCGAATGCAAAAATCAGGAACATGTTCAGCGGGTCAGGGCGCCACTGGACATAAGAGATGTGCAAAGCGGGCGCCAGCAGGTGACCGACCAACAGGATCGTCAGATAGGCTGGACCGTCATCCGCACGGTGATGAAACAGTTCCTGACCACAGCTGCTGCAGCTGTCATTCACCTTCAGGTAGCTGTGCAACAGCTTGCCTTCACCGCATTTTGGGCAGCGGCAACGGAAGCCTTTGATTAGCGCAGGCCGGGTTGGACGGTCGTTCTCGGATATTGTGTCGATCGTTTGATCTGTCATTTTGAAACTCGCGCATTCAGATTGCCCTGATATTGCGCTTGTTTTGCCCCACAGAAAAGGGGGGTGCGTCGCTTTGTGCCGCGATGAGATGTCCGGAAATTATGTGGTCGTTGGCAGTGAGCAACAGAAAAAAATTAAAATTGGGCGACGGAAACCGAAAACTGCACCGTTTTAACCTATGTGAGCAGCGACAAACCGGTCGCGAGAAACAAAGGAAAACGATATGAAAAGCGCGAAACTTATCCCGGCCATTCTGGTATCGGCCATTGCATTGACGGGCACAACCGCCTTGGCTGTCGGTCCGAAAGGCCGAGAGGACGTGACCTTTCAAGAGTTGGACCTGAACAATGATGGTCAGGTCACGCAGGAAGAAATGCAAACCTATAGGCAACAGCGTTTCACCAATGCCGACACCAATGGCGACGGCATGCTGAGCGTCGACGAGATGCAAGCGGCTGGCCAGAAGAAGGCGAATGAGCGTGTGAATCAAATGTTCGAAAAGCACGACGCCAATCAGGATGGCCTCTTATCCGATGATGAGTTGCCCAAGCCGCGCCGTGCTGGCAAGATGTTTGACCGCATCGACGCGGACAAAAATGGCACGATCTCGGAACAGGAATTTGCCGATGCGAAAAACCGGATGGGCTGGCATCACAAAAAACGTGACAAGGCTGGCACCGACGACAGCTAATGAAGGATGCGGGACCTGAGTACCTCATCAACGGGGGCTCGCAGCCAAAGTCAGGCTGCGGGCGACCCTGGAGACGATGCATTGTTGCGGCGGTTCGCCGAGGGTGACGCTGATGCGGCACGCATTTTGACCGATCGGCTTGGGCCGCGCAGTTTTTCGGTGGCGCTCAGGCTGTTGAACGACCGGGCCGAAGCCGAAGATGTCACACAGGAAGCCATGATGCGCCTATGGAAGATGGCGCCGGATTGGGTTGCTGGACAGGCAAAGGTGTCGACTTGGCTTTACCGGGTCACTCTGAACCTGTGTGTCGATATTCGGCGGAAGAAATCGGCGGACAGTCTTTCTGATGTTGCCGAACCTGAAAGCGATGCGATCAGTGCAACCGAACACCTTCAGGATGCCGCTAGGTTGGACGCACTGCAGTTCGCGTTGGCGCAACTTCCGGATCGGCAACGTCAGGCTGTTGTCTTGCGCCATATCGAAGAGTTGCCCAATCCCGAAATCGCGGGAATCATGGATATTTCCGTCGAAGCTGTAGAGAGTCTGACAGCTCGGGGAAAGCGGGCACTGGCACAGCAGTTAGCCGCAAGAAGAGACGAGTTGGGATATGCCGATGGATGAAAATAGCGACCTGAATCACCTGTTTTTACGTGCTCGTCAAGAAAATGAGCCGTTACCCGATGCACTCGCCCTTCGTATTCTGGCCGATGCGGAAACCGTTCGTTTGCAAAGGCTTCAGAAATCACCCCAAGGGTTCTGGGCACAGGCATTGGATAGTTTCTTTGGCTGGCAGGGGATGGGAGGTCTGGCGGCCGCGGGCATTGCTGGCATCTGGATTGGATTGACTGCCCCGGCCTTTTTGCCCGATCCGGCGACGTTGCTTTATTCGCAATCCTCTGGATTTGAGGTTGCGGATATGGATCTGAATACAATCTTCCTGGAGGAAGGCGAATGAGCGAACAGTCAAAACCTAAACGCCGGTGGATGCCTGTCCTGCTGATCGTGTCCCTTGCTATCAATCTGCTAGTCATCGGTGCGGTTGTTGGCACGGCGCTGCGCGTCCGAAACAATGACCACGTCAAAACCCCTCCGGGATTTGGATCGGCGCTTTATCGCGCGCTTCCCAAGCATGAACGCCAGGCGATGCGGGCCGAGCTTTCGGGCCTGCACCGCCAAGGTGTCGATCATCGGACGGCGGATTTTCAAGCCCTTGGCGACGCACTTCGCGCCGAACCCTTCGCGGCTGACGCTGTAGAGACTTTGTTGGGCCAGCAGGCGCAGGTGATGTCAGAGATGCAGTCTGCTTTGCAGGAACAGTGGCTGATCCGTGTGTCAGCCATGAGCCCGAAAGAACGCGTCGAATACGCTGATCGTCTGGAAGATGTGGTGCACCGAAAATCGAAAGCGGGCAGAAAGCGCGACTGACCCGATCAGGCTGCGTGATTCTGGACCATGACCTGATTGCGTCCCGCCTTTTTCGCAGCATACAGGGCCGTATCCGCAGATTTTATCATGTTGTCCAATGGTGCGGGTGGGATGCCCTGGCGAAACGTGTTGTCATCAGCTGTAATGAGGCCGATGCTGATTGTCACTGCGATTGGTTCGGCGGCCTCGGATAGGTCGAATGGACACTGGCAGATGTCGTTGCAGACGGTTCGTGCGATCCCCAATGCCCGCCGCCCTGTAGTTTCAGGCAGACCGATCAAGAATTCTTCGCCCCCGATCCGGGCCACAAAGCCGTCAGAATCAATGGAATTGCGCATGCGCTTGGCTGTTTCGATCAAGACCTGATCGCCTCCGGCATGGCCAAACTTGTCGTTGATTGATTTGAAATGGTCCAGATCGGCCACCATCACGGTAAAACCGCGCCCGGTCTGCGCAGACTGCCGGGCGATTTGCTTCAATGCTCGCATTGCATAGCGGCGGTTATGCAGGCCGGTCAGTGGATCCACCCAGGATTCCGCGATGCCACGCCGCAAAGAATCCCGCATCTGGTCAATTCGGCTTTTGCGGGCAAGCTGGTTATCAAGCCGCAACAGAGTTTCACGGGGGCAGAACCCCGCCATACAGATGGCATCCGCGCCGCGATCCAGCGCTTCGGCAGCCAGAGACGCGTCATCCTTTCTCAAGATGCCGATCAGCACTGTGTGCCGTGTTGCCCCGCGCGATTTCAAATCCGCCAGAACACTCAGGCCTGAAGATTCGCCATCAATTTCGACAATAACCGCGTCCGGGATGGGGCCGGAAAGCAGGCGGTGAAGGTTCGATATCGTGTGAATTGACAAACTGTGATGCGTATGTTCGGACAGCGCCTTCTGCCAAAGCGCCCCGGTTTTAGCGGATTGCGTCAGTAGGGCGGCGCGCGCAGCTTTGGGTGGCGTGGCAAAGGTGCTTGTCGCTTCGGCAAATCCCAAACATGGCGATCCGCTATTGTCTTGCAATTCCTGCGTATCGGCGCGTGCCCGTAACAAGCTGCGAACCCGAGCTAGCAACAACGTGTCCTTGAACGGGTGCGCCAATACATCGTCCAACCCATCTGACAATGCCCTCAACCTTGCGGATTTGTCGTTTTGCGGCGCGATAGCGACAATGGGAATATCCGCCAGATCCGGGTCGGCCATTACCACTTTCTTGACATCAGCCGCCGTTCCATCCGGCAATGACTGCGCGGTTAAGATCAAATCGGGGCGCACACGTTTCAGCAGCCCATCAAGACCCCGCAGATTTTCCCCCTGTGCGACGTGATACCAGGCCGCAGTAAGCTGTACCTTCAGCATAATTCGATTGGTTGAGGTCCCGTCCAGGACAAGGATCGTTCCTTGCACCGACATATCAGTCACCGTTGATTGCATGCGTTGCTAAAGTGTTTATGACTCTGGTTAACAAACCCTTTCCAATATCAGATCAGGGGCTTCTTTATGCCAATTTCCGCTCAATCCGCCGAAACGCTGGCGCTGAATGCCCTTACCTGGCTTGTGGGCAATGATGACCTGCTGCCTGTATTTCTGGGTTCGACGGGGGCTTCGGTACAGGACATCAAAGACAGGGCAGCAGAGCCGGAGTTTCTGGGCTCAGTTCTGGATTTTCTAATGCTTGACGATTCGTGGGTAGTCGAGTTTTGTGACGTCAATTCTGTGCCGTATGATCAGCCGGGCCAGGCCCGCGCCTTGTTGTCTGGTGGCGCGGAAGTTCATTGGACCTGAAAGCCTACCGGGCAGGAGTTTCACAATGCCAATCCAAGCCATCCTGTTCGACAAAGACGGTACCCTGTTTGATTTCGCGGAAACCTGGGGCACGTTTGGGCGCAATTTTTTACTGCGAGTGACGAACGGAGATCATGCCCGTGCGGCCGAGCTTGGGCAGGTGATCGGCTTTGACCTCGAACAGGTTGCCTATTCTGAGGACAGTGTTGTCATTGCGGGCACCGTCGAAGAAATCGCCGAGGTTCTAGAGCCGCACCTCCCGGAAATGCCGCGCGAAGAGTTGGTGGATCTGTTGAATGCCGAGTCGGCCTCATCTCCGCAAGCCCAGGCCGTTCCGCTTATCCCGTTCCTTGATGGGCTGCGCGAGGCTGGGCTGAAACTGGGTGTTGCGACCAATGACGGAGAGATGCCCGCATCCGAACATCTTTCGTCTGCAGGGATCCGCGAACATTTCGATTTTGTCGCCGGTTATGACAGTGGGCACGGATTCAAGCCAGGCCCGGGTCAACTCTTCGCCTTTGCACAGCATGTGGGGGTAAACCCAGAAAACATAGCAATGGTGGGCGACAGCCTGCATGATCTGCAGGCCGGACGGGCAGCAGGTATGAAGACGATCGGGGTTCTGACGGGTCTGGCGCGTGCAGAAACGCTCGAAGCGATGGCCGATGTCGTCTTGCCAAACATCGGACATATACCTGCTTGGTTGTACGAAAATGCGTGATCGGGCTGTGAATTCGGCGGTTCAGACGTCGAAACCGACATAGCCTGTCGCAGACAGAGCGGCCAACAGTACGCGTTCGGGGCTTGCTTCTAGAAAGCCAAGTTCCGAGGAGTGTCCAATGGCCGACAAGAAAGCACGCAGAGGTCGCAGCGGAGGACGGGCCGGTGCCGCCGAGAGACGGGGCGCAGCGGTTATTGATCAGATGCCGTGGAGCCCTCCGATCAACACCGACAAACCAACCGAACCGTTGGACGAGATTGGCGTCGCGGCGATCCACGAGGGCGCAATGCGGATTCTCGAAGAGATCGGGATCGAGTTCTACAACGAAGAGGCAATCGGAATCCTGCGTGAGGCCGGATGTACGATCAACGGCGACAACGTTCGAATGGGCCGGGACTTTGTCATGGAAATGGTGCGTAAAGCCCCATCCACCTTTACCATCACACCGCGTAATCCCGACCGCGCAATCGAGATCGGGGGCAAAAACCTGCTGTTCGGAAATGTGTCGTCCCCGCCGAACTACTGGGATATGGAGATTGGCACCAAGGTACCGGGAAATCGCGAGATGTGCCGGAACCTGTTGAAGTTGACGCAGTATTTCAACTGTATCCATTTTGCCGGTGGATACCCGGTCGAGCCAGTGGATATACATGCCAGCGTCCGGCATCTGGATGTTCTCTACGACAAGCTGACTCTGACCGATAAGGCGATGCATGCCTATTCGCTGGGCAAGGAACGCGTCGAAGACGTCATGGAAATGGTGCGGATCGCAGGGGGTCTGAGCCATGAAGAATTCGAAGCCAAGCCGAGGATGTATACCAACATCAACTCGACCTCGCCGTTGAAGCACGATCAGCCCATGATCGACGGTTGCCTGAGGTTGGCGCGGCGCGGGCAGGCGATTGTTGTGACGCCGTTCACCTTGGCCGGGGCGATGGCCCCCGTCACAATGGCCGGTGCAGTAGCGCAATCCCTGGCTGAGGCGCTGTGCGCGATTGCATTGTTCCAATATGTGCGACCAGGGATTCCTTGTGTCATCGGTACGTTCACCTCGAATGTGGATATGAAATCTGGTGCTCCGGCTTTTGGAACGCCGGAATACATGCGGGCGACACAGATGACCGGCCAGATGGCCCGATTTTATGACTTGCCCCTGCGGTCTTCGGGTGTCTGCGCGGCAAACGTTCCGGATGGCCAATCTGTGTGGGAGACCTCGAACTCATTATGGGCGGCGGTGCAATCGGGCACCAACATGGTCTATCACGCTGCAGGTTGGCTTGAGGGTGGCCTGATCGCAAGCCCTGAAAAGTTCATTATGGATTGCGAGATATTGCAGCAAATTCAGCGGTATATGCAGCCGGAATTGACGGCAACCGGCCCTGACGAGATTGCTCTGGATGCGATCCGGTCAGTCGGCAATGACGGGCATTTCTTTGGCATTCAGCACACTCAGGATCGCTATACCACAGCGTTTTATCAGCCGTTTCTGAGTGACTGGAAGAACTATGAGGGTTGGGAAGTCGCAGGAGGCGTCTGGACCGCTGAGCGCGCGCATCACATGTTCAAGGAAATCATCACCAGCTTTGAAGCTCCGGCAATGGATGAGGGCATCCGAGAAGAGCTTGCCGACTTTGTCGCACGACGCAAAACCGAAGGCGGAGCGCCGACAGATTTCTAGCGTAATCTCAGTCACTTCCACTTCGATACTTGCGTGAATTCTATGTGGTGACGCCCGCGTGTTGGGTGTTTGTTAACAAATTTCAGAGCACACTGCGTGAGAAACCAATTTGAGGTCTCTCATGCATGGTCTGATCAACCGGGCGATTCAATCCTTTGTTGCGGTGACCTACGGGCAGCCGTGCTGGATGCGCGTGATGGATTCAGCCGAACTGGGCTTTGCCGAGTTCGAGGCCATGCTTGTTTACGACGATGATATTACCGAGCAGGTATTGGATGAGGTATGCACGGTCCTGAAACGTTCACGCAGTGACGTTCTTGAAGACTTGGGAACGTACCTTGTGTCTCATCCCAACATGGAAGACCTGCGCCGTCTGTTGCGATTTGGCGGTGTCAGCTATCTGGAATTTCTCCATTCGCTTGATGATCTGTCTGACCGGGTCAGATTGGCCGTATCGGATCTAAATCTTCCGGCACTTGAATTGCACGAGCTTTCACCGACGGAATACAGACTGTCCTGCCATCCAGGCCTGCCTGGCTTTTCAAGCGTCATGGTTGGTGTATTGCGCGCGATCGCTGATGATTACGGGGCTCTGGCCATGCTATCGCATGAGGGCCAGCAGGATGAGATCGAGTTTATCTCAATCGTTCTGGTAGAAAGCGCTTTTTCAGAAGGTCGGCATTTTGATTTAGGGGCGCGAAAAGCAAGATGAACGCGAATAATCTGGCAGAGCTTTTGCAAACCCTGTGCCCGATGTTTTTGCTGGTGAACGAGGATGGGAAAGTGACCCGCGTCGGATCAACCTTGCAAAAGCTGCGCCCTGAAAAGCCGATGGAAGGTCAAAGCTTTCTGGATATCTTTGAGCTGCTTCGCCCTAGGGCGGTTACCACGGTTTCAGGCTTGATGTCCGAGGCCGGCACCAAGTTACAGCTCAGGTTCCATGACGCCCCGCGCACAGCATTGAAGGGCCTTATCGCTCCGCTGCCCGAAGGTAAGGGGGCGGTCATCAATCTGTCTTTCGGAATATCGATTTTGGATGCGGTCCGGGACTATGCCCTGACCAGTGCGGATTTCTCGGGCACTGATCTGGCGATCGAATTATTGTATCTGGTCGAGGCGAAATCGGCAGCGATGGAGGCGTCCAGATCTCTGAACCTGCGCCTTCAAGGGGCGATGCTTGCCGCCGAGCAAAAGGCATTTACAGATACACTGACGGGGCTGAAAAATCGCCGGGCGATGGATGTTCTATTGGATCACATGATCTCGTCCAAATCTCCATTCGCGCTGATGCATCTGGATCTTGATTTTTTCAAATCGGTCAATGACCAATTCGGGCATGCCGCAGGCGACTATGTGTTGCAACAGGCGGCGCGGATCATGGGTGAGGAAACCCGCGGAGACGATACAGTGGCGCGTGTCGGCGGGGACGAATTTGTAATTATATACAAAGGATTGACGGACGAGGGTGTTCTCTCTGCAATCGCCAGCAGGCTGATCGAACGGCTGCGGGAACCGATGATGTTCGACAACGTGTCGTGCCAGGTTTCAGCCAGTATAGGCACGGCGCTTTCGACCCAGTTTCCATCGCTTAAACCGGCTGAGATTTTGCATGCGGCAGACCTTGCCCTGTATGCGGCCAAGCGAAATGGCCGGTCTCGCCACTGTCTATATTCGCAGCTTGTGGATCACTCACACAGATAGGTTTCCCCCTAAAGGAACCGGCAAAGTGTATGTGGTCAGACGACTCTACTTCGATGAAGAAAAAGCTTTGAGAACGGACGCTATGTGTTGCTGCACCAGTGGCAGTTCACCCACAACCGGTAAAACCTGTCCCTTGAACTTGGCCTTGCTTAATTCTTGCGGCACATCCTCAAGAACATGGCCACCCGTGCAGGCAAAAAATGGCAGACACAGGGTTTGGGCGCCGGTTCCTGCGGCGGCCACAGAAATCGAAGGGGCCTCTTCGACAAACCCAAGGCGCAGGGATCCAAGTGGTATCAGCTGCAACAAAGCGTCGCCGAATGCCGTTGCAACGGCGGAAGGGTTTCTGCTGCGGCCCGATCCATGCGCAGCGATCACAAGGTCCGTTTCTTGTGACCGCCAGCCTTTGTCTTGCAGCGTTCCCTCAAGAGTTTGCGCGACCAACTGGGGCAATTCCGGGTCCGCGCCCAAAGGATCCAGAATAGGGTTTCGGCGGTCACCAATACGCTTCGGCAGCACATCTGTGACAAACCACCCTTTGGCCATGAACAGGGGATAGATGACGGCGTCGCCGGGAATCTTGTCCAGTGCGCTGTCAAGCGCCCCAGGGGCTGCCAGCGTTGCAGAATGAACCGAAACACCGGCACACAGGGCATTTACATCGGCCGCATAAGCCGCCAAGGCCGCTTCGGCTGGTTCTGGGTCAGAAGGTTGGCCATGGGTAACGATAAGGGCGTGTGTCATAAATCTGTCCTGTCCACTTTAGCGATAGGTGCGCCGCGTCGTGTAAAAGTCAATCCGCCTGCCGCACCGTCAGCCCAATAGGGTCAGCCAAAACCAGACGCTCAGGATAGATACTGCCGTCCCCAACAGAACAGAGGATGCAGCAACCCGTTTGGCGCGGCCATAGATGTTTGCAAAGATATAGGCGTTGAAACCAGGGGCCATGGCGGCTGTCATCACTCCGGACCGGAATAGATCCTGTGGCAGTCCAAGGGTGGATCCGAAAAGCCAGAAAAGGCTCGGGTGCAGCAGCAGAGAAACGCCGCAGACAAAGGCGATCGCCCTTAGGTCACCTTCGGGTCTGTATTTAACCAGAACGCCCCCAAGCGCGAATAGTGCGCCGGGAAGGGCCGCGCGGGTCACCAGGCCAAGGGCATCATCCACAACGGCTGGCACGCCGAGCCCGGACAGATTTACGATGAAACCCAGTGAGATCCCGACAATCAGAGCGTTGCGAAACATCGCGGTCAGGACCGAGCGAACCATTCGCGATCCTCCGTGACCCCGGTTCCGGATCACCTCCATTACCGTGATGCCTAGGCCGTAACAAAACGGCGAGTGAAAGGCGATGACGGCATAATTGCCCGTAAGGCTTTCAGGGCCATAAGCCCGTTCAGTAATCGGCAATCCCAGCAGGACGGAATTGGAGAACAGGCAGCAAAAACCGATTGCGACGCAATCTTCCCATTCGCGGTTGAAGATCAGTCGCGCGCCGAACAGGCCGGCACAAAAGCAAAGCGCAGCAGCAGAGTAAAAGCTGATCAACAGCTTGGGATCAAAACTGACACTGAGGTCGAGATGTGAAATCGCAAGAAACAGAAGGCAGGGGATTGCAAAACCCTGAGTGAACTTCATCAGGCCATCAATGTGGTTTTCCTTGAAGTATCCAAGAAGAGTGGAGACGTAACCGGCTCCAATAACAAGAAAAACTGGAAGGATGACTTCAATGAGATTTTGCAGCATGTCAGCGTTCCGCAACAGTTATTCGCGCGGGAAAGGATATCTGTATGATCTCGGCCAGGGCCCTACAGAGCCTGATGTATCACCATGCCGTCATAAGCAGGGGTGATGTTGTCTGCGGTTTCTGCGTCGACCGTGGCATAGTCAAGATCGATATGCATGTTGGTCAGAACCGCGGTTTTTGGTTGCAACAGGTCGATCCAGCCAAGGGTCTTTTCCAGATGCGCATGGGTCGGGTGCGGGGACCGGCGCAGCGCGTCGATCACCAGACAGTCCAGTCCCTCTAATGTGGTCCAGGCATCGTCATATATCTCTGCCACGTCCGGCAGGTAGGCCAGATTGCCCATTTTGAAACCAAGCGCGTCGATTGAACCGTGGTTCACCTTAAAGGGGTGAAATGGGATAGGGCCTCCCGGGCCAGTGATCTCGAACGGGCCGTCGATTGTCTTGAGGTTGAGGATCGGCGGGTAGGGTGAGTTTTCAGGTTGGATGAAGGCATAGCCAAATCGGCCCAAAAGATCATTCTGGGTGTCGCCATCAGCCCAGACCGGCACCCGTTCGCGCATGTTGAAGACAATCATGCGCAAGTCGTCAATGCCGTGGACGTGGTCGGCATGGGAATGGGTATAGACCACCCCGTCCAACCGCCCGGTGCCGGTGTCCAGCAGCTGGCTGCGCATATCCGGGGTTGTGTCGATCAGAACCGAGGTGGTGCCTTCGGGCCCGTCACGTTCGACCAGCATCGAGCAGCGGCGGCGGATGTTCCTGGGGTTTTCGGGGTCGCAGTCGCCCCAGTGACCGCCAAGACGTGGCACTCCACCTGACGAGCCGCAGCCCAAAATGGTGCAGCGCAGCGTGGTCATGCCGCCGCCTTGTAAGAGGCGACCTTGGTGAAAAGTCTTTCGAAATTGGCCTGCGTCTGCGCCGCGAAATCGGCATAGCCCATGCCAAAGACCTCCGCGCCTTTGCGGGCGGTGTGGGCGGTATAGGCCGGTTCATTCCGTTTGCCGCGAAACGGGGGCGGCGCCAGATAAGGTGCATCGGTTTCAACCAGGATGCGGTCTACTGGCGCATTTGCGAAAATATCGCGCAATTCCTGGCTTTTGGGAAAAGCGGCGATGCCCGACATGGACAGGTAAAACCCAAGATCCAGGGCGGACTGTGCCAGCTCGGCCGAAGACGAAAAACAATGCATCACACATGAATAGGGGGCATTGCTGTATTCTTCGGCCAGAATGCGGGCCATGTCTTCGTCCGCCGCGCGCGCATGAATAATCAAAGGCAGTCCGGTACGCTGAGCGGCCTCGATATGAACGCGCAGGGATTGCTGCTGAACCTGCGCACTGTCGGCGGTATAGTGATAATCCAGCCCGGTTTCACCGATACCAACAAACTTGGGGTGCTGTGACAGTGCCACCAGCTCGTCCACAGTTGCCATCGGTTCATCGGCTGCACTCATCGGGTGCGTGCCTGCCGCGTAGAATACCGGCGCGTGAGCCTCAGCTATGGCGCGCACAGTGGGTTCGTTCCTCAACCTGGTGCAGATCGTCACCATCCGGGTCACACCGGATTCGGCCGCATTTGCGACGATCAGGTCCAACTGTCCTTCAAAATCGGGGAAGTCCAGATGGCAATGGCTGTCGGTGATTTGGGGGGTATCGCTCATCTGTTCTGACCGGCGGTTTCCTGTATCTTGAACACCGTATCTAGGACCAGAGCGGCAGGGTCAAGGTTCACCGCCTGCCCGTGGCGGGCGCGGGCGGTGATCTGGGCTGCGGTTTCCGCCCAAAGGCGTGCCTGCTCCGGCGATCTGGACAAACGGGACAGGATATCACCTTCGTTTGGCGCGGCCTCTGGCGATGGAGGAGCACCAGTCGCACCGGTCACAGCAAGACGTGACAAGGCAATGTCGATCAGCGTCAACAGCAACTCGAACCGTTCGGCTGCTCCGCGCTGTGCGGCAGCCTCGGCCAGAGCCAGAGCGCGTTGTCTGTCCAGCCGGGGCAGGGTGCCCAGGATCGCGATGAGCTCGGCATATATTTCGAGGCCGCTCAGATTTATCAGGCGGACGGCGTCCCCAACGGACCCGCTGGCCAGAGCGGCCAGATGATCGGGGTTTCCAGTCAGCTCAACCCCGGTCTGGGTCAGTGCGGCGTTCATATCTTCCGCGTTCAGCGGCGAAAGGCGCAAGGTACGGCACCGGGATCGGATCGTGGGCAAAAGGCGGGACGGTTGATGCGATATCAACAGCAGCGTTGTCCGCGCAGGCGGTTCTTCGAGCATTTTCAGCAATGCGTTGGCGGCGCTGATGTTCATTTCATCCGCAGAATCTACGATGACGACACGGCGGCCCCCATCGGCCGAGGACAGGCCGAAGAACTTCCCAAGTTTGCGAATGTCGTCCACAACGATTTCATTTCGCAACCTGCCCTGATCGTTCACGGATCGTTTGATGGCGGCCAGGCCAGGCTCGGCACCAGCCAGAATTCGATGAACAACCGGGTGATCTGGTGGAATCTCAAGCGTTTCAGGGGGAGGTGGCGCGCCAAACAGCCCGTCCTCTTCGACAGCCGGGGTAGCCAACAGAAACCGCGCGATCCGCCAGGCCAGCGTCGCCTTGCCCACACCTCGGGGGCCGGTCAGCAGCCAGCCATGGTGCAGGCGATCTGAAGCATAAGCGCTAAGAAAGGCCTGCTCGGCCTCTGCCTGCCCAAACAGATGTGGCGTTTCGCGCGGATGAAGGGCACCGGGTGCCTGATCCGGGATCGGGATGTCGTTGTTCATCAATCGTCCGTCACAAGGCTTGCATGACGATATCTGTCACATCGCGGGCAACGCTGTCCATGTCCCTATTGCCATCGATCACGCGAAACCGGTCGGAGAACTCATCTGCCAATGCCAGAAAACCGGCCCGCATCTTCTGTTGTAGGTGAATGCCGAAATCCTCGAACCGTTCTTCGGTGCCCTGTCGCCCCTTGGCCCGAGACAGGCCGGTTTCAGGGTCCATGTCGATCAACACGGTCAGGTCCGGTTCACGTTTGATCATCAGCCTATGCAACTGATCGACCAATCCCCGCAAGTCGCCGCGCGACAGGCCCTGATACATGCGGGTGCTATCGGCAAACCGGTCACAGATCACGATCTTGCCCGCCGCCAGAGCGGGTTCGATGGTGCGTTCCAGATGGTCACGGCGCGCAGCGGTGAACAACAGGATTTCCGTCTCGGCGGACCAGCGATCGGGATCGCCTTCAAGAACCAGTCTGCGGATTTCCTCGGCCCCGTCAGAGCCGCCAGGTTCACGCGTCAGAACGACATCATGCCCGAGCCCGCGCAAATGCTCGGCCAGCATACGCGCTTGCGAGGATTTGCCCGATCCGTCAATGCCTTCGAAGGTTAGAAACAACCCGCCCGCCGTCACATCGCGCCCAACGGGTTACCGATGACATCTTTCGCAACAATGCCGCCAACTGTCATAATCCGCACGAAGAAACCGCCCTTTTCGACGCTTTCCGCTGCAACCAGGGGTCTACGGATCTCGGGCAGGCCATCGGGTTTGATGACAAGCTCAGCGATTTCCTGTCCTTTGGCGATGGGGGCCTCAAGCGGACCGTCATAGACGATTTCTGCCTCAACATTCTTATCCCCGAGAACAGGCAGCAGCAGTGTCAAATCCTCTTGCGGGACAAGATCAACCGTTTTCGAAGTGCCCATCCAGATATCGGCTTGTCCTATCGGTTTTTCTGCTTCGGCAAGCTGCCTCTCGACAAAATTGCGAAACGACCAGTTAACGACGGCCTCAGCCTCCTCTGCGCGGCGGGCGACGCTGTCGAGCCCCGACAAAACGAATATGACCCTGCGATCGCCCTGTTGGGCCGATCCTACAAGGCCATAGCCCGCTTCTTGCGTGTGGCCAGTCTTTAGCCCATCCGCACCAATCCCAAGTTTCAGTAAGGGATTCCGGTTACGCGAATTTGACGGCACCCGGTTGTCGAATTCGAACTCTTCCTCGGCGAACAGAGGGTAATATTCGGGAAAGTCGCTAATCAGATGGTCGGCCAGAATGGCGAGGTCATGCACAGACATCATGTGGCCTGCGGCTGGCCATCCGTTCGAATTCGCAAAGTTCGAATTATTCATGCCCAGCTGTTGCGCGCGTTGGGTCATGAACCGGGCAAACCCAGCTTCGGTTCCGTCCGGGCTAAGGGCTTCGGCGATAACAACACATGCGTCATTTCCTGACAGGACTATGATCCCGCGCAGCAGGTCTTCGACCCGGACACGGTCCTGCGTGTTCAGGAACATACTTGAGCCCTTATAGCTGGTCGCATGTTCGGAAACCGGAAGTTCCTCATTCAGTTCCAGGCGACCGTCCCGCAGCGCTTCGAATGCTACAAACAGGGTCATGAGTTTGGACATGGACGCGGGCGGCAACGGCTGGTCTGCGTCTTTGGACAAAAGAACGGTTCCTGTCGTTTGGTCCATGACATAGGCAGCACGGGCTTGCGTATCGAAAGCTTGTGCGGGCAGGGCAAACATAGCCAAACCGAGGGTCAGTACAGATGATCGAAATGAGGACAGCACGAGGGGGACCTCCTTTTGCTTAATTCTTCACGGTATAGGCGTCAGAAAAGCCCAGATCTTTGACGTCGCTTTGCATTGCGTTTCGTTCCGCCCGCGTCAAAGCAGGACCAACGATCACCCTCCAAACAGTTTTGCCATTGGCTTCGAGTTTTTGAACTTTCGCAGGCAACCCGTTTCGCCGAATTTTCTCGGCAGCACCTTCGGCATTTTCTTCAACTGTGAAGGTGCCCACCTGAATAAACGGTTTTGAAAGCGATGAAACGGAGGTTGCCTCAGTGCTGGCTGCGGTTGCTGCCGGGGTAGGGGCGGCCTCTTCGATGGCCGCTGCAGCGCCCTCAATCGGGTCCAGAGGTGTTTCGGTGATTTCGTCGGCAGGCTTCTTTTGCCACCATTTCCGCTTCGGTGCAGCCTCGGTTGGCGGCGTGACAGTGGGATCGGTCAGATTTGCGGTTGGTGCTGGCTCAGGCGCCGCCTCGATAATCTCTGTTGCCACCTCATCGGTCTTTTCTGCGGTTTCAGCCACGGCTGAAGCTGTCGCAGCACCAGCTGCAGCAACTGGAGCCTTCTTTTGCCACCATTTACGCTTGGCTGGTTTATCAACGTCTTCGGACACATCTGCTGTGGTCTGGCTATCGGTTTTCTTGTCCTGAGGTTCAACCGCCTCAGCCGTTGGGGTCTCTTCGGGTTCAGCGACCTCTTCGGGCTCAGGAGCTTTTTCTTCTACTTTCTCGGCAGGCTTGCGCCGCAGGGCAACAACTTCAACCCGAGTCGGTGCGCCTGCGAGGATACCCAGTTTCGCGGCGGCAGTCGAAGACAGTTGCAGCGCAGGGCCCGGCAGGTTGCGTTCGCGGCGGAAAAGTGCGCCGGTTACGGATTTGTTGTTCTTTGTATTCGTTATCCGAACACGTTCAGGCTGTGTAACGTCCGGGTGCGCGACCCAGATTCCGCCCAACGAGGGGCGCCCATCCCACAAACCGGCTTCGGTGACCTTGAAGACATCAGGAGCTTCAACATCATCACGCGCGTTCCCTGTCGTTTTGGGAAACAGCTCTAATTTGCCGTCGTCCTGCACGCTTTCGTCCGCCTGCTCGGTGGATGTTCCACCCGATGTCAGGGCCTCGTCGCACCCTGACAGAGCCGCAACTGTTATTACCAGAACCGCCAGTGCCCGCGGTTTTGCGCGTGTCGTGGTCGCTCGATCCATATTTGCAATCCCTTGCCTGTAAGGGGCCTCTTTCATCGTACCCCGCCGCCGATCGCTGGTTCTGAACTGCCAGCCTGTCACGGTCTTTCACGCAAAGCATAGCCTGCACGTTCGGCCATGGAAAGTCTGCTGCACAGGCTTCGGCAAGATTTCCCTATTTGGTCTTGCCACCGTTTAAAGATAGCCTTAGACCCGGCCCCACGCGGGGAGGTGGCAGAGTGGTCGAATGCGGCGGTCTTGAAAACCGTTGGGCGTGAGAGCGTCCCCAGGGTTCGAATCCCTGTCTCCCCGCCACTCATACCTGTCTCACTTCAGTTGTGTTTTCTGATCCGGAATTGCGCCGCAATTCCCGCGAGTTGGCGCATGCGCTTTCAATCAGAGACGGAGCAAACCGTACACTCAGAACGCAATTCAGGCCTCAGTCTCAGTGGCGCATTTTGGCGGGGTCGCTTTGGGAGGGATTTCCCTGATACCCGGCAATTTACAGGGAATTTTCGTGAGATGGGTCTGGAACCCAGAGTTTCTCCTCTCAGAAATGTATGTTTTTCAGAGGTCTATGCTGCAAATTCCCAAAAAGGTGGAGCAGGGAATTGTTCCCACAGATCAAGGAGGGCGAACCCTGTATCTGGGAGGCCGGTTCTTGAGGTGTCAAAAGTCGAACGACATTCCTGTTCGGCCCAATCAATTGCGTGGGTAACGCTGACCAGACGCTTGAGTGTGAGTTCGGGCGGCTGGGTGCTGTCGAGAATCGTGGCCTGAATCTTCGGTGAGAGAAAGGCAGTCAGGTCGCAACTCCCGATGAAGCGAGAGAAATCTTGGACTTGAATGGAGGGGACCGCGTCGCGTTTTGAGGATAGGATGACTGACATCAACTCCCATCGAGCAACATTTTTTTGGATTTCTGAAAACCCTAAGGAGATCGAACCATGCGAGTGAGTGTTTTGACATTCAGCGCGCTTCTTACAGGGTTTACTTCCGTTCAAGCTCATGCTCAGAACGCGGCTGAGGACATCACCAATCTTTTGCTCAGCAACCGGTCTGGAGACTGCGCGGACTATGCTGGAGTATATTCTGCTTCAGTGGAAGACATCACGCGACAACAACAATTTAGGCCCATTGATTTCCGTTTGGCTGCGTGAATCATCGCGCTCAAATGAGCGGTGCACATGTCTGATCGGGCGCACCAAGGGCGGCATGAACACATAGTTGCATGCGGTTTGTGACAGATGAGCCCCTTTGCGCTATTGGTTCAAGCACAATGGCGAATGAAGCCCCTGGGATCTGTCTGTCACTGCCGGATAGGTCAGCAACTACATTAGCGCGAGGGCATTGATCAGCAGCCCGCCAAATGTCGAATGGTAGCTGGGTGAGCGCGGATATGATGCCGATTGGTTCAGAGAAGCGTTGAAAGACAAAGGGATACGCGCGTGCATCCCAGGCCGCAAACAGCGCAAGACAACTGTCCGATACGACAAGTGCCGCTACAAACGTCGCAATCGGATTGAGATCATGTTTGGCAGATTGAAGGACTGGCGACGCGGTTCGACAGGTGTCTCAAAGTCTTCCTCTCAGAAATCGCTCTCGCCGCTTTGGTCATCTATTCGCTATGTGTCCTGAGCCTAATGCTTCCTATCTCGACCTCCCTTTTGCGTTTAGACGAAGCAACCGCGGCGAGAACGATGGCCAATGATTTTAGGTTGGTTCTTGCAGATGTTGAGGGCTCTCGGTCGTCTTCAATTGAACAAAGAAGCTCCCCCATGGCGCCACGAAACCCGTCGTTGAACCATTGTCCTTCGAGTGCAGGCCGCGCAATGCCATGCGCTGTCTCAAGTGTCACAGATTGCGTCGACAGATCCGGTCCAACTGATGTCAGGCTACCGGTCGTACCTGCAACGTATGTTGTATCGCGAGGCCCAAAGGGAACGCCCCCGTCAAAAACCAGGCTTGCTTGGCCTTGGTCCAAACGAACCAGAGCCTGCGACATCAGAGGCACTTTGTTGGCCTGGCCGCGTGCAGATGTAGCAGCTGCAAAGACGCTTTCTGCTCTATCTCCGACAAGAGACGCAAGAAAGTCGAACCAGTGAATTCCAAAGTCGTAAAGTATCAGCTGGTCGATTTCGTCAAACGGGGTACCTGCAGTCCAGCTGTGATCCCAGTGAATTGAGATATGGGCCGACAGAACATCACCGATCAATCCGGCTGAAACCGCCTCACGCATCCAGGACAGGTGCGGGGCCCAACGACCGTTCTGGTTTACCGCTAGTTTAACGCCTTGATCATCTGCCAGCTTCACAAGGTCATTACCCAGATCGAGGTCGGTAACAAAAGGCTTCTGGCTGAGCACGTGTTTGCCTGCTTGCAGGGCAGCTCTGATGATTGGCACACGATGTTCGGGGTGCAGCGTGACATCGACAACGTCGATCTCGCTATCGGCAAGAAGCGCCTCCCAGTCATCTTCGATGCGTGCAGAGGGGCAGTATTCAGCAGCTTTCTCTTCAGCCTTTGAGCGCGTACGGTTCCAGATTGCGGCGACGTCCCAGCCTGCTGTTCGGTAGGCATCAAGATGGCTTGCAGAAATCCCACCCGTACCAATAACCCCGATCCGGGGTTCATAGCGTCGAGGCATTGGTGGAAGATACTGCAGATCCGGCGCATCGATTTCGTGCAGATGAGCAGATTTTAGTGCGTACTGGTCTGTATTGGCACTGTCTGAGGTCATGCGAGTAACCGAAGTGTTCGTTTTTCATATGCCGAGCGGAGCGCTGTATCGACGATCCGTTGCGCTGTCAGGCAAAGTGCTGGATCCAGTGGCCCTTTGACCGCGATTTCTCTGGATATGCAGTCAAGGACGTACTCAATCGCATTTCGTTCACCTAACGGTAGCGGAGTCACTGGTATCTCGTGCCGGTCAGGTCGTGTGCGGGTTTGAACCGTTATGTGATCGGCATAATCGGGCGATGAAATGGTGCCGTCTGTGCCCACAAAGACGAATCCGCAAGTTGGTTGAGGTTGCGTTGTCCACGGGTCGGTGAAGGTGCCCCAGCGCGTTTCCATTTTTGAGAGCCCGGTTTCATAACGGCAAACGGCAATGGCATGTTGATCGACCTCAATCCCCGGTGTCTCATCGACTGTGCATGTCACCTCGATCGGCTCCTTTCCCCCTAAATACCAGGTTCCAAGCGTCGCGCCGTAGCCAAGGTAATCCAACAGCGACCCACCGCCCGATGCCCGCTTATACCACCATGAGTTCGGTTTCTGACGCTCAACCTCGTCCGGGGTGACTTCGACCTTGTCGGCCAGATGGTATAGGGGGCCGCGATTTCCGTCGTAGAAATGCACTTCGCGCAGGTTGCCGATCATCCCCTCATCAATCAACCGTTTGGCCGTGACGTGGCTTTCGACCCATCGTAATGGCCAGTTGATGATCAACTGCTTGTCGGTCCTATCCATTGCAGCCATCATGCGGCGCGCATCATCAGAAGAAGCGGCAAAGGGCTTTTCGACAAAAACATGCAGGTCATAAGAGGCCAGACGTTCGGTATATTCCGCATGCT
This sequence comes from Ruegeria sp. CDSA193, assembly GCF_059611885.1. Lineage (NCBI taxonomy): Bacteria > Pseudomonadati > Pseudomonadota > Alphaproteobacteria > Rhodobacterales > Roseobacteraceae > Ruegeria > Ruegeria sp. CDSA193. The sequence goes on along the minus strand of NZ_JBXWPN010000006.1, from coordinate 27,678 downwards.
GAGCCGTTGCCACACAAAGAATTGCCATGTCGTAGGGTCCCGCAGCCATGCATGTGTCGAAGTCGGTAAAGATCCGATCTTCGGGAACGCTGAATGCCGTTGCCGCTGCCTTCATCTTGTCCCAATCAGGATCGAATATACCGGCGATTTCAGCGTCAGGGTGATCGTGCACCATCCGAAGCAAGTCACCCATATGCATGTGATCGAAACTGATGCCGACGATCCGGAATTTGGCCATTGGAAACTCCCTTTAGCGCGTGCCGGTGATCCTGACGTAGAGTGCGGTAACTGCAAGAATGATCAGCCCAAACAGGGCCGTGCGCGCACCTTCCGGCATTTGCATCAATGTTAGCATAGTATCCAGCACACGCAGAATAAGTGCGCCCACAATCGCACCTGCGAAACTGCCACGACCTCCGAAGATTGATGTGCCGCCAATCACCGCCGCAGCGACAGAGGGTAACAATAAGGGGTTGGCAAGGCTCAGCGAAGTTTGACGGATCATGCCGAGATAGAGCAAGCCAGCCAGCGCAGCGATCAAACTTGAAAGCACGTAGAGCCCCAGATAGACCTGCCATGCTCGGACCCCGGACAGCTTAGCGGCCTGCTCATTGGAGCCTAAGGCGAACAGCAGCCGACCAAATCCTGTATAGCGCATCAGCCACAGGATAAAGAGCGCAAACGGGATGAATACAAAAAGGCCGTTCGGCATTCCAGCGGTGCGGCCGGTTCCGAGCCAGGCAAGGAAGGCGGGAATTTCGGTGCCAGCATTGATAACGAGGCGTTGATAGACCTGCAGACATCCGGTGGCGATTAACCCCGATCCCAGTGTCATGATCAATGGATGGACCCGGACCAATCCCACACCGATGCCATTTACAACGCCCACAACTAGGCCAGCTGACAGCGCGATCAATACTGCAGGTGTCACGCCCCAAATCGCACTAAGTGTTGCGCAAACGAAGGCTGACACGGTGGCAACTACCCCGACCGAGAGATCAATTCCTGCGGTTAGCATTGTCAGCACCTGACAAGCCGCAAGCATCGCCAACGGAATTGCAAACTTGATCAGGTTGCCAACCCAAAAAGTAGAGATCAACCCATCTCGACCTGCTCGGACCGGGGTAACGATACCTGGCCGCAATATTTCGAGCACAGCGATCATCAAGACAAGGAAAACCAATAGCGGGATGATCGGGTTGTCTCGCAGATAACGGCCAAAGCGGACCATCGGCGGATCTGTAGTGTTCATGCTCATCGGCGGGTCCCATTTAAAGAAGCCGCCGTGCCCAGCATAACGACGAGAACCATAATTGTGCCTTCGATAATCGTGGTCACGTTTGGATCGACGGCAAGCAATGTCAGGATCGTTCGAATGATCCGCAAAACGAACACCGCGATGATCGGCCCAAGCAGACCGCCTTTACCACCGCCCAGCACGACACCGCCCAGAACTACGGCCGCGACCGAGGCCATAAGATATGGCCCCGGAACCGGCTCTCCAATCCCGGTCAGCGCAGCGAGGCTTAGACCGCCCATGGCGCAAAACAGCCCGCATAGCGCATAGGCCGTTATCTTTGTTCTTCCCACTGAAACGCCAGAGCGGAAGGCGGCAAGCTCGTCTGATCCGGTGGCGTAGATCGATAGTCCGAGTTTGGAGCGCCGGATTGGCATCCAGACAACAGCGATGCCCAAGGCAATGACAAGCAGTGCCTTGGGCATCCCGGCGAATAGAAAGTGACCGCGTATTGCCTGTTCCAGCCAATCTGCAGTCGCGCCGCCCGGTGTCTCAAGGATCAACAGCGCGACGCCTTCCCACACAAACAGCATGGCGAGTGTCACAACGATGTCGGGTACGCGCGTTACAACGATCAAAAGACCATTGATCAACCCCATCAAAAACCCGACCCCCAACACGATAAACAAGGCCGGTGCACCGGCCATGCGCTCCATCAGAACGGCTGCAGTCACAGCACAGACAGCCATCATAGACGCAACAGACAGGTCGATACCGCCGACAATTACGACGATGGCCATACCGGCGGTTGCGAAAGCAAAGGGCAGGGCGGCGCGGGCAATACTCTCCAGTCCTGACGCACCGAAAGTTGGTTGTATCAATTTTGTGATGGTCAAAAGGACCATGAGAAGAATCGCTAACCCCATGACCCATGCGTGTTTTCGGATGGCCACGCTCACGCCGCGCCCTCCGTCTCGGTCAGGCCATAGGCCGCACGCATCAGTGTTTGTTCATCCGCGTCGGCCGCATCTATCACGTCAACCACGCGACCGTTGAAGATTACGACCGCGCGGTCACAGGCAAGTGGGATTTCTTCCAACTCGGACGTATAGAATAGAACCGCCGCTCCTTGATCTGCCAACTCACGGACAAGCGGGTAAATCTGGCGTTTTGTGCGCACATCGATGCCACGGGTCGGATCGAATAGAAGCAGGGTTTCGACACCTGTCGCGAGCCAGCGACCAATGGTGACTTTCTGTTGGTTGCCACCTGAAAGCCTTTGCACCTCGCCTTGCGCGCGTGTGTCGATCTGAAGTTTCTCAACCGCATAAGCGACCCGATCGCGCTCATGCCGCAATTTTATTGGTCCCCAGTTCTTGAGCCGGGCTGAAAATGGCAGAGCGATGTTTTCTTTAACTGACCTTTGCGCCAGCAGAGCGTCTGAACGATCGCCCGGAACGAAAGTTATCCCGACGGCAATGGCGTCGGCGGGGTGGGCGAAGTTTACGGGCTTTCCATCAACTTCCATCGATCCTGAAGACGGGCGATCAAAGCCCGCCAGAACCTCAAACAGTTCATCCTGCCCCTGACCCTCAAGCGCGACCACCCCTAGGACCTCGCCGGGGAATAAGTCGAACGAAACATCCGAGAAACTGGGCTCAAAAGCCAGTGACTTAATGCCTAGGCGCGGTGTCTTAGCCTGTGGTTCATTTGCTCGAAGGATCTGACGTGTTCCAATGTCAATCTTCTGACCCAGCATCAATTCGACCACGCGTTCTTCTACGCCGGGTTCAATGTCGAGATCTCCGACAGACATGCCATCCCGCAACACAGTGGCCCGATCGCACAGTTCCGAAATCTCGGTGAAACGGTGAGAAACATAGATCACACCCATCCCGTCATTTGCTTTGCGCCTTACGGTCTTCAATACGCGTTCAACCAGATCCGTCGGCAGCGCCGCGGTCATTTCGTCCAGCAAGAGGACATCTGGTTCAACTGCCAGCGCGCGTGCCAGATCGAGGATGCGCAGCGTAGCAAGTGGCAGGTCGCCAATCATTGCCGATAGTTTCAGGCCTTCGATGCCAAGTTCTGTAACCCAGTTTTGAAACTGATCGACAGGTGTGTCTGTCAGCCGAAGATTGTCGGATACGTCGAGATCAGGAATGAGTGAGGGTTCTTGATAAACCGGCACCAAACCGGAACGGCGCGCCTCGGCGGGGCTTCCGACAAACGCTTGTTTGCCTCTGATCAATACCTGACCAGCGTCGGGTTTAAGGGCACCAGTAATGATCTTGACGAAAGTGGACTTGCCAGCGCCATTTGCGCCCATCAAGGCAACGATCTCGCCTTCGGCAACCGTGAGGTGCGCATTGGTCAACGCCCGTACGGCGCCAAAACTTTTGGCCACGTCAGACGCGTCGAGAAGTGGTGTGCTGCTCATGGAAGTCCTTGAATGCCGAGTGGGTTGGATTTGCCTTCCGCCCAGCTAAAGGCGGAAGGCCAGTCAATTCGGATCAGCCCTCGCCGGGTCCCTTACAGTCGATGATTTGTTCCATCGTGTAATCGGTCCAGCCGGGAACGGTCACTGATACGGGCCACTCTGGGTCAAGGTTAGGATTCTGAGCCGCTGTGATCGTTTCACGGCCTGCGTCCGTCGCATTCTCCCAAAGCACAGGATCTACAAGAACGGTTTTGTTCTCAGGTGCCTTGCCGTTAAGAATGTCGACAGCCAGAGCAATGCCTGCGCCGCCGACTGAGCCAGGATTTGTCACGGCCGCGCCGTTCAATCCCTCAACCTCGGTCAAGTATTGAACAAAGCCCGCGTTGTCTGCGCCGACGATCGGCACCAAAGGTGCCCCGGATTCGGTGAACGCATCGACGATTACGTTGTCGATGCCGCTGGTCCAGACACCGTCAAACGGGATGCCGGTGGCCAGGTAATCAAAGATCTGTTGCTTGCCCTGGTCTTGCTGCCAGCCGGTGAAAACCTCGTGCACCACATTGATATCGGGGTGTTCTGCCAACGCGCGTTTAAAGCCGTTGTCGCGGTCAGTATCCGCCGAAACCCCAGCAATGCCACGCATATAGACAACGTCACCTTTGCCACCAAGCTGTTCAAACAACCACTTGGCGCCAAGATAGGCGTATTCTTCTTGATTGTTCGAAAGAATGTAGGCGCCTTCAGCCGAAACGCCGGCATCCACGGCAACAACTACGATGTCCTGAGATATCGCCTTTTCCAGTGCCGAGTTTAAAGCATCGGGGTTGGATGGGTTCAGCACGATGGCGTCTACACCCGCTTCAATGAGGTTGTTGATGTCTTCCAGTTGCCCGGCTGAATCGGTGTTGCGATGCGCAACGATTAGGTTCGTCACATCGGCTTCGACCAGAGCTTGCGCACGCATGGCGCAGATCATCTGTTCGCGCCAACCATTACCTTGAACGGTGTTGGACACTCCGATTGTGTATTGCTTGTGCCCGTCAGCCAACGCCACAGTTGAAAGAGACGCTGAAACTGCAAGAGCAGCAACACCATAAAGTAGGTTCTTCATTTTAGTTTCCTCCCAGTTTTAGTCATTTCAAATTTGATAATTTCTTCACTTGATGAATGGTGACAGGACATCCCGGGCCAGCAGAAAACCCCGCTTGACCTTTTCGTCAGTCCCTTCGAACAATCTGTCTTCATGTTCGATAATGATCGGACCGTCGTATCCGGCGCGGTACAGGCCGGAAAAGAAACCGGACCAGTCCACATCGCCCAGCCCGCATAGCCGTGGGATTTGCCATCCCATGCCGGTAGACATCACACCGTTCTCATAAAGCCCGTCCTCATCAACCATCACGTCTTTGGCATGGACATGAGCCATGTGAGGACCGAACTCCTTGATGAACCGTGTCTGATCGATGAACTGCCAGATCAGATGTGAAGGATCGAAGTTCATGCCAACCGCATCGCCCCATTCTTCAAAAATCCGCCGCCAGATTCTTGGCGAGTAAGCAATGTTGTGACCCCCGGGCCATTCGTCATAGCTGAAGATCATCGGGCAGTTCTCAAAGCACAGACGCACACCAGAGTTTTGTGCATGCCTCACGATCGGATCGAAAATTTCGGTGGCACGCTCCCAGTTCGCGTCTAGATGCAGAGTGCGATCTCCGCCGACGAATGTGTTGACAACTTTGATGCCCATAACACCGGCGGCGGTGATTACTTTGTTAAGATGTCCAATAACTTCAACCCGATGCTCTTCATCGGCGTGGAGCGGGTTGGGATAGTACCCCAGACCCGAAATCTCGATCCCCTGATCGCCGAGTTGCCCGACAATTTCATTGCCCTGATCCGCGGAAAGGCCATCTACGTTGATGTGGCTGGTTCCCGCATAGCGCCGTTGTTCGCCACCTGACGATGGCCAGCAGGCGACCTCCATCGCCGAAAACCCATTGGAACCGGCCCAGGCCGCCACCTCAGTCAATTGAGAGTTTTCGAATGGTGCAGTCAGTAAGCCCAGTTTCATGTCATCGCCCTCAAATCTCGCTCAAATCGACCCAGCGGCTCTCACTCGCCGACTTGACGACGGCTTCGCAGAACTGCATCTCGTAGTGGCCGTCCTCAAATGTGGCCCATGTGCTGCCTTGTTGCCGCCCGCCCGCGATGACGTCGGCATAGACCGCCCGGAAAAAGTTGAAGAATGAATCTGCGAACCCTTCGACATGCCCGGGCGGCAAGGTGGCGGCTGCGATCCCCGGACCGTTCATCAAGGTGAAGTCACGCATCAGGGTTTGGTTGGGCGCGTCACGATGCCCAATGAACAGATGATCAGGAGTTTCACTGTCCCAAGCCGCACTGGCATTTGCTCCGGCGATGTCCCATTGCAATGAGTTCTTTCGCCCCATGTTGACCTGAGATGTGCTCATCACGGCCCGTGCTCCGCTCTCATATCGGATAAGGATCATGGCAGCATCGTCGGTATCGATGCGCACAGTCTCGGTTTCACCGGTTCCGCTGGTAAATGTCTCAATTGGGCCAAGAGGTTTCTGGCGTTCCGGAAGGAAGGTTGTCAGCTCTGCAAAGACGGAGGTCGCCTTCAACCCGGTGACAAAGCTCGTCAGGTCAACCCAGTGCGTTCCAATGTCACCGACCGAACGCAACACACCACCCATTTCGCTTTCCAACCGCCAATTCCAGTCGTTGGGCTTGGCAAGCCAGTCCTGATGGTAGTGCCCGGTAACAAAACGGATATCACCCAGATCCCCGGCCATTACCATGCCGTGGGCTTGTTGGTTCAGCGGATAAAAGCGAATGTTGTAACAAACCGCTGCAACCTTGCCAGAAGCCTTGGCTAGGTCGACCATTTCGGCGCTTTCTACGGACGTCATGGCAAGTGGTTTCTCGCAGATGACGTGTTTGCCCGCAGCCAGGATCGATTTCACTTGCGGATAGTGTGCGTGGTTAGGGGTCGTTACGTGCACTATATCGATGTTTTCATCCGCCAACAGATCCTCCAGAGAGTCATAAGCTCGGGCCACGCTCATTGCCCGCGCTCGTTCCCTTCCGCGCTCTGGCGATGACCCAAGAACACCTCTTACGTCCACGCCCAGACGCCGAAGCGCCTGAACGTGCACTGTTCCTATGAAGCCGGTCCCGATCACCGCAGCGCGGATTTTTGCGAAGTCACTCATCGTGCGCTCCTGTCAAACAACCGAATACCCTCCGTCCACGATCACGCAGGCACCGGTCACAAAGGCTGCCGCATCGGATGCGAGAAACAAGGCTGTTCCAGCGATATCTTCTGGGTGACCCCAGCGTGCCAAGGGTGTGCGTGCTTCTACAGCTGTTGAGAAACTGGCGTCTTTTCGGGCTTTCGCCGATTGCTCGGTCACGATGAACCCGGGCGCGATCGCATTCACCCGAATACCGTCTTTGGCCCACGCAATCGCCAGTGATTTTGTTAGTTGTTCCACGCCGGCTTTTGACGCGCCATAGGCTGGGTTGAGCGGTGAACCAAAGCGCGCATACATGGAGGCCACATTTATGACGCGCCCTTTCGCGACCGAAAGGGCAGGGTGCAGCGCTTCGGCGCAGCGAAAAGACCCGGTCAGATTTACGTCCAGCACGTGGGAAAAGAACTCAGGTGCCATTTCTTCACCGCGTCGAGTCACCGCCGCACAGTTTACCAAGACGTCAATATGGTCGCGTGTGCTTGCGAAATTGTAGACTTCGTCGGTGTCGGTTACATCCAGTTGAATGTAGTCAAACCGGGCGGCGTCCTCTTCGACGCATTGCGGTTCCACACCGGTAATCTCCACTGTGGCACCCGAGTCCTGGAATTCTCTTGCAATAGCGGCACCAATGCCGGCTCGGCTGGCACCGATCACCAGGACCTTTGCCCCGGCAAAGTCGAATGTGACCTTCGAAACCATCAAAGAACCTGGCTTTTGTTGCGTTTGAATTCGGATGCCATCAGTTTCCCTCGTTTGGCGAAATCGTTACTGCAATCGATTACATTATGGGAAAAACCTACTTTCCAAATTGTGTAATCGATTACATAATCGGCATCACATGAGATTCGAGTCAAGCCAGAAATCGACTGCCAAGCAATGAGCAAGATACCCAAACCCGCCACAATACAGGACGTCGCACGTGTTTCGCAGGTGTCGACAGCCACTGTCAGTCGTGTTCTGTCCAATCCCGATCTGGTGTCAAAATCAACACGTGTTGCTGTTTTGGAAGCTATTCGCGAGACGGGATATCGCGTTAATCAGGCAGCCCGAAACCTGCGGATGAAAAGGGCGGGGGCCGTACTGATCCTTGTTCCCAACCTCGGCAAACCTTTCTATTCGGGCATACTTGCCGGTATCAGCGAGGGGTTTGCGGGCTCGGACTATGCAGTTCTGATTGCCGATACCGAAAGTAATCCGCTGCAGGAAGAAACTCTTGCCGGGTACTTTCGAGACGGCCGGATAGATGGCGCAATCTCTTTGGATGGTGGCATTCCTTCGACCGCACTTCAGCAATGCGTCACATACGGCGCGGGCGACCGCATAGTATTTTTGTGTGAATGGGTGGAAGGCGAGGCCTTTCCAGTGATTTCCAGCGACAACGCTGAAGGTGCGCGATTGGCGATCAGGCATCTGCATGATTTGGGCCACAAAAAAATCGCGCATGTTACCGGTCCCGACGGGAATGTTCTGACGACCGCTCGGCGTAAGGGCGTGGTCGAAGAACGGACACGCTTGGGGCTTCCAGCGCGGCCCGAGTGGATTATCAGAGGCGACTTTTCGCTGGAATCCGGACATGAGGCCGCCAGACGAATACTTGCGATGGATGAGCGCCCAACGGCGGTGTTCTGCGCTGCGGATATGGTTGCCTTTGGGTTGATTTCTGGGCTGGTCGCGGGTGGGTTGAAGGTGCCCGGTGACATTTCGGTTGTTGGTTTCGACGATATCGAAATGTCAGGATCTTATGTTCCGGCTCTGACAACAATCCGACAGGACCGACACCAACTGGGACGCCGTGCGGCAGAGGTTTTGCTGGGCCAGTTGGCGAACACTGGCAAAGCGCTTCCAATGAAATCAGCGCTTCCCGTAGAGCTTGTAACACGGGCGAGCTCCGCGCCGCCCAATTAGCGAAGTCAAAATTCAGGCGCCTTTGCTATAGTCTACGAAGAAGCGGGAGGCGCTGTGAGCGATGGAGAAAGGGGAAATGAGTAAGTCGACCATACCCATTGGCTCTGAACTCACTGCTCGGGATTATTCCCTGACTGGTGCGAATACGCGTCAAGCGATAGAAAACGGTCTGTCGGCCGCAGAGTGGTACCACAGCGATGTTCCTCGTAAGAAGCTGAAATCGCTTATGAAGCGCAGGGATGCGCCGGCCATTCGTGACACAGTGATCTGGATCGCTTTGCACTTTGTATTTGCGGCTGGCGGTTTGTACTTCTGGGGTAGCTGGCTTTGCGTGCCTTTCTGGTTTGCATACGGTGTCGTGTATGGTTCGGCCTGCGACAGCCGTTGGCACGAATGCGGACACGGAACAGCCTTTCGAACCCGATGGATGAACGACGTCGTGTACCACATCGCGTCCTTCCAGATCATGCGAAACCCGGTCAATTGGCGCTGGAGCCACGCGCGGCATCACACCGATACACTCATTGTTGGCCGCGATCCGGAAATAGCGTGGATGCACCCGATCAGCCTGATCCTGAAGGCGTTTGCATTTGTAGGGATTTTTGAGACCTGGACTTCACTCAAAACTCTAATGCGAAATGCCACGGGGAACTTGTCGCAAGAAGAGCAGGATTACATTCCGGAAAGCCAATGGCCCAAGGCGGTCTTTTGGGCGCGGGTTCACATTGCGATCTACGCCGCTGTATTGTTGATTTCATTTGTTTTGCTTGTCTCCGGGGCCGCATGGAAATCCCTGATCCCCATACTCTTGATCGGAGGTCCTCGGGTCTATGGGTGCTGGCATTTTGTAATGACGGGGTTGCTTCAGCATGGAGGGCTTGCGGAGAACGTTCTTGATCACCGGTTGAATTCCCGCACACTATATATGAACCCGATAAGCCGTTGGGTCTACTGGAACATGAATTACCATATTGAGCATCATATGTTCCCGATGGTTCCTTATTACTCTCTTCCAGCGCTTCATGATCTGATCAAGGATGATCTGCCGCCGCCGAATACTTCGATTTGGGACGGCTACAAAGAAATGATGGGTTCCGTCATGAAGCAGCGTGTTGACCCGAGTTACGCCATACGAAAGTCTCTCCCGCCGACGGCCCGCCCATATCGGGAACATTTTCACTTGGCAGTTCCGGAGAGAAACACGGGGTTAGAAATCGGTGATCGAGGAGGAACGTAATGCCTTGGGTTGACGCATGCGCCGTAGACGATATTGAGGAAGAAGATCTCATTCGTTGGGACCACGACGGTAGAACCTACTTGATTGTTCGCAGTTTGGACAATGAGTTCTATTGCACCGACGGCCTCTGTACACACGAACAAGTGCACTTATCGGACGGTCTGGTGATGGACAACGAGATAGAGTGCCCCAAGCATAATGGGCTATTCGACTATCGCACGGGCAAAGCTTTGAGGGCACCCGTATGCGAAGATCTTCGCACCTACGAAACCAGAGTAGGAAATGGTCGCGTCATGGTATTGGTGGAATGACTTTTTGGGCTAGGAGTGGTTTGTGATCGCGCTGTCCGCAACAGGCATCCGGCTTTCATTCGATTTGCAGTTGGGGTTGATCGAGAGTTTCAGTGTGTACGACGGTGACGCTGAGATTTCACCACTACATCGCGCACCTTGGGTCGGCACAGACGAAGTTATGCCCGAAGGTATAGCACCTCATTTGGAAAAACTCGGCGGTGATTTCTTCTGCGCCCCATTCGGGTCAACTGAGGGGACATCGCCGCTGCATGGGTGGCCAGCTAACTCTCGTTGGAAACTAGAAGAAAAGACCGACAGCTATTTGCGCGCTGAGCTCGACAGAACGGTCTATGGAGCTAGGCTGCAAAAAGAGATTACACTGCATCCTGAGCATCCATTCGTCTACCAGCGTCACACTTTCATTGGTGGCGACGGCGCGATGCCGGTTGCAAATCACGCAAATGTATCCTTGCCCAATGGTGGGATCATTCATACCTCTCGAAAGCAGTGTTGGAGAACGCCTAAGGTTGAACAGGAAGTTGATCCGGCCTTAGGCTATTCAGCGCTTAGATATCCGGCTGAAAGCCAAACGTTGGCGTCTTTTCCTGGGAAAGACCGCGAAGTGAATCTGTCAAACTACCCATGGTCTCCACAGAGTGAAGATTTTGTTGTTGGATTGGATTCGCCTGAAGAGAAATTGGGTTGGACCGCGGTAACTCGCCCGGTGGAGGGCGACATGTTCCTGTCGCTAAAATCGGCTCAGGCTTTGCCGATGACGATGTTGTGGCATTCGAACGGTGGTCGATATTATGCTCCTTGGTCGAGCCGCCACTTCGCCTGCCTTGGGGTTGAGGAGGGTGCCGCTTCGCCCATCCTGGGAAATGTCGAAAACAGTTTCCCGAACGATCACGGCGTCATTCATCTAAACCCCGATCGCCAAGTTGAGGTTACACATGTCATCGGGGCGCTTCGTTGGCGTAGTGGAGCCAGGGTGATTGCAGTTGAAACTCTGGGAAACCAACTTTTGATCCGAGGTACAGAAAATCAGGAGATTCTTGTGCCATTCGATCCGCAAGCCCTGAACATTTGAACGGGTGGTGCAGGGGAAATTGGCTTGAGACAGGCAGGGCAGTTTCGTAGCTTCGCTTGATGACAAAAACGCTCACTTTTTTGCTGCTTCAAAACCAACCCTGAGATCATTCGTCTAGCAGTGATCGTGTTCGTTCGATTCTGGTTGAATAGGTTTGGCCCTATCTGTGCCGCAGAAATTAGCCGAAAACGCATAAATCGGATGCGATGTTTCGCGAACTGGTAGCGGCATCTAAATAAGGTTATTATTGAAGATCAACGGCAAGCAATATCACCTGCGGCGGGAATCCGACAATGAAGGCGAGGTGCTGGAAATCTATGTCACGAAGCGCCGGGATCGTGTTGCGGCCCTTTTACACTTGAAGAAAGCGATGAAACGATGGGGCCAGTCAGGGTTTCGTCGTCACTGACAAGTTGCACTCTTACGACGCGGCGATGAAAGTCATAGGGAATGCGTTAGGACAAGAAACTGGCCGTAGGAAGAACAATCTTGCTGAGTATTCACATCTTCCGTCGGCGAAAAGAACGTGCGATGCTCTGCCTCCGGCAAATGTGATGTTTGCAAAATTTTGCCGCAGACGACACTTCCGTCCATAGTCACTTCAATCATGAACGGCAGCTTTACTCACGCGACAAGTTCAAACTCAGTTGAACTGCCGCCCTTTCGGCGTGGAGCCAATTTAGTTTCGCCTAATTTTTAGCTTTCTGAGGTAGACTGAGACTGGTTCGAATTTGCCTGACAGCACCGCCACTCAGCCTGTTTCACCAAGCAACCTGCGATTTCTTTCTTCTGCAAACGCAGATTGGCTTCGCTGCAAGAATGTGCGTCGCGCTGCAGATCCTTCGAGAGTATTTCCCACGAATAAGGGTCAGTTGCCCTGATTGCGGGCTTCCAACCGTTCAAGGTTCACAACGGTCGACAACATCAACCTGTCATGGCTCCAGTCGTCTACAGGCTGCAATGACGCAGCGCCTAACGCCAATGTCACAGCAAAAGCTGCGCTTAAGGCAAAGAACAGAGGAGGCATTGTGGGTTGGATTGCAGGGGCATCTGCCAGGGCAATCACACGTTGACGCAAGACGCGTTTGGCCTTGCCCCCTTTAACCAAAGCCACATTCAATACACGCGGGCTGCCGCGCATTACTGTATTGGAGCAATAGTTCAGCAGGCAGGAGGTGTATTCGACCGCGTTGATTCCACGGCGCGAAACGACGGATTGATCGCAGGCCAGCTCGCGCAGCCGATCGAATTGAAACTTGAGAATCAGATATGCCGGGTTCCAGAACAGGAACGGCCGCAAAAGCTCGAACCCCAGTTCCCATTCAACATCGGCAGCCCTGACATGTTGCAGCTCGTGTGCAAGGGCAAACCGCATATCGCTGGGGGTGTTGAGCAGATGGCTGGGCAATACCACATGCCTGCGCCACAAACCGCGAACGGCGAAGGGGACTGTGACCCGGTCGGACAGGCGGATATCGACCTTCTCCGAGCTTCGCCACAGGTAGCTGGAGCGAACAATGCCTCGGATTGCCAACCCGTCACGGATAATGCGCAGGATGCAGACCGCAGAATAGAGCGCCATTACCACCAAGATTGCCGATATAATCGGGTTTTCTCCTGCAAGGGTCTGTTCGATCCACCTTTGCCGGGTATTGAGCAGGGCCTCGAACTGGGTAGCGGGCATGGCGATATCGCCACGCAGATAGGCTGCAACCGCAAGATCCCCAATGGCGACCCCGCCTTCAACGGAATACAGCGCCATGACCAAACCAGCCACGATTGCCAAAAGGGGGCTGAGCAGGACGCAAAGACACAGAATTTTCAATGCGCGCAGCTGTGCAACAAACCCGTGTCGCATCTGCGTCATTGAAACCACGTATCTTGCCGCGATCCATACAATAGCCGCTAGGGCAAGAACCAGATTCAGTTCGAGAAATGCGTCGAGAACCGGTTTAACCGCTGTCATTTTGCAGTCTCCTCTCTACCAGTGCCCGAATATCCTCAAGATCTGCCTCGCTCAGACCGGCGTCATCTACCAACCGTGCAACCAGCGTGGCTGGTGTGTCATCGAACAGGGTTCGTGACAGGTTCTGCAGTGAACGCGCCTGATACCTATCCTTCTCCAGAAGCGGCGTATAACTTAGGGTCTTGCCGTTTTTGCGACTTTCTACAAAGCCTTTTTCGTCAAGAATGCGAAGGATTGTGGCCCCTGACGTATAGGCCAGGTTCCGATCTGGTGGCAGCCGGTCCAGTACATCACGCACCGAGCCCTGACCCAGAGCCCAGAGTTCGTTCATGAACTCCAGTTCGACCTCGGTCAGCAGGTTTGTTGTCTTTTTCTTTCGCATTGATCCCAGTGCCGTCATTTTACCTGTGCCTGACAGACAAGCATCCTTTGATGGTTTCGCAAAGCTTAAACTTTCCAGAACACGAAAACGCCCCAGCCGATGGACAGGAACAGCGGTGTCCAGACCGGTTGCCCGACTAGCCCTAACCAGGCCAGAAAAATGTAAGCTGCCCCAAGCAATGTGATGAACAGACGGTCGCCCAATGTGGTGGTCAAGCCCAGAACGCCGCGCCGTTCAATCCCGTCGCGGAATTTGAACCCTTCCAGCAGACCGATCAGCGCGATGGCTGAAAAGATGCCGACAAATACGGCCAGGGTCGCCGGTGTCCACGCCATCCAGAAATCCGGCCACAAGGGCGCGGTCCAGGAAAACTCTTTTTCTTCGGGCTGACCCACACTTCCCCACCCGGCCTGTGCTTGCGCCAAGGCCGAGCCCGGGATCAGAAAGGGGATCAAAAGCAGTTTACGCATATCGAACCTCATACACGCCCCATCGCGAAACCGCGCGCGATGTAGTTGCGGACAAACCAGATGACGATGGCGCCGGGGATGATGGTCAGCGTCCCGGCGGCGGCCAGCAGGCCCAATTCGTACCCGGCGCTGGACGCGGTTCGGGTCATTACGGCAGCGATGGGTTTGGCCTCGACCGCTGTCAGGGTCTTGGCCAACAGCATTTCGACCCATGAGAACATGAAGCAGAAGAATGCCGCGACGCCTACGCCCGCTTTGATATTTGGCAGGAATATCGTGACGAAAAAGCGCGGAAAGGAATACCCGTCCACATAAGCGGTTTCGTCCAACTCCTTGGGGATGCCACGCATGAACCCTTCCAAAATCCACACCGCTAGCGGCACGTTAAACAGCGTATGCGCCAGCGCCACCGCCAGATAGGTGTCAAACAACTGGATTGACGAATAGAGCTGAAAGAACGGCAAGGCGAACACCGCAGCCGGTGCCATCCGGTTGGTCAGCAGCCAGAAGAACAACTGCTTGTCCCCTAGGAACCGATAGCGTGAGAACGCATAGGCCGCTGGCAGGGCGACACAGACGGAAAGTACCGTGTTCAGCGTCACATAGGTGATCGAGTTGATGTAGCCCCAATACCACGTCGGGTCTGTGAAGATCGTGATGTAGTTTTCCAGCGTAAAGGTCTGCGGGAACAGAGAAAAGCCCGACAGGATCTCGTTCGTGGTCTTGAAGGACATCGCCACCAGCCAATAGATCGGCAACATCAGGAACGCGATATAGAGGATCGGGATGAGGGAGCGCTTTTTCATTCGGCGTCATCCTTTGTCATCAGAGTGTAGAAGACCCATGAGACCAGCAGTGTGATGGCGAAATAGATCAAGCTCATCGCAGCCGCAGGGCCAAGGTCGAACTGTCCCAGTGCGATCTTTACAAGATCGATCGACAGTAAGGTGGTCGAGTTTCCGGGACCCCCGCCAGTCAAAACGAAGGGTTCGGTGTAGATGTTGAAACTGTCCATGAACCGCAGCAGGATGGCGATTGTCAGAACCGTCTTCATCTTGGGTAACTGGATATACCGGAACACTGACCACGGGCTGGCACCGTCGATCTTGGCCGCCTGATAATAGGCGTCCGGGATCGAAACCAGACCCGCATAGCACAGTAGAACCACCAGCGAAGTCCAGTGCCAGACATCCATGATGATGACAGTGATCCAGGCCGACAATGGTTGCTGTGTCATGTCATAATTGATGCCCAGCACGTCATTCAGAAAATACCCCAGCAGGCCGATTTTGGGCAGGGTAAAGATGTTCCACATCGAGCCGACGACGTTCCAGGGGATGAGCATCGGCAGAGCCATCAGCACCAGACAGACCGGCACCCAAAAGCCTTTGCGCGGCATCGACAGGGCAACAATGATGCCCAGCGGCACCTCGATGATCAGGATCATGAAGGTAAACAGGAACTGTCGCCCCAAAGCGGCCTGAAAGCGGTCGGAGCGCAGGATTTGTTCGAACCATCCCAGCCCTTCCCAGAAGAACTGGTTATTGCCGAAGGTCTCCTGCACCGAGTAGTTGACCACCGTCATCATTGGCACCAGCGCGTTGAACGCGACCAGTGCCAGAACCGGCAGGACAAAGAACCATGCTCTTTGGTTTATTGTTCTCATTGGGCCCGCTCCTGCGTTGCGATCCAGCCGTCGCGATAGACGCGGGACTGCTCGGGTTTGAGTTGCAGAAAGACCATCGAGCCTTGTTCAGGCGCATTGTGTTCGGTGACGGCCTTGATCGGTGTGTTCCCAACCATCGCACTGACCACGTAATGGCGCCCGATATCGGCCACTTTGGTGACATGTGCCGGTATGCCGGATTGGCCGAAGCCTACATATTCCGGGCGTATTCCCAGATCGGTGCGACCACCTTCACCATTGGTCGGACCTTCCAAGACCACCTCATGCCCTTCGAAAATAGCGCGATCGCCCTTGGTCTCGCAGGGCAAGACATTCATGCCGGGCGAGCCGATAAAGTGACCAACGAATGTATGCTGAGGCCGCTCGAACAGTTCAACCGGCGTACCAATCTGAACCACTTCACCATCCTGCATGACCACGACTTCATCAGCAAAAGTCAACGCCTCGGTCTGGTCGTGGGTGACGTAGATCATTGTGGCTTTTACGCGCTGGTGCAGCTCTTTCAGCTTGGAACGCAGTTTCCATTTCAGATGCGGGTCGATCACGGTCAGCGGCTCATCAAACATCACCGCATTCACGTCATCGCGCACCAGTCCGCGCCCCATCGAGATTTTTTGCTTGTTATCCGGGCTCAGGCCAGAGGCTTTGGTGCCCAGCATATCTGTGACATCCAGCATTTCGGAAATCTCATCAACACGCCGCTTGATGGTTGCCGCGTCAACGCCCCGGTTTTTCAGAGGAAAGGCTAGGTTCTCGCCTACGGTCATCGTGTCGTAGATCACTGGAAACTGAAAAACCTGCGCAATGTTGCGCTGATCAGGGGGCAGGGCGGTCACGTCGCGGTCATCAAACAGGATCTGCCCCTCAGAGGGTGTCAGCAGGCCCGAGATGATGTTCAGCAGCGTAGACTTGCCGCAGCCCGATGGCCCCAGCAGCGCATACGCCCCACCATCGCGCCAAGTGACGTCGATTTCCTTCAGCGCATAATCTTCGGGGCCTTGCGGCGATGGCATATAGCTGTGTCGAAGGTTTGAAAGCTTGATCTGTGCCATGTCAGGCCACCCTTTTGCCGTCTTGGCCGAAATACCGGCAATGGGCCGGATTCATATAGAAACTATGGTCTTCGCCAACCTGATAGGGATGTACGCCCGCCGCCAATGAGACCCATGCGTCGTTCCCATGTTGGAAATGCGCACTGGAGTCAGATCCGGATAGCTCGGTCACGATCACACGCCCGGTCAGCTCTACATCTGCGTCCGATGTGCGGAATGGCGTCACGCGATGCGGGCGTACCGCCACTGTGTATTCACCGTCTGCGATGCCGGTGACGGCCCATCCACCGCCCCCTGCAAGTTGCGCCTGCGCACCTGAGACGGTGATATGCGCGACGTTGATGGGCGGATCCGAGAACACACGTGCGGCAGCGATGTTTTCCGGATTGCGGTAGATATCAGCGGTTGGCCCAAATTGGGTGACCCGGCCGTCTGCCATCAGAGCGGTATGACCACCGAGCAGCAATGCTTCTTCCGGTTCTGATGTCGCATAGACCACTACGGCCCCGCGTCCGGCAAAAAGATCAGGAAGTTGCTCGCGTAGCTCTTCGCGCAGTTTGTAGTCCAGATTGGCAAGGGGTTCATCAAGGAACACGGCCCGGCTTTCCTTGGCAATCGCGCGGGCCAAAGCGGTGCGTTGTTGTTGCCCACCCGACAGCTCGTGCGGGCGGCGCTGCAGCATCGGACGCAGTTGCAGCAGATCAGCGGCCTCTTCGACGCGGCCTTCGATTTCGCTTTTCGCCATGCCTGCCACGCGCAGGGGCGAGGCAATGTTGTCGAAAACGCTCATATGGGGGTAATTGACGAAAAACTGGTGCACCAGACTGATCTTACGCTTCTGCGTATTCAGCCGAGTCACGTCCTGACCGTCCATCAGGACTTTGCCTGTGGCGATCGGATCCAGTCCAGCCATCATCTTGATCAGTGATGTTTTCCCGGAACCGGTGGCACCCAGTAACACATTGAAATGGCCTGTTTGCAGCGTCAGATTCGTGGGTTTGATATGGATGACGTTGCCGACCCGTTTGGTCGCGTCTTGAAGTTCGATCATCTGGTGTTCTCTGGGGGTATTTGGGGGTAGGCCGGGTCTGAGCCCGGCCTACGAGTTTACGCTTACTGGGACTGCCAGCGCTGAACCAGTTCGTCATAGTTGACGGTCTGGCCTTGCGGCTTTTCGTTCTCCAGCTTGGCTTTTGGCGAACCCGGCTTTTCCAGCCAGAAGGACGCATCCTGCGGCTCGTTCAAGCGCGGACCACAACCGCCGTAGACACCGGCGCTTTCATCCGCGGCCTGCATCCGGCCCATTGTGATGTCCATCTCTTCGGCCAGACGATCCATCGCTTCTTGCGGAGTGAAGGCACCCGAGTTCACGTCACCGATCTGCTGCCACCAGATCTGGGCCAGCTTTGGATAATCCGGCACGTTGATGCCGGTCGGCGACCATGCCACGCGGTCAGGTGAGCGATAGAACTCGACCAAACCACCCAGCTTGGGCGCGCGTTCGGTGAACGACTCGTGGTTGACCGAGCTGTCGCGAATGAAAGTCAGACCCACATGGGACTTCTTCACGTCAACCGTCTTGGATGTCACGAACTGGGCATACAGCCAAGCCGCCTGAGCACGATCCGCAGGGGTCGACTTCAGGAAAGTCCAGGATCCCACGTCCTGATACCCAACCTTCTGACCATCTTCCCAATAGGGGCCATGCGGGCTGGGCGCCATCCGCCAAAGCGGTGTGCCTTCGTCGTCGACGGTGTTGTTGCCTTCGGACTTCGGCTTCACCATGTCGGCGGTAAAGGCGGTGTACCAGAAGATTTGCTGGGCCACGTTGCCTTGGCTAAGCGCCGGCAGCGACTGGTAGAAGTCATAAGACGCGGCACCTGGAGGCGCATAGTTGCGCAGCCATTCGTCCCATTTGCGGATCGCATAGACCGCAGCTGGACCGTTCGCAGCACCGCCGCGCGACACAGATGCGCCAACAGGGTTACAGGTGCCCGCTTCCATGCGGATGCCCCATTCGTCAACGGGGATACCGTTCGGCTCACCCTTGTCGCCAGCACCAGCCATCGACAGCCACGCGTCGGTCATACGCCAACCCAGGTCAGGTGCGCGCTTGCCGTAATCCATGTGGCCATAGATCGCGGTACCGTCGACTTCTTTCACATCGTTGGTAAAGAAATCGGCGATGTCTTCGTAAGCGGACCAGTTGACCGGAACGCCCAGATCATAGCCGTACTTCTCTTTGAACGCGGCTTTGTTTGCCTCATCGTCGAACCAGTCCTTGCGGAACCAGTAGAGGTTCGCAAACTGCTGATCAGGCAGCTGATACAGCTTGCCATCCGGACCGGTGGTGAACTGAATGCCCATGAAGTCATCCAGATCCAGCGTCGGAGAGGTCGTGCCCGCCCAGTCGCCACCCATCATGTCGGTCAGCGGATACGCCAACTGCAGACGCGAGTGGGTGCCGATCAGGTCACTGTCGTTCACGTAGCCGTCATACAGATTCCGACCTGTTTGCAGCTGGGTTTGAACGGCTTGAACTACTTCGCCTTCACCCAGAATCTGGTGATTGACCTTGATGCCGGTAATTTCTTCGAACGCCTTGGTCAGAACCTCAGATTCGTAAGAGTGCGTAGGGATGCCTTCGGACAGGACATTGATTTCCATGCCATTGTAAGGCTGTGCAGCTTCGATGAACCATTGCAACTCGGCCATCTGTTCGTCTTTCGACAGGGTTGATGGCTGGAATTCGTCGTCGATCCAACGTTGTGCTGCGGCTTCGTCGGCCCAAACGGGACCGTGCCCCGCAATGACGGCAGCCGCCGCCACTGCGGAAAGTAGATGTCTCCGCATCTGTTTCCTCCCAAAGATAATGTGATCCGGCGCAGACCGGATGACGATCAGCATCAGCGATTTGCCTCCTACGTGTCAAACTAAATTTTTAGTAATTGAGGTGATGACCGGGATAAATTTCTGAAAATGAATTGATTTATGTCATGTTTTAAAGCACCATTTGCCCATTAATTTCAGTTCGCAGACCCCTTGAATGCAGGGTCGCGCGCATGGTTTTTCGGCAGACGCTGTGATGCGGGTCCATTTGAAAAGCAGACTTTTGTGACCGTTTGCTGCACGATTTGAGTTCAATCAAGTTTTCAGGCTATGAGGATCGGAAATGTCCCGAAGTCTTCTGAAATTTACCCGCGTTCTCGAGATCGTGGGGGATACGCTAAAGATAAAAGTTCCGAGTGACGGGTCCGCTGACGCGACGGTGCGTTTCAACGATCTGGCCGTGATCGAAACTGTCGATGGACACAGAACGCTGGCGCAAGTCATCTTCATCGACCGCGATGTGATAACCTTGCAAGTGTTCTCGGGTACCAAGGGGATTTCGACCGAGGCGACAGCAACGTTCCTTGGTCATCCGATGCAAACCCCGTATTCGGCCAATATTCTGGGCCGGGTGTTTGACGGCGCAGGCGAGGCGATTGACGGCGGTCCGGACTTGTCTGCCGAACCGCGCATCGACATTGGGGGACCGACGGTGAATCCGGTTGAGCGGTCGGTTCCCAACAAGATGATTCGCACGGATGTGCCGATGATCGACGTGTTCAATACGCTGGTCGAAAGCCAGAAGATCCCAATATTTTCGGTATCCGGCGAGCCGTTCAACGCGTTTCTCAGCCGCATCGGCATTCAGGCGGATGCGGATATTGTTGTGTTTGGCGGGCTAGGGCTGATTTTTGACGACTACCACACGTTCAGAACCTCGTTCGAGGATGCGGGCGTGTTCTCGCGGACCGTGATGTTCGTCAATCAGGCCATGGACCCGTTGGTAGAACGCCTGCTGGTGCCGGATATGGCGCTGGCCGTTGCCGAGAAATTCGCTGTGGAAGAGGGCAAGCGTGTTCTGGTCCTGCTGACGGATATGACCGCCTATGCCGATGCGATGAAAGAGGTTGGGATCAGTCAGGAACGCGTCCCATCGCAGCGTGGATATATGGGCGATCTCTACTCGCAACTGGCACGACGGTATGAGAAAGCTTGCGACTATGCCAAGGGTGGATCGGTTACTGTGCTGACTGTCACAACCATGCCCGGGAATGACGTGACGCATCCGGTGCCGGACAACACCGGATATATCACCGAAGGCCAGTTTTACCTGCATTCCGGGGTGATCGACCCGTTCGGCAGTTTGTCGCGCCTCAAGCAGAATGTAATCGGCAAAACCACACGCGAAGACCACGGCCAGATCATGAACACGATGATCCGGTTCTATTCCGAAAGCCGAGATGCCGCGCAGAAACAGGCCATGGCGTTTGACCTATCGGATTATGACAACCAGTTGCTGAAATTCGGCGCTTTGTTCCGCAAACGCTTTATGGACATCAACGTCTCGATCCCGCTGGAGGATGCGCTAGATCTGGGATGGAAGACACTAGCTGAATGCTTTGCCCCCGAGCAGTTGCTGATGAAGCAGGATCTGATCGACAAATACTTCCCAAAGGATGCACATGGCGCGGTTGCAGCTGAATAAATCGTCGCTTGCGCGCGAGCAGACGCAGCTGAAAAGCTATGAGCGGTTCTTGCCGTCTTTGGACCTGAAGCGTCAGCAACTGATGGCTGAACGGGCCAAGGCACGTAAAAATGTGCAGTACCTGCAGGAGGAGGTGGCGCGCTTGGCACAGCAGGTCGGGGAAAAGCTGCCCATGCTGGCGCAACTAGGTGTCGACCTGGAAGGGTTGGTCGAACTAAAGGATTACCGGCTGAAGAAGGTCAACGTTGTTGGCGTTACCATGCCCGATCTGGACCGAATCGAGGTCGCGGTACGTCCGTATTCCCTTTTGGCCAAGCCACATTGGGTGGATGCAGTGGCGCGTTTGTTGCATGACATGATCGAAGCCCGATTGCGCGTGAAAGTGGCCGAAGAAAGGGTCAGGATTTTTGACAAATCAGTCGCCACGATCACCCAGCGCGTCAATCTGTTCGAGAAGGTGTTGATCCCGCGCGCCAGGGCCAACATCAAGAAAATCCGCATCTATCTGAGCGATGAACAGATGCAATCCGTTGTGCGCTCGAAAATCTCCAAACGCAAACATGCGAAGGAGGTTGCGGCATGAGTGTTGCAAGGCTGAAAAAACTGTCTTTGGTCGGCCGCGCCGCGAACAAGGGGGACACTCTGGGCGCGCTGCAGACATTGGGATGCATGCATGTTTTACCTTTGGCACCGCCGCCGGCAGAGCCAGAGCGGATCAACGAGCGTGGAGCCCGAGATGCGTATAAAGCATTGCGGTTCTTGAAAGAATCGTCGGAAACGCGCCGTCAGGTTCGGCGCGATTCTGGTTTTGATATGGACCAGTTCGTCGGTGAAGTCCTGGACTTGATGCAGCGCATACGGGATATGACCGACCACCGGGATTTTTTGGCCCACCGGATCGCTCAGGTGCGCCCGTGGGGAGATCTGGATTTTCCGCCGAGTGATGTGTTGGCAGGCAACCGGCTTTGGTTCTATCAACTGCCGCTAAAGCACCGTGAGGCACTGGCGGAGCTTCAGTTGCCCTGGGCCATCCTGCAAGAGGATCACCGGTTTCTCTACGCCGTTCTGATCGCCCCGGAAGATCCCGAAGACGACATCCTTCCAGTGCCGCGCACCCATACGGGTTCGTTGCCCATTCACGAGCTTGAAGCTCAGCTGGAAGAGGCCGAAATCGCCATTGAGGCGCTGGAAGCCGAGCGTATCGGGCAGACCCGTTTTCTGACGTTGATGCGGCGTAATCTTGCCGCCGCCGAAAGCGCAGCCGAACTGGCCCATGCCACGCAAAAGGTCCGCGACGAAGGCGAAGTGTTTGCCCTGCAGGGTTGGGTGCCCAGCGATCAGGTCGAGGCTGTCCTGGACATGGCCAATTCGCAGAACGCCGCTGTATTGATCGAAGACCCGGGCCCGAACGAGATGCCTCCGACGCTGCTTGAGCAGCCGGAAAATCTCAGTGCGGCGGTAGACCTTGCCCTGTTCTATCAGGTTCCTGGGTACCGAGAATGGGACCCCAGCATAATCGTGTCCGTCTCGTTCGCGATCTTCTTTGCGATGATCGTTGCGGATGCCGGCTATGGCCTGGTTATCCTGCTGGGGCTGTTGGCCTTCTGGAAACGTCTCGACAATACACCGGCGAAAAGATCGTGGCGGCTTTATGGTCTGATCATCTCGGGCGCGACGGTCCTGTACGGGATTTTGGTTGGAAGCTATTTTGGCGCTTCCCCGACCTCGGGCACGATCTGGGGGAAACTCAAGCTGTTGGACCTGAACAATTTCGACTCGATGATGATGATTTCAATCGTGGTCGGCGTTCTGCACCTGATATTGGCGAATGCGCTTGCAGCACGCGCGTCTTGGGGGCGGCGCAGTTCCGTCGCCAATCTTGGCTGGATCGCGGTGTTGATCGGCGGGTTCATACTGTGGCTGAGCTATATGAAAGGGGAACCCACAGCACCGGGGGCCGCGATCATGATCGCTGGGGCCTTGGCGATCCTTCTGTTCACCAGCGAGCGCGAGATTGCCAAACCCTCTGACTGGCTGTGGCGCCTGATAGAGGGCGTGCAGGGGTTGGCCGGGGCGATGGGGGCCTTTGGCGATGTGCTTAGCTACATGCGCCTGTTTGCGCTGGGGCTGGCCTCGGCTTCGCTGGCGATCACGTTCAACGATCTGGCGGTCTCGGTGATGCAGTCCCTGAAAGGACTGGGCCTTCTGTTCGGAGTGTTGATCCTGATCGCCGGGCATATCCTCAATTTCGCGCTCGCCATGATGAGCGGCGTCGTTCACGGATTACGTCTCAATTACATCGAATTCTTTAAATGGGGCCTGCCGGATGAAGGCATCGTCTTTCGCCCGTTCGCCCGCAAGGAGGTTCAGGAATGAATGAGCTTGTACTTACATTGGGCTGGTTGGGAATCTATGCCCCCATGGCGCTGGGCGCCGCAGCAAGCGCGATTGGCTGTTCCATTGCCGGACAGGCTAGTATCGGAGCGATGACGGAAACCGAAGGCGGGTATGGCCGGTTCATCGGCGTGTCGGCCTTTCCATCGACCATGGTGATCTACGGTATTGTCATCATGTTCACGCTGAACCGCGATGTGACGCCTGAAAATGCAGGCGGGCTGTTCGGGATCGGTATCCTGTCGGGCATCGCCCTGATGTATTGCGGCATCTGGCAGGGAAGGGCCTGTGCTGCAGCGATTAACGCAACCAAGGAAAAGCCCGAGATTTTTGGCCTGGCACTTGCGCCGGCTGCAATCATCGAGGGCTTTGGCGTATTTGCCTTTGTCTTTGCTTTGGTCATCAGCGCGGGGATTAGCTGATGGCACAGGACGGGATGATTTCGCATGGGGTGGATGCGCTGATCGACAAGCTGCGCAGCGATGGTGTGGCTGCCGGTCAGGCCGATGCAGACAAGCTGCGCGCTGATGCCAAAGCCGAGGCGGCCAAAATTCTTGCCGATGCCAAGCGCGACGTAGATGAGTATCGGAAAAAGGCCCGTGCCGAGGCGGATAATTATCGCACAGCCGGAGAAGAGGCGCTGAACACAGCGATGCGTGATGCGGTGCTTACAATGAAGGCCGGTCTGACAGATCGATTTCGCAAGGATGTTGAACGGCTGGTCACCCAAGAAATGACTGATCCTGAACTGCTGAAACAAATGATCCTTGAGGTCGTCGGTCGCGCCGCGTCAGACGCCAGACTGGAAGGGCCCGCGCAGGTCATACTGCCCCCCAGGGTCGCCACTCAGGATGACATCAAACAGAACGCCGATGATATTCAGTCGGGAAAGCTGACGCGTTACGTTCTGGGACTGACGGCTGAAATGCTGAAGGAACAGGTTGAGCTGCACAGCGCGGATGACACCCAGAATGGCATCCGCATCCGGGCTGATGAACAGGGGGTTGTTCTGGATCTGACCGATAAGGCCGTCGCCTCGTTGTTAATGGAACATTTGCAGCCGCGCTTTCGTGCTGTTTTGGAAGGTGTGATCCGGTAACATGTCGGACCCTGACGCCTATATCGCGCTGATCAGCAGCCTGCCGGGCTCGGAACGGTTGTTCATCGCCAAACAACCTCCACTGTCGCGGCTCAGGCTGGACCGGCGCTTGCGGGCGCTGACACCAGCGGATGCGCGGGTTCTGGAGGTAATGGAACACGCTCTGAACTGGAACAACTATGATATGAACACCACGGATGCACAGACCATTGAGCGATGCAAAGAAGCGCTCCGGCACATTTCACAACCGACCTTGCGCAAGCTGTTCATGGAACGGATGGATTTGAGGACGGCGGTTGCCGCGCTGCGCCTGCGCAAACAGGGGGGTGCTGCACCTAGTGGCGTCTATGGCATTGGACGCTGGAGCCGACACATTCCAGCCAACTGGGGCGACCCTGCCTTTCGGCTGGAAACCCCAATGCCCTGGATCAAAGAAGCCAAACACTTGCTGGATGTCGATGACCCCCTGGGGCTTGAACGGTTGCTTTTGTCGGTCAGCCATAAGCAACTGAAACGCTACGCCGCGCGCCATCTGTTCGATTTCGAAGCCGTGGCGATTTATGTTCTGATCTGGAATATTTTTGATCGCTGGGCGCAAAGCAATGCGCGTGACGCGGCAACGCGCTTTGAGAAACTGGCGCAACACGCCATGGCAAGTGCGATCGACTTGGATTTCGAGGGAGTAAGCGCATGACAGCCCCAACCTCCGCCACGCAGACCTCTACTGCCCGCGTCGTCTCGGTACAGGAAGGGCTGGTACAAATTCAGGCGAACCCTGATGCCACAGGCCATCCCGGACAGCTGGTCAAGAATGAGGTCGTTTTCATTCTGCCCACGCGGCCCGGCCCCGGTGGACGTCAGGAACGTCTGAAAGCCGAAGTGTTACGGGTGCGGGGCGACACTGCCGATGTGCAGGTTTACGAAAGCACTGATGGCGTCGCCGTGGGCGACCCGGTCGAACAATCCGGGCAGCTGCTCTCGGTCGAACTTGGTCCTGGGCTGTTGGGGCAGGTGTTTGACGGCTTGCAGTCGCCTTTGGCCAAAGTGGCGGCAGAATTCGGAATCTTTCTGCCGCGTGGGGCGGACGTGGCGCCGCTGGACACTCAGGCAAAGTGGTCGTTTACCCCATCGGTCAAGGTGGGCGACACGGTCACTGCAGGCGACAGCATCGGGGCGGTGCCCGAGGGGCATTTTACCCATAAGATCATGCTGCCCTTTAACTGGGTTGGGGATTACAAAGTCATTTGGGTTCAGAAAGGTGCGGCCATGATCCATGATATCGTGGCGCGGCTTGAAGATGCACAGGGGGGTGAGCACACGCTGACCCTGTCGCAGAAATGGCCGGTACGGCGGGCTTTACCGGAAAACGTTCTGAAACGCACCTTGTCCGAGCGGCTCTATCCAACCGAACCTGTCCTGACCTCTCAACGCCTGATCGACACGTTCTTTCCGATTGCCCGCGGTGGGACGGCCTGTATTCCTGGTCCGTTCGGCGCAGGCAAGACGGTGCTGCAGAACCTGATTGCACGCAACGCCAAGGTGGACATCGTGATCGTGGTGGCCTGTGGTGAACGCGCGGGTGAGGTTGTCGAGACGATTGCGGAATTCCCGAAGATGACCGACCCGACCACTGGCGGCAGTCTGATGGACCGGACGATCATCATCTGCAACACCTCCTCGATGCCCGTAGCTGCGCGCGAGGCGTCGATCTTCACCGGGATCACTCTGGGTGAGTATTACCGCCAGATGGGGTATGATGTGCTGCTGATCGCGGACAGTACCAGTCGCTGGGCTCAGGCCATGCGCGAGACCTCCGGCAAGCTCGAAGAAATTCCGGGGGAAGAGGGCTTTCCCGCCTATCTCGAAAGCTCGATCAAGGGGTTGTACGAACGCGCCGGAGCGATGAAGACCAATGATGGGGACACCGGCAGCCTGACCCTGATCGGGACCGTGTCACCGGCAGGTGGGAACTTTGATGAACCGGTCACGCAATCGACGCTGTCCACGGTGAAGTGTTTCCTCGGCCTGTCGTCCGAACGCGCCTATAAGCGGTTCTATCCCGCGGTCGATCCGATGCTCAGCTGGTCGCGTTATCTGGAACAGCTCTCGGACTGGTACGACACCAACGCCGAAGCCGGATGGACGGGCAAAGTGCGCGACTTGCTGGCATTGATCGAAAGGGGCGAACAGGTTGACCAGATGATGCAGGTGACCGGCGAGGAAGGGGTCACGATCGAGGATTTTGTGACTCAGCAAAAGGCGCTGTTTGTCGACATGGTCTATCTGCAGCAGGATGCCTTTGACCCGGTGGATGCGTCGGTGCCGCTAGAGCGTCAGAAGATGACGTTCAAACTGGTCTATGGCGTCACTCAATCCACCGCGCAGTTCGCCGACAAGGCCGAGGTACGCCAGGTCTTCACTCAGCTTACGGGATTGATGAAGAACTTCCACTATGCCGCGGAAAACACGCCGGAATTCAAATCCGTCTGGGCGCAAGTACAGGCCCTGTGTCAGGAAAAGTTCGGAGTGTGATGAAGTGGTAGCCCGTAGGGGAATCGAACCCCTCTTTCCAGGTTGAAAACCTGGCGTCCTAACCGATAGACGAACGGGCCAC